>WFWH01000018.1 GCA_015491245.1 Patescibacteria group bacterium | reverse complement strand
CAGACGGCAAGCGCCACATGCTGTGGGGGATAATCGGCATGGTGATTATGGTGTCCGTGTTTGCGCTCTTGAATATCGGCCTCAATACGCTGGGGGTGGACAAAACCAAACCGCCGGAAGAGGGAGGTTTGCCCGCGGAGCATCCTTTGCGCTAAAAACCCCGCACTCACTAAGGAGTGCGGGGCGGTTGCAGAATATGTGCCGAGTTACCTTACCGGCACATATTCTGCAATTATGGTTACGGGGTACCCTTCTGGCCCCCATGCTGCGTAGCGGGAGCATCCTCCCCCTGTGGGGGGAAAGGAGTTCCGCAGCCGGGCCGGCACCTCACCTGCTGACAACGGGATCCAGTCTTTGTTCCAACTTCCCCACTCCCAGCGGAAGATGGAGAGCCAGAACTTTACCCTACGTCCGAACGGCATTGCGGCATACACCAACATGCCGTCCGGTACGTCGTATTCCCCCGTTGAGGAAAGACGAGTAAATGCGATCCTCTCCCGGATTTTGAGCGAGGGATAGAAATCACATACCTCCTCGCTCCAGCCCTCGCCGGCCACCACCGTGATTATTTTTGCGGTGGGCGGTGGTATGCGGCCTGTGTTTTGGCGGGTGTTACTCCTCCTTCTCTTCTCTTTCTCCTCCTCCATCACCTTCTGGAGCAAGCGCATACACCGTTCATCCAGGCGCTCCCCCGCTTCTGCGAGGCTTTGGCAGCCCGCGGTATCAAAAGCTTCTCTCAAGGAAGCGATGCTCCCCTGAAAGAAATAAGGTCCTGCGAAGAAATTGGCCGCAAGGGCAATTCCCCCAATAACCAGGGGGGTTTTCACCGCAATCCCCACTGCCCTTGCGAGCACTGTGGCAAGGACAAAAGGAATTGCCACCCAGAGAACCTGGTAGTAGGGGTAACCCACCACTAAGACGACCAGAAAGGAAGTGAACCATATGCTCACCGCCCACTTTGCGACCGAGGAAAAGAACTCCTCGGTCTGTTTTCCCTCTCTGAGGAAGTCCACTACCACCACGGCCGGCAAGGCTGCAGTAGCGGCGATTGCGGCAAATCCGCCAAGCGGCCACAGGGAGGCGAGGAGCAAGATGCCCGCCACCACCTTGGGACCATCCGATCCCACCGAAGTACCCACGGCTGCCGCAAAAACCGCGGCGAGGAGTAGGGCACCCAGCAAAACTCCAAGGCGGGTTATTCCCGCTTTGGTTACCTCCCAACGCGCGAGGTTGGGATCCACACCCCGCGCAGTTTTGTGAGAGGGCTTTTCCTGCACGCCCGACACCCTCCTTGCCACCAAAGAGAGTGTCGAGAGGTACAACTCCCAAAATTCCTTCATCTTTTCCTCCTCACCAGTCGTCCATCCGGCGCGCGGTATCACGCGCTCTCCTTTTCGCGGTCTCCCACTTTTGAGCAGCTTTTGCCGCTGTTGCGCGAGAGTGCCCAGGAACTTCTCGCGCAAGGTCTCGTATGAGAGTAGCCAACCCATTCTCCACCTGGCGCATCATGAAGCGCGCTTGATGGTAGGATTTTAGGCGCCCCACCATAAGGAGCGCTTCCACCGCAGCTTTTTTGGCAGCACCTGCCTTTCTTTCCTGTGCGTCGGTTATACTCGATGCAGTGGCATCCTTCCCCCACTCGGTGGGGAAATCCAGAATCGCTTCCCCCACCTTGGCGAGAACGAGAGCGCGGAGAAACTCCATCCAACGGTCCCCGAGCCCCTCTCTTTCTGCACGCTTTCCGTATCGCAGAAGGCGCTTTCCCTCTAGGGGGTACTTTTCCTGCAGCTCGTGGATGAGCTGCACAATGCGGGCTCGGCTATACACCCGCTCAAAATGCACCCCCTCTCTTCGGAGGAGTGGGACAAGGGTGGGACCAAACCGATCGGCAAGTTGCTTAAGCACCTCGCCCGCAACAATGATGTCGGCGACCGATCTCCCTCCCCCAAAAATTCGGAAGAACATGGAGCGGAGAGTGCGAAACATCGCCTATCTCCTCCTTATTGTTTGACAAAGTTCACCTCAATAAAAAATGCCATGTCTTTTACAAAAAGTCAAATTTACCTGCGTACGCCATGCGGGCGAGTTACTTATACCGGCACTAGTGGGGATGGGGAGATTTGAACTCCCACGCCCGTAACGGGCACCGGCTCCTAAGGCCGGCGCGTCTACCGATTCCGCCACATCCCCTTTGGGTGTATGCGCGATGCTTTTAGGCACTGCAGTCGAAAAGCGCTGTGTGCTGCAGGTATCATACCGCGCTGCGGGCACCTATCGCAAAGTGTGGGCGTTTTTAGGTATGTATGTGCGATGAGCAAAATCCGCCGCAGAACAGCGCGGCGGACGTGGCACGTATTTTTTATGGCACGCGGAATATGGTTACTTCAAAGAATGCACGAAATCTTCCAGTGCATCCCCCCAACCTGCCGTGTCGGTGCACAGGGTGAGGTGCACAAAAGGAAATTCACGGGGCGTAAATTGGCCGCCTGCGCGTTTGCTCCACCGGTAGTGAAGTGGCGTGCGGCGCCAGCGCTCGCGCATTTTTACCACCGCGCCGACATTCTCGCCCTTCCAAGGGGAAGGTGCGCCGGAGAAAAATTCTTTGTGCGCGCCGCGCGTAATAATGCGCCCCATAGCAATGTCGGGGTCGCAGAGTACGCGCACCCATACCACCCGTGCACCCTGCGGCTCCACGCACGCCACAAGCGCCGCGCGCTTGCGTGCGTCCACAAAATCGGAATCCATGACGGCGTTTCCTCCCCGTGCCACCGTGTGGGATGCCATGGCCTCGGCAAGGGCACGGGCGCGCGCAAGAGGCATGCCGCGCCGGCGCAGTGCAGTGCGTATGGCATCACCCTCAATCACCACGGCGCCGAGGTACCTTGCAAGGCCTTGCGCCGCGGTGCTCTTCCCGTCTCCCACGAGCCCCACCATACCCACCACAATGGGGTGGGGTGTAGTACGGTGAGGTATCTGCGTTGCAGTGCACCACTCTTGAAAAAGTGCATGCTCCTCTGGGTTAAGTCCTTTCTCCATACACGTAAGGTACCATTTTGCTACCCATTTGGGCAGCCCGTGGGGCAGTATGCCCATGGTTCCTCTCCTTTTCTGCTTGTTCCATACGCCACGATACCGGTGGTGCCTGCGTTGTCAATGGCAACAAAGCGCCGTGGTGCGCGGCGGAAGGAGAAGTAGGTGCTTTTTACGGTTATTGGCGCGGTAGCGCAATACACACGCGCCTGTGGCGCCTGGAATGGCGCGCGGTGCATGCTATATGGGTGCCGCTTTCTGTCCGCCCGGAAGGACTCGAACCTTCAACCTTGTGGTTAAGAGCCACCTGCTCTACCAATTGAGCTACGGGCGGTGCATATGGCGCAAATGCGCCCATTAGCATACACTATCACTTATAGCGCGACAACCGCGGGGCTTGGGGCGGGCGGAAGCGCGCAAGCATGGATTATGCGTGAAGCGCAGCATTTTGGCGAGGAACTTCCCTCAAAAAGGTTTGAGCGCCGCGTGGAGGATTTCACCTGCCGCCACTGCGGCACCGCAGTGAAAGGAGACGGCTATACCAACCACTGCCCCCATTGCCTCTGGAGCCGCCACGTGGACGTGAATCCGGGTGATCGTGCCGCGGACTGCGGCGGCATGATGCGCCCCGTTGCACTGGAGCAAAAAGCCGGCCGATTTACCATTCTCCATCGCTGTGAAGCGTGCGGGCATGAGCGGAAAAACAAGGCGCGGGAGGAAGACAACCTTTTTGCGCTGTATGAGTAGTGCGCCACAGAGAGTGCCAGAGAAGCGCCCCTCGCGCGCATTTTTTCGCTTGCGCCCGCTTCCCATAGAGTGGTACGTCTTGCTGCTCCCCTCGCTGGCGGCGCTTACCGCGTTTTTGTTATTCGGCGGGGGAGAGGTGTTGCGCTTTCTCTCACCGCGGGGGGTGGTGCAGTTTCTCTTTTCCCAATACCTCTTGGCGCCGTTTTTCTTGCTCGCACTGTATTTTCTCATACGCGCGGCGGGGAGGGCAGCATTCTCGGTTTTAGAGAAAATGGGGTGGGGTACGCTGCGCCACGGAGCGGGCACGCGCGAAGGCGCGCTATGTGTGCGCGGAGAAGGGAAGCGTGTGTTCCTCATGCTCGTGCCGTATATCGCGGCCGCACTCGCCACCGGTGCCGCCATCGTGGCGCTGTTTACCGCGCAAGACGCCGACCAAGTGGCGCGGTTCAGTGCGCGGTATTGGCAATGGGATACCGCGCTTTTCGGAAAGGGGTTTTATCTCCGTGTTGCGGATGGCATGGCGGGGGTGCAAGGGGCTTTGGCGCAATTAGCATATGAAAAGTGGCTCGTGCCGCTTACCGGCGTATTGCTTGCGGCGGCGTATGCGGGCGCCTACTTGTTCCGGCTCTTCCTGCTCGCATTTTTTATCGCCATGACGCTCGGGCTTCTGGGGTGGTACCTTGCGCCTGCGGTGAGCCCTCTGGAGCTTGGCGTGTACCCCTCTGTCGCCGCCCCGAAAGAAATTGTGGAAGAGGGGGAGGCACTGCGCGCGCGGGTGCGGCAAACCTCAGGAGGATGGTCCGCTTCCATCCTGTTCCTCCGCGATTTTTGGCAGGCGGACGGGGGGAATTGGCTCGCAGTCTCCAGCAATCCCAGCTTTCACGTAGCGGCCGGCACCCTCATTGTCGCGGTGGCGTTTCTTCTGCATCCTCTTGCGGGCATTGCCGCCGCGGTATGGCAGCTGTACAACATGTGGGGGACGGTATATCTACTCCAGCACTATGTGATAGATATGGTTGCCGGTGTTGCCCTGGGGGCGCTGTCGCTCATCGCGGCACGCGCACTCCTGCGCCTGCGCGCGCCGTTTCTTGCAGGCGGCGATGCGGGTTACTATGCGCCCCTTTCCTCCTTGCGGGAGAGCGTGGGGGGATTTTTCCGCACGCAGGCAGCATTGCTGCGGAGGAGGGGAAAGGGGCATTGAGAGAGCGGGAACAGGGCGTGCATGGCGTTGCGTGGGGTGCGGAGAGAAGGGAACGCGCCTGGGCTCGCATCATACCAAACGCATAGGTAACTGCCCGTTGTGGTTCAGGGGGGGGCGGTTCTCTGTCGGGCTTAATTCATTTTTCTCCTTTGGTTCGGAGATACTCCCGAATAAGCAAAAGATCGCGGCGATCTTTTTCCCTGCCGCGCTGCTGTTTCCATTCCATAACGTAGCGCAGCGGCACAAAAGGGAAACCGCCGATTTCTTCCGCTTCCGCCAGCATCGCGGGAATGTGCGCATCCATAGGGGGCCATGTGGCATAGAGTTCCAGGTTGCCGATTGCCAGGCGTGTCGGGTGTTCGCGGAGCGCGGCAGGGTAGCGGGAGACCAGCTGCGCCCACAGCGTTTTGCTGACGATAATGTCAAGGTCGGCGGCTGCGCGTATGCCCCGTGCGGCGAGCGGGCCGCTGCCGTAGATGGCGTAGTGCCCCGCGGGAAGGCGCAGCGCCCGCAGCTCTTCCAAGTAAGCCGGATTCAGTTTTGGTGTGTCGCCGGGCATGGGGTACGGGACGTTCTGTAGCAGAATACCATTGGTGGTTTTACTCCGTAAAACATCATGTACACATAAATGTTATGAGTAGTTACATTCTTCTCGTATACTGTATGTATGGATACTTTTTAATAGTTGTATGAGGTATTTATCCGGCGATGAAGAAAAGAAAGCACTTGCATATATTGCCAAGGCCGCAGAAGCTGCAAAGGGTGCAACCTGTGAGCGTGCAAAATGCGGTTCGGTAATTGTCCAATTGGATGAAATCATTGGTGTCGGCTTTAATGGTCCGCCGCAAGGTCTTGAAAGCCAGAGAAGGTGCTTTTATGCGAAAGATTCATATCATAAAAAAGTGACGGATAAGACTTGCTGTGTTCATGCCGAGCAAAGGGCCATAATGGATGCGCTGAAAAAAAGTCCTGATAAATTATTCGGTGCAAGACTGTATTTCATTCGCCTTGGTGATGACAAAATGCCCTCAAAAGCGGGCAAGCCGTACTGCACTATTTGCAGTAAAATGGCCCTGGATGTGGGAATTACGGAATTTGTATTATTGCACGACGACGGTGTGGGTGTGTACGGCACAAAAGAATACAATGCGCTTTCTTTTCAATATGGGGCGGGCGGGGAGAATGCAGCTTTCTCTTCGGTTGGGTACCTTGCAGACTCTCCGCAAAACAGCAATTAGGGGGAAGGTTTTTGCGGATTTTCTCGATCTTTTCCTGGAGCAAGATTTCTCTTAATCGCATACGCTGTGAAGCACATTTTATGTTAGTATCTTTTAATCACGGCTTACTACAACATAATTGGATTATTGGTTTTAAATAAAGATCAAAGTAAATTTTTGGTCGTGCAAAAATATCCGCAAAATGTCACGGCCGATTATATAATGCCGGGCGGACAATTTGAGGAAGATACTATTGAGACGTACCTTAAAAATGAAGTTAAAGAAGAACTCGATTGTGAGGTGGATTTTGCTACACTTGAGTATATTGTAGAATACGCGGATGTTACGGCGGGAAGGCGGGATAGGGATGTTTCTATAAAATTGTATAAGGGGGATTTAATCGGCACTCCTCAACCTTCCACTGAAATTTAATTTTTGCATTGGATTGGCAAAGATGATCTGAATAATCAGAAACTGTCGCCAATTATTCGCAATAAAATAATTCCGGACTTAATTAAAAGAAAGATACTAAAATAAATTTTACATCCGATGACAAAGCATATGAGGTTCATTCCCGCAAAGATTGGACACGGTACCGCCGCGTTTTCCGGCGCCCGCCGGAACGCGCCACGGACAAGAACAGATTTGCACCGCTCTTAGCGCGGCAATCAAAAAGAAGATACGCCATAATGTCC
>WFWH01000017.1 GCA_015491245.1 Patescibacteria group bacterium | reverse complement strand
GGTGAAGGAGGCGGTGGCCTTGCGGGGAATCCAGCGGCCTTGCTTGCCGGTACCCGTGAGGGTGAGGGGGACCCAGGAGGTGCCGGTGTGGTAGTAGGCGGTGTCGTAGACGTAGGTGGTGGGGCGGTTGTCGCCCACCGTGAGGGTGGCTTGCGTGCCCGTGCAGTCGGCGTTCAGGAGGAGGGTGTTCGTGTACCAGGAGACGGGAGGAGCGTATCCCGCGGGGGTTTGGGAGGCGCGGGTGTACTCCGCGCAGGGGGCGGCGTGGGCCACATCTGCCGTCGGGAGCGCCATGGCGCCCGCAAGGAACATACCCGCCGCAAGCGCAGGGAAGAAACGGCTTCGGCAACGGCAGTGTATTCTCCTTCCCCTACACATATCGCACTCCCTACGGCAAATACCACAGCTCAAAATCGCGGTACCACTCGGTAACCGGTTGCTCCTGAATAAGCGCTTCGGGGTTGCCGCCGTTCATGATGCGCCATCGCATCCAAATGTTCTTCCACGTTTTGCCGGGGCCGTACCACATGATGCCGGTGTCGGCGCCACAGCGCCGCACGCCGTCCACGAATACGTAGCCCCCGCCGTCGCGCTTTCCGGGACGGTTCATTTTCACCACCACATCCACCGTAACCCAACGCCCCGTGGGTATATCGGCATTCGTGCGCGGCAGGGTGGCGCCATGGTAATTCTTTGTGCGCGCATTCAGCTTGCCCCCCAGTTCTCCACGGTTCCATGAGTATACATAGCAGCCAAACGCATTCGTAGCGCGGCGGGGATCGGATTTGAACCGGTTGGTGGGATGCATGGAAACCATGCTCCACCCGTCATTTCCCACCGCGGAAGAGGCGGGGCGTGCGTATTGGGATCCCGCCAATCCGCGCCCGCCCATGAGTGCCATGAATTTTCCTTCCCTGCCCTGAAAGCCCTCTTGCCACATGTTGTAGCGCAGCACGTAGTAGCGTGCCGTAGTGGGCACAGAGGCATAGGGAGAATCCCACCCCGGCGGAAATACCTGCATGCCGGGCAGCACCCTGTGGCGCACCGCTCTCGTGCCGTCCGGCGCGGCCGCGAATGCGTACTGCCCCCGCGCTTTGGCGCTCTGCAGGTCTTGTTCGGTAAGCCACCCGAACGTGTCGGCAGCGGCACGCTGCCACGATCCCGAAGCGATATGGGAGAAATCTGTGGCGCGCGGCGCAATACTGCCCGCCTCCTCCCCCCGCACCCTCTGCAGCTGCCACGCACGCTGGGTGCAGGCGGGGGTGGTGCAGCCGCAGCGCCAAGTGTTGCCTTGCCACTCGCAGGTATAGGCGGCGACGTAGGTGGCAGGTTGCGGGAGGGTGAAGGAGGCGGTGGCCTTGCGGGGAATCCAGCGGCCTTGCTTGCCGGTACCCGTGAGGGTGGGGGGGACCCAGGAGGTGCCGGTGTGGTAGTAGGCGGTGTCGTAGACGTAGGTAGTGGGGCTAATGTCGCCCACCGTGAGGGTGGCTTGCGTGCCCGTGCAGTCGGCGCTCAGGAGGAGGGTGTTCGTGTACCAGGAGACGGGAGGAGCGTATCCCGCGGGGGTTTGGGAGGCACGGGTGTACTCCGCGCAGGGGGCGGCAGAAACTGATAGGGGGATCAAGAAAAGCGCCAACACCGCCACGCCTCCCCCCATCGCAATGAAAATACCGCCTTCGGGCCCGCGGCGAGTTTCCTCTCGCCGCAGTGCGTGCCGCAAAGCTGCGAATACGAACCGCTGCATGGCTCCATGCTAGCACAAAGTGAAAAATTACGAACCTGCGTCTTTCCTCACGTGCGCGCGGGAGCGGCATGCCTTCTGCCTCCTTTGCTGTGCTGTTTCGCGCATAGTACCCACCCCTATTATGGAAACACTATTGTTTTGATGCTCCAGCCAAGCGCGCCACCGCCGCACAAGGGTCAGGAGAAGAAAACACCGCAGAGCCCGATACCAGCCTATCCGCCCCGGCATCCCGCAAGCGCGGCGCGGTTGCTTCATTGACGCCGATATCTACCGCAACCGGCAAATGCGGCCACCGCCTCTTTATCTCTTGTATTTTTTCGTATACGCGCGGATCCAGCGCCACCCCATGGAAGCCAATGGTATCACTCCCCATGCACTGCACCAGAGTTATCTCCTCCGCATGGGGCTCTAAAAGCGCCAAGGCCTCTGACGGGCGCAAGGCGAGCGCCGCCTCCATGCCCCGCGCTTTCACTTCCCGCACAAGAGACGCGGCATCTTTGGTGGAAGAGAGATGAATGATGAGCGCGGAAAATCCCGCCGCAAACCATTCCTCAAGGTATTTCTCCGGCTCATACACCATGGCGTCCAATTCGTAATCCAAATCCTGCCAAAACGGCAGTCCTTTTTCTTGCGACACCAACGCGCGAAAGTCGCGTGCGTCTCCCGCCGCAAAAGGCCAAGACGCCTGCGGCGCAAAACGCCCGTCTATAACATCCACCTGCATTCTGGGAACACAGCGCCGCACGCGCGCCGCCGCTTCTTCAAGGTCACGCAGAGAAGCGGGGATAACGGCGGGCACCACGGTGGCATATTTCATGGATACTGGTCAATTTTTTCAATGCGGCGCACATGGCGCGGCGCACCCGAAAAAGGGGTTTCCAAAAAGGCGCGCACCGCGCCTTTCGCCTCCGTGAGGGTAACGAGGCGCGCACCGAGGGAAAGCACATTGGCGTCATTGTGCTCGCGCGCCACCTCTACCACCGATGGGGCCTCTTGCTCCCCTTCTGCGCTCCCTGCGCCGTAAAACACCACCGCGCGCACGCCGGGAAAGCGATTGGCGACTATGGCCTCGCCCTGTCCCGACCCTCCCAGCACCACCGCGCGCGCGCCCGTAGGGTCGCTGGATACGGCACGTGCCGCCTTTGCGACATAGTCGGGGTAATCGTCCTCCGCCACAAATTCATGAGCGCCGCAGTCCTCTACCTCGTACTCCAATTCATGCGCCACAAACGCACGCAGTGCTTCCTTTAATTCAAATCCCGCGTGATCGGTGGCAAAATAGACTTTCATGACAGCAGCGTTTTACCAGACCTCAACCTCTGCTTGGATATCATACGCTACCTCCCAAGCCGGTAGAGCTGCATAATCTCCTCCGCAGAGAGCGCGCGGTTATACACGCGCACATCGTCAATCTTGCCATCAAACCACCCTGCTGGACCACCCGGCGTCAGCGACCCGTCGTGATTCCATGAACCCACCAAAAATGGGCCCGCCGATTCGTCCACGTCGGTTCCAGAGCCAGCGCTTTGCGAGACGTATGCTGATTCAACGCCATTCACATATACCTTCGGCGCGGTACCATTTGCGTACGTCACCGCCACGTGGTACCACCGCCCCGGCCGTATCGTGCCGGCGGGGGTAAACACGGTACGTGTAGTTCCGGAAGTATTGATGGAAATCTCTAGACAACCATCTGTGGAGCCGTCGCCGCCAGTGCAGTCTGCGTTATTAGAATTCACCAAAAAACGCTTTGCCACGCTGGGGCCAACACTTACCGTACCTTTCCCCATGATGGGCATGTAATCTGTGACGTACCCATCGGCGCGAATCCACGCGGCATAGGTAAAATTGGAGAGGTTATCCAGGGACGCGGCGCTGCCTGCATCAACATAGTCGTCGTACCCGTCAAACTCCAGTGCCTGCCCCACGCGGCCCGGCGCGGTGGTGGTGGCGTGGTTGAGCCAGTTGCCGTGGTTGCCTTGGGGAGAGACATCGCGCACCTCGGCGGCGGGTTGGGAGAGATCCACGTCTTTGCCGTCCATGGTCCAGAAACCGACGAGGCCGTCTTGGAGCGAGGGGCGGGTGGTGAGGGTTTTGTTAATCTTGGAAGTGGCGCCAAGCCGATAGAGCTTCATAATTTCCTCCGCAGAGAGCGCGCGGTTATATATGCGTACATCATCGAGAATGCCGTGGAGTGCGCCACCTAGATTATCCGATTCTCCAAGTTTAAGCGGTTCATCATGTTGTGCAACATTGCTAGCGGGAATAGTAATGGAACGCTCTAATTGGCCATTGGCATATACTATAAGCGATGTCCCTTTACGCACCGCAGTGGCAAAAACCCACTCCTTTGGCCTGACGGGGCTTACAGAGGTCGCTTGATATACCACCCCCCCTATATTGATCGCAATGGAAAGATAAGCGTCGTTTCTTATTGAAGTTTTCCTATCAATACTAAATACGTATGCCCCCGCCGCGTCGCCGGCAACAGAGTATCCCTTCTGCACAATGCGCGGATACTGGCCTGGAAAAATCCCTGCGTCGGGAATATCGTATGGATACACCCACGCGCTGATGGTGAAATCGCCGGGCACATCCAGTACGCTGTTGGCGCCCGGGTCGGGAATATCCACCACATCATCCACCCCATCAAACTCCAATGCCTGCCCGATGGCGCCCGGCGCGGTGGTGGTGGCGTGATTGAGCCAATTGCCGTGGTTTCCCTGCCCCGACGAATCGCGCACCTCGGCGGCGGGTTGGGAGAGATCCACGTCTTTGCCGTCCATGGTCCAGAAACCGACGAGGCCGTCTTGGAGCGAGGGGCGGGTGGTGAGGGTTTGGTTGACCGCCATCTTGGTGGCAGCACCCAAGCGGTACTGCGCGGCAATTTCTTCCGCGGAAAGCGCGCGGTTGTAGATACGCACGTCGTCCAATCTTCCGTCCAGTGCGCCATCGGTGTTGTCGGATTCCCCCATTTTCAACACCTGGTCATGCTGGTCCACGTCTGCCGCCGGAATGGTCTCCGTTTTCTCCAACACCCCATCCACAAATACGCGGAGTGCCGTGCCCTCGCGCACCACCGACACATAGCGCCACTCTCCCGGAACAAATGCGGAGGTGCCGGTTGCAACATAAACCGTCCCTCCTATGGAGAGAGCCACCCGCGCGATGTACGGTGTGCCGGCACTGGTATAAATCATAAGCACGTACGCACCTGCCGCATCGCCGCCCAGTACCGTAGTACCCTTTTGGACTATACGCGGGTTGCGCCCCGCACCCGTCTCAGACAGTGTCCTCGGATACACCCACGCACTGATGGTGAAATCGCCGGGCACGTCCAGTACGCTATTGGCGCCCGGGTCGGGAATATCCACCACGTCATCCACGCCGTCAAACTCCAATGCCTGCCCGATGGCGCCCGGCGCGGTGGTGGTGGCGTGATTGAGCCAATTGCCGTGGTTGCCTTGGCCGGAGAGGTCGCGGATCTCCGCAGCAGGCTGGGAGAGGTCAATGGCGCCCGCATTAAACGTCCAGTAGCCCACAAGCCCCTCCTGGAGCGCCGGCACGGAAACCGTCGCAACATTCTGCGTTACCGCGCCGCGCGCGGAAAATTGCCATGCCGCAAAAAGCACCACGGCAACCGCCGCCCCCACGAGCAGCAGCTTACCCACCGGCGTGAGCGGCCGGGAAGCGACCATCGCGGCACGTGAGTCATGAGTGGAAGGACGATGCATGGTGTAGTGGCGTGGCAGTTTAGTTACGCAACGTAATTGTATTATACCCTAAAAGCGTCTCGCCTCCTTAACTTAGCGCAAACGCTCTCCTCCTCTCAGGCGCGCGCCGCGCAGGCGGGTATCTACGTCAGCAGCCGGCGCACTGCCGCTCGTGGTGCCCGACCCCTCCGAAGAGAACGGCGTTTCTTTGCCGTCTTGGTTGCGCGCCTTCACCGCAAACCCATACGTGGTGCCGCTCTGCAGGCCCTGCACCACGAGGCCGTCTATTTGCGCGTCGGTGAGCCACACGGGCGTTATGGAGGGGTTGCCCGACACATCCACGTAGCGGTTGAGCCAGGTGACATCGGGAGGCGAGGTGGAGAGCACGCGCACCGCAAAATACGTGGTGGGGTTTGCGGCGGGGTTGCCGTTTTCATTATTAGTGAGGGTGAGAGTGCTCGCGGTGGGTGCGCTCACCGTGGGTGCACCGGGCGTATAGGCGGCGGTGTACACCTCTACGAGCGAGGAAGAGGCGGTCGTGTTGCCGAGGCGGTCGCGCGCTGCCACACGGTAGCCGTAGCACTTGTTGCCCTGAAGGCCGGTGTCGGTGTACGAGGTGCTAGTCTGCCACCCCGATTGGGTACCGCCGGTGCCGCCGTTGCTCGCGCAGGGATGGTAGGAGAAAAAGTACTCAATGGGAATGGAGTCATCGGTTGCCTTCGTTGCCTCCATCACGAGCGCCGTGGGATCGCCGCCGCCGGGGGGCGTGGCAAATGTCATGGGATCGGGCGTGGGCGGCGTGGTGTCCGTTACCTCGCTCCCAATCCAGTAAAAGGTGGAGGTGCTGGTGATGTTATTGTACTGCGTCTTAAGCCAGTCGGCGGAACGCGCCGTGTCAGAGATGCGCACCTCGTCAATCACGCCGTTGAAGTAGAAATTGTCGCCGAACACGCTCGTGCCCTTGCCCAGCACCAAGTCGGCCGCGGTGGCGTTGAAGTCGGCATTGGTTTTTATCGCCCTTTTCTCTTCTCCGTTTATGTACATGCGCACCCACGTGCCGTCATAGGTAATCGCCACGTGCTCAAACGCCGAGGGTGCGGTGGTAGTGCCGAACGCAGTGACACGGGGATACTCGTTCAGCACATAGCCGCTTCCCGCCTGCACTATCCCGAACGCATTGTCTTTGAAGAGAATCGGGTGGGAAGTAAGGGTGGAGGTGCCGCGGCGAAAGGTGATGGCGGTGCCGTCCTCATTGGCAAAGCTTTGGTAGAGATGGAACCCGTCGGTAGTAAGTGAGGCGGCGCCATCATCACGGTTGGTCGCATTAACGCCACTTGCCACCGAAGCCCACTGCTCATTGCCCGAGGGGGAAGAATTTCCGGAATAAGCCCGCCAATCGGTGTTGTGAACGGTTTGGGCAGCATAGTACAGCGTGTTGCCAATGCGCACTATCTGGAAAGTGGTATTGGATGATTCGTGATTACCTACCCCCTGGGGGCCGGGCGGCATGACGCCGTCCACCCATGCACCCATACCCGTGCCAGAAAACGTAGAGGTACTGCGCATAAAGCGGTCGGTGGGGGTGTAGGTATAATCCTCGTGGCACCACGAGCGGTAGAAGAGCGATGCGCCATCGGTTTCCACCGCGGTGGAGCAGCCCTCGGCGTTGCTCGCTTCAATGGGATCGTTGGTTTGATCGGTCCATGCTGCGGCGGAAGAGCCGTCTAATTTAAAATTAGTGGTCCAATAATCCTCAGTGTCGGGAGCCGCGTCATACAATAGCAACCCCACGTATGCGGTGTCGCCGTCAATGACCATGTCAATACCTGATTGGTCGTCAATTCCCGCAGTTCCCGCCACAGGACCTGGGTAAGAAGTATTCCACGCGGAAAAAGAGGTGAAGTCCAGTGTGGAAGTGGCAAATGAAATGGTTTCCACGGTGTCATTGTGGGTGAGTGCGAGATAGTACAGGAGGGATCCGTCCGTTCCTAGCGAAATAGCCGCGCCATCACCCGCCCCGCACCCGTCGGGCGCGGTTTTGGTGGTCCATCCGGAGAAATTGCCGCCCGTAGAGGTAGCAACCGAAAATGTCTCCACGGTGCCGGAGCAATACAGCGAGGCGTAATACACAGTATCCCCTACCATTACACTGTCAAACGACCCATACTCTCCCGCACCCAATCCCGACGGCGCAGGCGCGGTCACCACAGACTGCTGCGTGGTAGAGGTGGCGACATCGTTTGTTTTGATCCACGCCTCAATGGTGCCGCCGTTGGTAAGGTCCAGCGAGGCGCTGTCGGGTATGGTGACCGCATCGTTTACCCCGTCATAATTATTAGCACCCGCCACCACGCCCGCGGCGGTGCCCTGCGCGGTAACCACTATGGAAGAGGTGTCATTGTTGTTGGCGGTAGAGTCAAATTGCTGGCCCGAAGTTTCGCTGAAATGCCACACGCCTTTGTAGTTGGTGTCCCATGTCGTGGAGGCACGCTCTAGTGAGGCGGAAATGGTGGACGAGCCATAGAACATGTAGAAGGTGGTGGTGGCGCTCGTGGAGAGGTTGGGCAGGCGTATCCACGCGGCAATTTCTCCCGTAGTGGAAGAGTATTTCTCAATTTCAAAGTCCAACAGCTCCACCCCCTCGGTGCTGGTGGAGAAAATGATGTCGTAGCCGTTGTCTGTTTCCACTTTCCCTCCGTTCGCGACGGTTCTCAGGTAGGGAAACGTGCCGGAAAATAGTACGGGAAAATCGGTATGGCTGCCGCTCCCCGCAACATAGGCACTGTTTATCTCTATCGCCCTGCGGTAGGCGTAGCCATTGGCAAAGCCGGGCGCCTCCGTGGGCCACACCAAATACCCCGCCACACCCGCCAGAGAGGCAAGCGCAAGCATGGGCAAGAGCATTTTGGAAAGACGCCGCGCGCGGCGCGCTTCCCCGTCCCGCGCCGCTGCCGCTGGGCGGGCGCGGCGCGGCACTCTTTGGACTCCTCTTCTACGGTGTTGCTGCATGCGGTGGTACGGCATTTCCGGCTTCCCATGGCGCATTGCTAGGGCGTGGGAGCGGCAGAATCTTCCGTCTCGCCCGCAGCACTGCCTTCCGTATTTGCGCCGTCACTTCCCTCACCGGTTGAACCCGCACCATCCCCGCCTGATGAAGTGGCGCTGCCGCCCTCTGGTGCCGAAGAAGTGGCATCCCCGTCGCCCTCTTGTGCGGTGCCGGATCCAGCGTCCGCCGCTGCCGCAGATTCGGTGCTGCCAGACGCATCACTGCCGCTGGACGCGCTCTCGGCAGCATCAGATGCCCCGCCCCCTTGCGCTTCCTGCCCCTGTGTGCCGCCGCGGGCGCCATCGGCGTTGTCCGCACCCGTGCTGCTTCCCGCATTCGCATCTGCGCTGCCGCTATCGCCGCCCCCTGCCCCTTCCGTGCCTGCCCCACTACCCGGCGCAGCGCTGTTGCCGTCTGCATTTTCAGGAGTGGTAGTGCCGCCGGTGGCGCCGCCGGATGATGAGGTCGCCGAGCTGCCGTCTGGGGTGTCGGTGGCGGTATCATCCGTAGTAGCCGCAGCGTCCGCAGAAGCGTCCGCACCTCCCACGATTACTACCCGCTCCACTGAATCGCTTCTCCCTTGCTCGTCGGTAGCGGTGTAGGTGATTACGTGGGTGCCGGTTGCCGAGGTATCAATCGCAACCTCATCCACCGCCGTACCGTCCACTATAAGGGTAATGCCGAGTATTGCCGCGCCCGAGGGCGAGGTAACCGAAACCCCTTGGTCTATATAGGCCTCGCCCAGTGCCACGGAAACAGGGCTCGTGCCAATGAGGGTAACGACCGGCGCTGAGGAAGTGGCGCCCCCTTCTGTATTGCTTGTGCCAGTACTTCCTCCGCCGGCGCCCGTGCCGCGCGCATCATCCGCACCCGTGCCGCGCGCAGCGCAGGCGCCCGATTCGGTAACCGCTTGGCCGCCCTTTACCTTGAGGCAGTACGGCGCGCCGGTCGCCTCGTCGTAGAGCGTAATGCCGGAAGGCGCCTCGGGAGAGCCGACGGTGAGGGTAGCAACTGCCGTCTTCCCCAAGCGCAGTATGCCCTCTGCTGCGCGCATCCCCATATCAGCAAGCACCTGCAGTATGCTCTCTTTGTCTGTACCGCTTCCGCCCGCGGCTCCCGGTGTGGTGGTAGTGGCATTTGCCTGCGCTTGCTCCAGCGCCTGCAGGCGCAGCTCCATCTTGCTGACTGTATCCGCAAGCTCCTGCACGCCCGCCAGCGTGAGCGTGGTGAGCTTGTAGAGGTCTACCCCCAAGAGTGCCCCCTCTTGTGTCGTAGTCGCCACCGAGAGCACCTCCAAGGGCGCCTTCTCGGCAATGAGCCCCAGGCGCAGCGGGTCATCCGCACCGTCTTCCAGATAGCGATACTGCGCAATGTCTATACCACGCACCACATCCAGCAGCTGCTCCTTTTCCTCCCCATCTATGATGGCAATGTCTTTCTTGGCTTTTTCGGTAGAAATGTTCACAAAAGAATGCGCCGCAACGGACCCTTCTACCTGCAGGGTGTAGTACGGGCTGGTGGTCCCAATGCCGACGCGCCCTTGAGCGTCAATGGCAAACTGCGAGGGCTGGGTGTAGTAACTGGCTTCTACATACATCAGGATACTGGTAGTGGCGGAAGCCGGCGCACTGCCCCGTGCGGCGCCCTCCAGGGCAAATCCCACCACGCGCCCGGAAGTAGTCGCACGTGTACCCACGCCGGGCACCGAAGAGAGCGCGATGCGGTCACCCGGGGCAATGTCGCCCCCCTCAAAATTCACCACCACCGGCACGCGCCCCTTCAGGGCAACTGGCCGCTTCTCATACTCCACCAATTCCGAGGCGCCAAAGCCGCCCAGCAAGAGGCCCGGATCGGTTGAAATAACACCTACAATTTCAGCTGCAGTATCCCTGCGGGCGCGGGTAATGAACGGCACGGTTGCGGTCGCGTAGCCGTCACACACCACCCCCTCTCCTATGTCCTTTGTTGCGGCACACACGGGCGCCTGCTTGCTGTCCAGCATCGCAATCTCACCCGCGCGGAGCGTCGTGTCTTCCACTGGGAAGTTTTCCGCAACGTCAATGGCAGTCACCGTGCTGGACTTCGCATAGATTTGCCCGCTCGTGCGCGCCGCGTTGTCGCATGCGGTGCCTCCACTGTTATCCACACACAGTGCGCCATCAGAAATTATGAACGATCCAAACGGGATGTTGGTAGAAGTGAGTACGGTACTGGAAGTGGTACCCACGACCACCCGCAGCTTCCCCGCCGTGCCGTCACCATCTACCGTCTCACTCCACACGGTGAGCGCCTGGAGCGAATCTACCTGGGCGGAAAATGCCTCTACGGTACCGGTGGCAACCCCTGCGGTCACCGGAAGGTCTATCCATGATACCCATCCCGCATTGTCCTCAAAGCGTACCGGCCCCACATTAAGGTTGGTAATGGAGGTATCGCCGCCGTAGTTATGCACCACCGCCCCGTCGTCAATAAAGAGCGCGCCGGTGAATGTGGAGGTGCCGGTACTGGAGGCGTAGATGTCGCCGGCAACCGAGAGTGCAGCGGCGGGTGTGCTGGTGCCGATGCCCAGATAACCCGCCGGCGTCACCCGTAGGAGCTCGCTGTCGGTAGAAGAGGCGAGGAGGAAGAGCGGATCCAATCCGGCCGCACCCCTGACCGCCAGCGTTGCCAAGAGAGAAGAGGTGCCCACACTCAAGCGGCTGTTCGCGCTGTCAAAGACAAAGTCGGCAGCGTCGGTGACACCCGTGGCGCTCTCAAAGAGGATGCGGCCGGCGTTGTATGTGCTGGGGGTGTCGGTGAGGGCGAGGAAGGTGCCACTGCCGAGGCCCAGGGTGGAGGTGGCGACCCACCGGTAGCCGGTGCCGGTGGACTGGAGGACGTAGCCGTTGGTGCCGGGTGAGTAGGTGTTGTCGTACAGGCGGCCGGTTGCCATGAGGTCGCCCGCGACGGTAAAGGTGGTGAAGGGTGAGGTGGTGCCGCCCACACCCACTAATGACGCAGAGGTTACAAATACCGTAGAGGTGCCGGAAACCGCCGTCCCTGATGAGGGATAGAATGCAATCTGCCCCTGCGTGCCGCTATTGACGGTACCGGACCCGCTCCCGCCGCTTCCGCCGCTGATACAGGTGCCATTGATGGCGAAGCAGCCATTGCGCAAGTTGATGCCGCCGTCAAAGGTGGAGGTGGCAGTAGAGGAGCCGTTAATCGGCACGTTGAAACGTATCGTGTCGCCCGTTACCCCAAAGGTAAGCACGTTCGTTCCCTGTCCGTGTATAGCAGAATCCTCTTCAAAAATGAGGTTAGAGGGAGCCCCAACATCGCCAATGTACACATCGCCCCCCTTGGAGCCGATGATTACCTCTCCCGAGCCAGTGGTGTCCACTCTGAAGAGCGGATCGGCGGTAGTGCTGGTAGCGATGGTGTACGCAAACGCTTCTCCATTGGCAACGGTGGTGGTTGCCGCACGCGCAAATGCCACGGTCAAACTGCTATTACCGCTCTGGCCAAAGGTAAGTAGGGTGGAATCCAACGTAATGTCCCCTGTCGCATTAACCGTGATCCGATCGCTCCCTCCGGTGACCAGACTGAGAATATCGGCACCGCCGCGGTACAGCCCCGTATTCGTGTCATTGGTAAAGGCAAGCGACGGTGTGGCGGCAGAACCGTCGGGAAGGCGCAGCGAGATGCCCACCTGCACATCTCCCGCATTGGTTATGTACAGCGAAGACGTCGCCTCCGCCTGGTTGGATGCGTTGCCGCGGAAGACGTTGCCCTGCGGAAGGGCAAGTGCGGAGGCGGGGACGCCAGAGACGGTGAGGGCGCCTGAGGAAATAGCGAGACCCGTACCGGTGAGATCGGTGAAATACTCCCCGTTTACGCCCAGCGTAGTTGCATAGAGATCGGTTGCGGTCGCGTTGGCAAATTGCCCCGAGCCGTTTACCACCAGTGAAGTGCCCGCATTAAACGTCAACGTGCCCGAGGTGAACGTATCGCTTTGGTCGGAGCGCAAAAATTGGGTGGAATCCACGCCGTCCAACTTGTCCGCCTCAAAGGCAGCGGGAACCGCGCCGAGCCGCTTGCGGGGTGAGAGCGTCTCCCATGATGTGCTTGCGGTGCCGCCGATGGAAACCTCCAGCCAAAGCGTTTGATTGAAATCTACGCCGGTAAGCGGCGAAGAGGAGCCGAGCATTACCGAAAACAATCCATTAGTAACCGGCACGCGGTTTCCCGCCACGCTGGAACGATCCTCCTCAAAAATAGCAGTGCCGCCGCTCTCTTGGGTATAGAGGCGGAACTTCATGTGGTAGGTGCCGTCGGCAACGGCACTGCCGGAGGCATTGAGCAGTTTTCCTTGGTAGTTTATCTCGGGGTTAAACGCTGCGCGCGCCTCGCGTTCAGTAGCGGCAAACGCCAACACCAGCGCCGCCACTGCCACTACGGAAGC
>WFWH01000016.1 GCA_015491245.1 Patescibacteria group bacterium | reverse complement strand
CGCACCCTCTGCAGCTGCCACGCACGCTGGGTGCAGGCGGGGGTGGTGCAGCCGCAGCGCCAAGTGTTGCCTTGCCACTCGCAGGTATAGGCGGCGACGTAGGTGGCAGGTTGCGGGAGGGTGAAGGAGGCGGTTGCCTTGCGGGGAATCCAGCGGCCTTGCTTGCCGGTACCCGTGAGGGTGAGGGGGACCCAGGAGGTGCCGGTGTGGTAGTAGGCGGTGTCGTAGATGTAGGTAGTGGGGCTATTGTCGCCCACCGTGAGGGTGGCTTGCGTGCCCGTGCAGTCGGCGCTCAGGAGGAGGGTGTTCGTGTACCAGGAGACGGGAGGAGCGTATCCCGCGGGGGTTTGGGAGGCACGAGTGTACTCCGCGCAGGAGGCGGCAGAAACTGATAGGGGGATCAAGAAAAGCGCCAATACCGCCACGCTTCCCCCCATCGCAATGAAAATACCGACCTCGGGCCTGCGGCGAGTTTCCTCCCGCCGCAGTGCGTGCCGCAAAGCCACGAATACGTACCGCTGCATGGCTCCATGCTAGCACAAAGTGAAAAATTATGAGCCTGTGTCTTTCCTCACGCGCGCGCGGGAGCGGCATGCCGTACAGCGGCACCCGTGCGGCCGTATGTACTCATCCCAATACTCCTTTCCGTAGTGATAGGTAAGCTCCTCCCCTTCCCGTATGTGCCGCCGCGCGTAGATAAACACCCTCCCGCGCACCACGCGCGCCTCGCAGTTGGGACGGCACGCGTGATTGATGTAGCGCGCGAGGTTTTCCCTCCCCTTGCCGTCTATGTGCCACCTGCGATTCACTTCAAAAAGGTACCGGCCGCCGCGGCGGTCCGCCTCTTCGCGGCTGATACGCTCTCCCGTGTACTCAATGATGCGCTCTCCGCGCCGGAACGCACGCACCGCAAAGAGGCCCAACCCTGCCATCGCGCGGCCGACCCTGACGCCGCGCGCAGCCGCCTCTTGCCGCAGCGCCGCGCGGCGCGCCGCCGCGGCGCGCGTGCTCTTTTTTTTGGTGATTCGTTTTTTCTCTCTCATAGTTTGCCGCACAATACAACACTCCACGCTTAAGAACACCGCGATAGCAGAGGCACCCGCCACCACAACCGCTTCAATAATCAAAATCGGCGTAGGGGGGATTTACTTGCCGCACGTGCGTGGGGAGCGCATCTATTTCCCTGAGGAGGGTGACATCCAAAGGGAGCGCGAGTGAAGCGAGATTCTCTTCCAAAAGCGCAATGCGCTGCGTGCCGAATATCACGGGAATCTCTTTCCAGCGGAACCATGCCAGCACCGCTTGCGCAGGGGTGGCGTTCATGCGCCGTGCAATATCGCGCAGTTCATACCGCGCAAGATCACTCCCCCTAGCAAAAGGCGAGTGTGCAACAGGCTCCACCCCCCTCTCGCGGCACCATGCCACCAGTGCTTCCTGGCGAAAGGTGGGGTGGATTTCTATTTGGTTAACCACGGGGCGAAAGCCGAGCGCCTGCACGTCCTCCAGATGATGGGCGGTAAAATTGGAAACCCCATAGGCGCGGATAATCCCTTCCTCCCGCAGCGCTTCCAGCGCGGAGAACGTTTCTTGGAACGGAACGGTGCGATTGGGCCAATGCACCAGCAAGAGGTCTAGATAGTCCACGCCCAGCTCTTCCAAAAATTTCCGCGCGTGCGCTCCCACCTGCTCCCGGAGAAGGTGATTCCACCACAGTTTGGTGGTCAAAAACACCTCGCGGCGCGGCACGCCGCTCTCGCGCAGTGCCGCACCCACCGCGCGGTGGTTGCGATAGCGCTCGGCGGTGTCAATGTGGCGCACGCCTATGGTGAGTGCGTGATACACCATTTCAAAGCACTGCTCCTCTTCCAATCGGTACGTTCCATACCCCAAGAGAGGGAGGAATACCTGCGGCGCCACCTCTACATGCGGCATTGCCAATGATTTTTTTCTAAACCACATCGCGTGCTACAGTATACACAATATACCGCCGCTTCCCATGCACCGCCGCCGCCCACGCGTATTACCCCTTGCCGCGCCGGCACTCCTCCTCGCTCTTGCCGCAGCATTGGCATGGTGGATGCGCGGCGCGCCACAGGAGCCACCCGTGCCCGCGCCGGAGCGATGGTTTTCGGTCGCGGCGGTCATTGATGGCGACACCATTGTGGTGCGGCGCAATGAGGAGCGCTACACCGTGCGCCTGTTGGGCATTGACACGCCAGAGATGGCACGGGAGGGGAACACGGCACCTGAGTGCTTTGCGCGCGAAGCGACCCGCAGAACGAAAGCGCTCCTGCGCGGCCGGAAAGTGCGCTTAGAAACCGATCCCTCCCAAGCGACGTACGATCAGTACGGTCGCCTCTTGGCCTACGTGCACACGCGGGAAGGTGTCATGATTAACGAGGTGCTGGTGCGCGAAGGATTTGCGCGGGAGTATACCTTTAAAGGAAAACCATACCGCTACCAACTGCGCTTTCAACGCGCAGAGGCGGAAGCGCGGCGCGCGGCGCGTGGGATGTGGCACCCCGATGCATGCGCCTCTCGCTAACTTATCCACAGGTTATGCGCATACCATGCACAGAAAAACGCATGTGCGGCCTTTTTATGCGCTTGACTTCACCCGCCACGGGGGTACACTGCAGATAACTCCGACAGGTAAACTACACAACAAAGGGGTTCAATCGCGCTTGCGAGACTGCTAAGAATCGCAGAGCAAGCCCGTCACAACACTCACAACCTGTCAGGAGGGCACTGGAAAGCCGGCGCAATGCCGGCTTTCCACTTCCCCTCTCCCTCTACGCCATTTTCAACCATGGCATATAAACGCGCGGTGGCATGCCGCATACACTGCACACCCAAAAAAGCGCGCGGTTCATCTGCGCTCGGCATCCTCAATGCGAAATCGCCCCACGCGCGTGCGCACAATGTGGTACGCGAGCGCGGGCATGCCCAGGCGCTCTCCCAGGCGCTGCGCCAGCGCGCGCAGATAGGTGCCTGCTTTCACATGCAGTCTCAAGGTAACCAAAGGAAAATGGAGATTATAGAGCGGCCCCACCTCGCGCTCCCACATGGCGCGCACGGCATCCTGGCGAAAATCGCCCCGCACTGCTTGCACCGCCGCGCGCACTTCACGCAACACCTCGGTACCCGTTTTCACCCCCACCTTGGTACACATTGCCGCATACACCGCAACGGTATGAGTGGGTATGATGATGTCATCCAATTTGCCCTCGCGCGCCCACACGAATAGCGGCTTTCCCATAACGCGGTGGGAAGAGTACGGCGGATACGGTTCCTCCCACTCACCCACCAAACCCACCACTTCTTGCAACAGCGCATGTGTGTTAATCCGCGGCGGACGGGCGCGTGCGGCAATCTCGGTAATGAGCCCCAGCACATCGTAGGTGTCAGTAGCGACCCCGAACAGTACGGCCAACTCATACTCTTTATCCATGCCGCAGTACCGCGCGCGTGTGGCTTGATCCATCCCCTCTCCCGCCAGCAGCACCCCCTCTGCCAGAGGGTCCAAGCGGCCCAGGTACGTCAGGCGCGTTTCCGGCGCGAGGCCATGGCGCGCACGATAGCGCGCGAGGCGCTCCCTGGGCGTCTCACCCCGTTCTTTGTAGAGATTGATAATGCGCGGCATTTTGCTACACTCTAATCATTATGGCAGAAAATACAAGCGCCAAGCTGTCAACCGCCCCGTACAAAGGTGTGCGCGACTTTTACCCTCGGGAGCGGTTTTTTTTCAACTACCTCACGGACATCATGCGCGCCGGCGCAGAGAGTTTCGGCTATGAGGAGTACAGCGCGTCTGTGCTGGAGCCCACCGAGCTCTATGCCGGAAAAACCAGCGAGGAGATACTGCGCGAGCAAACCTACACGTTCACCGACCGCGGCGGGCGCTCCGTTACCCTGCGCCCCGAGATGACACCCACGGCAGCGCGCATGGTGGCGGCGCGGCGGCGGGAGCTCTCCTTCCCCCTGCGCTGGTACTCCCTCCCCAACTGTTTCCGGTACGAGCGGCCTCAAAAGGGGCGTTTGCGCGAGCACTGGCAGCTGAACTGCGACCTGTTCGGCGTTGCGGGCGTCGCGGGAGATGCGGAAATACTGCATTTGGCACACCACTTGCTCCAGTGCTACGGCGCCCGCGAAGACCAGTTCGTCATCCGCGTAAACCACCGCGCCCTCCTGCATGAAGCGCTCGCCGCGCTGGCACGCGAGGCGGGAGAGCGCCTCACGCCCGCGCGCGAAGCGGCCGTGCTGCGCACCATGGACCGCCGCGACAAAATGGCGCCGGACGCGTACCTGAAGGCACTTGAAGCTGCCGCGGGAAAAGCGTTGGCAGATGCCGTGCACTCTCGCTTTACGCCGGAAGCTGCCCCTGCCTTTTGCAGCGCGCTCCCCTCCTATTCGCAGCTGGAGGCGCTCATGGGATACCTTAAGCAGCTCGGCGTCGGGAACGCGCGCCACGATCCATTCCTGGTACGCGGCTTTGATTACTACACTGGCATGGTGTTTGAGGTATACGATACCGCGGAAGAAAACCCCCGCGCGCTGTTTGGCGGCGGCCGCTACGACCGCCTCTTGGAGATGTTCGGCACAGAGCCCATTCCCGCGGTGGGGTTTGGCATGGGTGATGTGCGCATACGCGATTTCCTTGAAACACACCACCTTATGCCCGCCTACTCTTCTCCCACAGACCTTTTCGTTGCCACGGTAGGCGCAGAAATGCACCTCACCGCAATGCAGGTCGCGCAGCACCTGCGTGAAGAGGGGCTCAACGTCGCAGTTAACCTAACTGACCGTAAGGTGGGCGCACAGATACGCCGCGCCGCCGACCGTGCAATTCCGTGGGTATTGGTGGTGGGCGAGGAAGAGCGCACCCACGCCGTGTACCCACTCAAGCATCTCCCCACCGGACGGGAATATTCCCTGCCGCTCTCTGCGGTGGCAGAGACCATATTGTCCCTTGGCAAGTAACCGCACTGCACGCTACAATAGCCGCTGTTATCTTGAAAATCCGCTGTTACCTTACCGCGTATGCGCCATATTGTCTTTGACATAGAAACGAGCAACCTCTTTTCCGACGTGGAGCGGCACGATCCCACGCTCCTGGACCTTGCAGTGGTGTGCATCTACGATTCGGCAACCGATTCCTACCACAGCTACTTCCAAGAAGAACTGCCCGCCCTCTGGAGCCGCCTGGAGCATACGGAGGCGCTCGTTGGGTGGAACAGCGACCACTTTGATATTCCGCTCCTCAACAAATACTACCCGGGCGACCTCACGCTCATTAAAAGCATTGATCTCATGAAAGAGGTGCAGAAGGCAATGGGGCGGCGCCTTAAGTTGGACACGGTCGCGGAAGCGACGCTGGGAGAGAACAAAACCGCCGACGGGCTGCAGGCCCTGCAGTGGTGGAAGGCGGGCGAGCGTGACCGCGTAAAGGAATACTGCCTCAAGGACGTGGAAATCACCAAAAAAATATTTGACTACGCCCGCACGCACGGCACGCTCAAATACAAAGATTTCGGCAAGGTGCACGAGGTGGCGCTTGATACCGCGGCGTGGGCGCAAAAAGAAACGCGCGCCATGACGCACACGCTTCCTTTCTAATAACAGAGGGTGTATGCCCACCCCCCTCTCCTGCCGCTGCGCCTATACCCGCCAGCGGATGTCAATAATTCCCTTCTTCTTTTTTACCTTAAATACATTGGAGCGGAAGAACGGGCGATAGGTGCCGTCCGGCAGCAAGCGCTCAATCACCACGTAGTACTCCCCGGGGTGCACGAGACAGTAGTAGCGCCCCAATCCGTCGGCGAGCACCTTTTTGACGGGTTGGGCATCCTGGCCGGGTATAAACACCTTCACCACGGCAAAAGAAAGCGGTGCGCCGGTCTTTGCGTCTATGATGGCTCCCTTGGCGCGCGGGCGCACCGCCACCCGCCGCAGCGCCATAACTACGAGATACAGCGACACCACGAGATAGTTAAACCATCCGGGGTATACCCAGGTAGCGTAGAGGGAAAACAAAAATCCTCCATAGAAAAGCCCCGATGTTACATAGTGCAGCAATCGGCCGTAGCGCGAGTAAAAGCGCATTACTCCGAGGCGGCGCTTTTCAAACTCATTCCAATCAAACCTCTCGGGGTCCATGGGGATGTCCCGAATGATGATATTGCCCTCTTCGCCCTCCTGTACCGTTATCACTTCCCCAAAGTAGAGATTCTGGTAAATGGCTTCCTCTTTCTTCCCCGAAAGCCGCCGAGAGGGGAACAGGTAATTCGTTTTCTGCGCGCGGATTACGTAGCGCCCCGGCGGTGCGGTAAAGCCGTACCGCCCATCAAGGTCGGTGAGAACTGATGCGATTTCCTCTCCCGTATCCGCATTAAGGAGCTCTACGTATACAGGATCCAACGGCTGCTTGGTCACACTGTCATACACCGTACCCCATGGTTTGCGACGGCTATACAGCCCCAGCCACGGGAACAGCAGGGAAAGAAATTGGCCAAAGTTCCGAAGGCGCAGCAGCAGTGCGTACCAAAACGACGCTCCTGACGCAGCGGAGAGCGACGCAATTTCTATAGCAGGCACCACCATGCCGGCAATGGTGAACCCCACCGCTACGATGCGCCACCCCACCTCTTGGTTTAAGAGAAATGCCAGCGGGGTGTCCACTCGTGGGCGCGGCGGCGGCACGACATCCACTTGTGGTTGTCCCACCGCATCCCCTTCACGGGCACGTGCTTCTGATTCACCTTCTTGGGTGGTAGTGCCGCTCCCTCCCGGCATAGTAACGCCACCCTCTTCCGGCGAGGGGGCGCTTTCGGGCAATGAAACCGCCACAGGGGAAGAAGGAGATGAGAGATTTCCTGCGGCATCGCGCGCCACCACAGTATAGGAGTAAGAACCACCGAGTGCCACCGCGGCGTCCGTGTAGGTGGTGCCGATGGCGGTAGCGACTAACACCCCGTCGCGATATATCTGATACTCCACCACCTGCGCATTGTCGGCTGATGCACCCCAAGAAAGCCGCACGGCGGGCACGCGCGCATCTACCCGAGCGGTAACCCCAAACGGCACTGAGGGAGGGATGGTGTCAGGAGGCACCCGCACCGACACCGGGAGCGAAAGGGCCGATACATTTCCCGCGGCATCAAACGCAGCCACCGCATATGTGTACCCGGTGCCGAAAGACACGAAAGTATCAATGAACGCGGGAGAGGTGACTGTGGTAAGGAAGGTGCCGTTGCGGTAGATGCGGTATCCCGCAACACCACTGTCATTATCCACCGCCGCATCCCATGTAAGGCGCACCGATGGGGTGGCCGCATTGACCGTTGCCGCTACGCGGGCGGGCGGCGCAGGCGCCTGGGTATCGGCGGGGGGAGGCACTGCAACTATGAGCGGTGCAGACTGCGCGGAGAGATTCCCCTGCTGGTCATACGCAACTACGGTGTACGAATAGCGCGCATCGTAGGCAATCGTGGCATCGGTAAAGCGCGCGGACGGCACGTCCGCAATTTGCACGCCATCACGGTAAATGCGATACCCTGCTATAGGGCCCTCATCATCTGAAGAGGGATCCCACGTAAGGGTCACCGCCGGTGCGCTCGTGGCAGGGGAAAATGAGAGATTCTTGGGAGTGGTGGGTGGATCAGTGTCAAGCCGAGACCCACCCCCTTTATTCACTCCCGGAACCTGCACGGAAGACGTTGCCGACCGCGCTGATTCTTTTTTCGCCAGGTCGGTTGCGGAAACCGTATAGCTAATCGTATAGGTGTAGGGGCTGTTCAGTGAAACAGTGGTATCGGTGAAAGAGGTCGCTGTGGTGGTAGCAACAAATACCGCGTTGCGAAATATGCTGTAGTAATAAATGCCACTGTCGTCAGTAGAAGGATCCCACGTGATCACCACCTGCGGCACGGACAGGACCAGAGTGGTGCTCAGATTGGTAGGCACCGTGGGGGTCGCGATATCACCGTACACATTGAGATTCACCTCCACTTCTTTACCTTGTGCCCGTGCCGCCGGGATACTTTCCCCATATCCCAAGAGCACCACGAGAATCCAAAGCAAGAGTGGCACAATAACTTTGTGGCGATACCAAAAACCAGCACCCCGCCGCATGTTTTTATTGTATAGGGAAAATAGGCAAAATATAGCGCACTTGTCCCCAGAAACGCTACGATATGAGCGCCTCCACACCCGCCCCCACGCCGTAGGCAATGAGTGCGGCAATGCCGCCCACACACAGCATCTCAACGCCGGAGCTTACCACTCCTTTTTGGGTAGCGTAGGAGCGCAAACCGCCCACCACAAAAAAGGCGAGAAAAGTGACCACAATAGAGGTGGTAAAAGGAT
>WFWH01000015.1 GCA_015491245.1 Patescibacteria group bacterium | reverse complement strand
GTCCAGGTACACCGCGCCCGCCCCCAGACCCAACCCGAGAACGAGCGCACCGGCTAGCGGATACTGCAGCGCGCACGCAATAAGCGCGCTGAAGAGAGAGCCAACGCTACCGTACATCGCTACCTCCTTTCTTCTTTGAGCACACTAAAGCGTGCTCCCTGCTCCACCAGAAGGCGCACCACCGCGCGGAAGCGCGCGGGAGGATACGCCCACGGTCCTCCCTCGTCCGCAATATCATGGAATTGCAGGACGAGGAGGTCACCGGTGCGGCACGCGTGCGCGTCAAGCTGCGCGATCTCTTCCACCGCAGTCGTGCGCCGCACGGGAAACGAGGGGATGGCGAGTGGGCTTTGGGGCCACCACATTCCCCAACGAGGCGTGTCGCGGTCAATGCCCCACGCCGCGCGGGCGCGCGTAAAGCGTGCCGCCACCGCCAGCAGTACATTCGCATCCCACTCTCCCATGGGATAAGCAAATGAGGTGGGAGTAACCCCCACCCGCTCCGCAATGAGCGCCTGCGCACGCGAGAGCTCCTCCTCTATCGCGCGCGGCGGGAGCCCCTTGAGGCTGCGGTGGGAGTGGGTATGGTTCCCGATTTCCCAGCCCGCGCGCGCAAGTTCCCGCAGCGCCGCCCATGAGAGGCGCTGCCCGTCTTTTTCAACGAGCGCGGTGCTGATAAACACCATTGCGGGAATACGATACTCCCTCAAGAGCGGGAACGCGACGCGATACGCCGAGGCGTACCCGTCGTCGAATGTGAGTACGACGCGCAAGCACGGCGCTTTTTCCTTCACCATCTCCCCCGCACCCACTGCGGCAAAGGAAGCACTGGCAAGTGCACCGGCTGCCAAAGAAAAAACATCCCTTCTTCTCACGATGACCTCCTTTTCTAGTGGCCCTTGTGCCACTGCGTGAGGCGCTTGCCGCGCAGCTCCCGCCACAGCGCGCGGTACCACAGGTAAAAGTTCGCCGCGCGCAGGAGCGGTAGCGCAGGCAGTGCTTTGATGACGCACCGCAGCATGCCGAGGCGCACACCCTGCACGAGCGATACCACCCCCACAAAGCCCACCTCAAGAAGGAGGTAGGCGGCGAGGGCATACCCTGTCTGCACGGGGAACAGTGCAAGCCCCGCGAGAAATGCGAGCGGCGCCAGCGTCTGCTCCACCGCCATCCAAACCACGACGGCAAGCAGGCGCACGTGCCCGCCCAGGGCATACTTTTGCATCCAGAGCGACTGGAGAAACCCGCGATACCAGCGGTCCATTTGCCGCTCGTAGAGGCGCCAGGTGTCGGGATCGCGCACCCAACAGCGCGCCCGGGGCTCAAACCACACGCGCCATCCCTGCTGGCTCACCCGCCACGTAGCATCCATATCCTCGGCAAACGAGCCAGTATTCGGCAAGCCGCCGATGGACTCAAGTGCCGCGCGGCGGAAAAGCGCGCAGCATCCTGAGGCGACCACCACTGCACCGATATGGTTTTGGGCGCGCTTGAACACAGTGGTGCCCACGAGATAATCAAGGAGCCGTACTTTCTCCCACACGGTTTTGGTCCGATGGGGAAGCACCATGGCGCACACGGCACCCGTACGTGGGAGGCGCATCCACCGCAAGAGGCACTCCAAGGCATTGGGCGCCAACACGGTATCAGCGTCCACAAAGAGTACGTACGGTGTGGACACCTGTGCAAGCCCAAACGCCTGCGCTGTTACCTTTTTCCCCGTGTTGCGCGGCGTGCGCACCACCGTGGCGCCCGCGTCGCGCGCCAGCGCACCCGTGCGGTCAGTGGAACAGTCGTCCACTACCACAATGCGCGCAAGCGGCACCGTTTGCCGCTTGAGTGAGATGACGGTTTCCCCGATGCAGTCCTCCTCATTGTAGGCGGGAACGACCGCGGTTACCCGCCAGTCCCCTCCCTCGGAGGATTCGGGAATGAGTGGCGGAAGACCAAGCAGCCACCGCAGTACAGGGTTACGAATCGGCATCACCTCCTCCTTCGCACCTCCCCCTCAATGGATGGTGGGGAAGGGGGCGGGGGCGAAATCACTCCCTCATACCGCGGCGCAGAATACGCGCGCTGCGCCGCATAGGGTGCACAGAAACGCGCAATGCGCTGGCGCTGCGCCGAAACTTCGTGTAGCAGAGCGCGCAAATCCCTCACCTGCTGCCGAAGCGCGGTCACTTCTATACGCAGGTCCTCATTTTCACGGAGCCGCGCTGTAATGACGCCGGACGCCGCTTCCAGTGGCGCGTGCGTGGACACCGCTGCCTTTTCTGCGGGCGCCGATTCTACACGCAGCGCCTCTCCCGCAGACGATTCCTCCTTCTCTGGTCCTTGCGGTGCCAAAGGGGGTGCGGAAGCACGCACCTCTTTCTCTGCGTTCTGCACAGAGAATTCGCTCATTTCCTCACCCTGCATGCGCGGAGAAGGCTTATCTGGCACCGGCACAACCGGTGGCGCTCCATCATCCGCCGCGATCCGCTCCGTCAGTGGACTGGCAACTTGTACCCCTTCCTCACGGGAAGGAGGAACGGCGCGCCCTTGCACCGTTTCCGCCTGTGCCGCCTCGAGCGCACGGATGCGCGCGTCCTTTTCGGCGAGTGCCGCTTCAAGTTCACGGATACGCTCTTGGGCGCGCGCAAGCTCCCGTTCAGCCCAGTCGGCGCGCCCCCTCTCGTCCCACAACTCTTGCATAAGGGCGGGGTGGGCGAGGTACACATCGGGCACCTTGTAGCGCGCCCCAAGGCGCGGCTCAAATTTGCGCTGCTCCTCCCGCGGGAGCGCAAGGTATTCCTCCGGAGAAATTTCTTCGCCGAAGTTGGCGAGAAAAATGTCCCGCCAACAGTCGGGCGCGCGCTCCTCGCGCACGCGGGCGACAACTTTGTCACAGAACGCCTGGAACCCCATGGGGGCGCTCCAGACGATTTCCCTCGCTTCGGAGGGAATCGCCCACAGCAGGGCCAGCAACAGCATGAAGGGCAATTTCTTTTGCATTGCCTTTCTCCCCTGTTTTAGTCCGGCGGTACTATAGCAGAATTCTTGGAAAAATACAGCACGCGTCTCTGGCGCCACACGAGAACCAAAAGGGCAATGAACGCAGCGCGCAACACCTACCGTTTCCCTGTGCGCGCGCGTATTGCCGCAAGTACATGTGCGGTGTTTTGGAAAAGCTCCTCTTTGGTGCCGTTGTTGGTGAGGACAAAATCGGCCATGGCCATCACGGCGCCGAGATTTTGTTCGGCGGTGTTGTTGCTCTCCATCTCCCGCTCCTCTTGGCGGACAAAGTCCTCAAACGACACGTCGTCCAGCGCGCTCCCGCGCGCGCGGATGCGCGCGTAGCGCACTTTCCGGTCCGCATCCACCGCCAAGAGCACTGCCTGCGGCAGCGCCTTGAGGGCGCGCGCCTCATCCACCGTGCGCACCGACTCTATCACCGCGTCGTTCCCCGCCTGCTGCGCGCGCGCCAGGAGCGTCCGAAACAAATAGTCGCCGCCGTGCTGTGCGCGCAGCTCGTTGGCGAACGGCGTCATGGTATCACGGTTGACGGGAATGCCGCGCCGCGCCATTTCTTCCTCCAAAAGCGCCCGCACGGAAAAGTGCGCGAATCCGTGGCGGGTGAGATACTCCACCACCGTCCCCTTTCCCGCGCCGAGCGTACCGGTAATGCCGAGAATGATCATGTTGTTTTAGTAATGAGACACTGCCTCGTGCGGTACACCGTCGCGCCTTTGTCCGCCAAAGCGGTGCAGGGGAAACATCCCCACTTCACGATTTCACGCTTTTTTCTTTTTTCCCCGCTCATATGCCGCAATCAGCAACGTGGGCGCAAGCACCAGCGAGGAGTAGGTGCCCGCAATGACCCCCGCCATGAGCGTTACCGCAAAGTAGCGCGTCACCTCCGCTCCCCACACGATGAGCGCGGCGAGGGTAAGGAGCGTGGTAAATGAGGTATTGACAGAGCGCGCGAGTGACGCATCTAGCGCCTTCCCCACCACTTCCGCAAACGGCGCGTGCACCCCGCGCGCCGCGTTGAGCCGCAGCAATTCGCGCACCCGGTCAAATACCACAATGGTGTCGTTCACCGAGTAGCCCAAAATTGCCAAGAGCGCCATAACAAACAGCACATCCGCCTCTGCGCCCCAAAAGTACCCCAGTGCGGCATATACCCCCACAGGAATGATGATGTCGTGCAACAGCGCCGCAATGGCGATAAGGCCATAGGTGAACGAAGAAACGCCATGGCGGTGCGGCGCATGCTCCTTCTGCTTTTTCTCCCCTTCTTTGGAAGCGGCGACATCACGGAATGCAAACGCCACAAAGAGCACGATAATGACCACCACCACCGCTATCGCCACGAGCGCCTTGCGGCGCAACTCTTCCCCAATGGTGGGACCGACATGCGTGCGGCGCACCACCTCCATCTGCGCCGCACCGCCCATGCGCAGCGCGTCCAGCACCGCCGCCACTTTTTCCTCCGCAAGCGGCTTGGTGCGCAAGAGGTAGCCGGCGTCGTCGGTAGCGCGCAGGGAAAACCCGCCAATGTCCGCCTGGGTGAGGCGCAGCTCCACGCGGTCCGCAGAGGGGCGCTCCCCCTCATAGGCAACCTCTATGAGCATTCCGCCGGTAAAATCTATGCCGAACTTCAAGCCGAACACTGCAACTGCACCTACCGCAGCCGCCACCATGAGCGCGGTAAAAATAAAGAGTGCTTTTCTATGTGCCACGATCCACATATCGCCAACCGTTATGACCGCCAACCGTTTCCGAACAAAATGGCGGCAAGCTTTTCATCTTTAATGAACGAGAGTGCCAAGAGCAGGGTGCGGGTAAAGCTGATGGCGGTCAGCATGGAAACCACCACCCCCAACCCGAATGTCAGCGCAAAGCCCTCTACAATGGAGGTGCCGAACCAAAACAGTACAATGGCGGTGAGAATACTGGAGAGATTGCCGTCGCGAATGGCGGGCCACGCACGGGAAAACGCGTCGCGAATAGCTTGCTCCAGCTTCTTTCCCAGCCGCATTTCTTCTTTGAGCCGCTCAAAAATGAGCACATTAGCGTCCACCGCCATGCCGATGGAGAGGATAAAGCCGGCAAGCCCCGCCGCAGTCAATGTCACCGGCACCACCTTAAAGAGCGCAAACATGACCGCCACATACGCGGCGAGCGCCACGACCGCCACGATGCCGGGCACGCGGTACCATATGATGAGGAAAAGCGCGACCGCCAGTGCGCCGTAGGCGGCGGCGCGCACGCCGCGCCGCAGGGTATCTTCACCCAGCGCCGCATCCACCGTTTGGGAACTCGCCAGCGTAATGGGAACCGGCAGCGCCCCCAAATTGAGATTTTTTACCAAATCCCGCGCCTCTTCGGGCGTGAAGTTGCCGGAAATGGTTGCCGCACCGCCCGTGATGGGCTCATTGATGACGGGCGTAGAGAGGAGCTTCCCGTCCAAAAATATGGCGAGGCGCTCTCCCACATGTTCCGTGGTGATTTTTGCAAAGCGCTCCTTCCCCTCGGAGGTAAAGCGCACCACGACAACCGGCTCATTCGCCAACGCGCCGGCGCCGTTGCCAAACGAGAGCTGTGCACGCTCAATAAAACGCCCTGTGAATCCCGTATCTATGTACGTAGAGGTGGCGGATGCGCCCTCCTCCGTTGAGGTTGCCGCGCGCTCGTTCACCAGCTTGAATTCAAGGAGCGGCGTCTCACCGATGATGCGAATGGCTTCATCTATGTCGGTCACACCCGGCAACTCCACGATGAGCCTTTTTTCCACCCCACCCTCGGCAAATACGCTGGACTCCTCCACCTGCACTATAGGTTCGTTGGCGCCGAACAAATTGACCCGCCGCTCCACCACGTCGCGCAAGGCGCTCATGGCATCATCCACTTCCGCGGGAGGGAGTTTGCTGGTATCGGCGCGGTACACCAAATGCGTGCCGCCCGCCAGATCCAGCCCCAGGCGAAAACGGAATGCGCTCTCGGGGTTTTTCTCCGTCGCGTATACAAAATAGCCAATCGCGGCCATCGCCGCGAGGAGCAGCAGCGCCGCCGCCACGAGCTTCATGCGCCCGCCTCCCGTACCAGATGCCTCAGCCATAGCACACCGATAATGGTTAGGTTATAGCACCCTCCCCCGAAAAAGTCTAACCACCCCTTCTGCCCATGGCGCCGGCTCCCGCCCCTCATCGCGCTTCTGCGCGCAGTGCGGCGAGCGTGGCGAGGTTTTCAAAAATTTTCACTACCGCCACCGGCCCCACGCCGCCGGGCACGGGGGTAAAGAGCGCCGCCTTTTCCGCCACCGCGGGATCTGCATCTCCCCTCAGCTTGCCCGCCGACTCGCTCGTGCCCGCATCCAGCACCACCACACCCTCGCGCACCATCTCCGGCTGCACCAAACCGGGCACGCCGGCGCCGCACACCACAATGTCGGCGCGCGCGAGCGCCTCTTCCAAAAAACCATCACCCGCGCGCACCACGGTCACCGCAGCACCCTTGCGACGCGCATAGAGCGCAAAGGGGGCACCCACCAACCTTCCGGCGCCGATAACTGCCACCTGCTTCCCCGCGAGCGTAATGCCGTGGTGCGCCAGTATCTCCTGCAGCGCACCCACCACCGGCGGCACAAAAGGCAGGCGCCCCTCGGCAAACTGCGTGAACGCCGTGGTGCCATACACATCCACGTCGTGCGAGAGCGGCAGAATATTCCGCACCACCTCCTCTTCCACCGTGGGCGCGAGGGGCAGTTGCACCACCACGCCGTCAGCGTTGCGCGCTACCTCTAGGAGCGCGTGCACGACCGCTTCGGTTCCGACAGGCGGAGGCAGCGAAACCGTACGGAACGCCACCCCGAGGCGGTGCGCCTCTTTTTCTTTTATGGCCACAAAGCGCTCGGTCACAAAGGTGCGCCGCGTGACCAGCGTCACCAGCGACAACGGGGCGCGGTGCGCGGCTATCTTCTGCGCCACGGCGCGCCGCACCTCACACGCGAGCGCATTGCCGTCAACGAGCGCCATGTTTTTCTGGTGCCGCAGGCGCGGTGCGCGCCTCCTCGGGCAAATACCGCTCGTAGCGCCCCGCGGTGTAGTAAAAGGATTCCCGCGACGGATAACGGTAGGTGTAACCGAGCACGCGGGTCACCTTGCTGCCGTCCATGAGCACGGGATAGGAGTAAAACAGCCACGAGCCGCGGCAGGTCGGGATGGTGCCGCGGCTTGCATGCCAAAACAGCCAAAACGCAATCCGCACCATGGAGGGAGTGACCGGCAGAGTACGCTTTCCCACCGCGCGCGCCATGTCTGCGCCGTACACCGGCTCGCCCGGCGGCGTGAGGTTGAACGCCTCATACGCTCCCTCCCACGGATGGAATGCGAGCAGCGCAAGAATATCCGCCACATCATCCTCATGCACATACTGCCGCACCCAGCCGCGCGTAACCGGCACGAAAGCGGTGAGTGCGGAAACCGCGCGGTAAAAAAAGTTGCCGGAAAGCTGCCCCGCAAGCGCCGACTGCAGGCCAAAGCGCACGCGCAAATAGCGCCCGCGCGGGCCGGTAATGGCGGCGGGACGCACCACCGCCACCTGGGGGCGTGCTGCTGCGGGCGCTGCCTCCCACATCTTTCGCAACAGCTCCTCCGCCTCTTTCTTTTCCTGCGCGTAGCTGTAGGGGCTGTCGCGCAGTGGCTCGTCCTCTTTGAAGTAATGCGTGAGGGTGTTATCGGGCGTAGCGCCATAGCACGCTGCGGAAGAAAAGTGAATGAGGCGCTTCACCGAAGGGTTGCCCAGCGCCAACGCAAACACCTGGCGCGTTCCCTCAATGTTCCAGCGGCGCTGCTCTTCCCGCTTGCTGTACATCTCACGAATGTGCCACGCAGCGTGTATGACGATGTCCGGCGCATATTCTTCGGCGCCCGCGCGCCACTGTTCCGCATTGGCGGTATTGGCGCGAATCCACTCAATATTCTTCTTGTCCTGCAAAAGCGCAGGCCGCTCCTCTACATCCAACCCCACCACGCGCGCCACATCATCGCGCGCGCTAAACATGTCGCACAGCATGGCGCCCACATACCCGGCGGCGCCGGTAATGAGCACCGTGTGCCGCGCGGGGGCCGCTGTTTTAGTGTCGCCTTGTTCTCGCATGCCGCTAGCTTACCGTATGCGCAGGGTGATGCCAAATCGCTCCAACAGCGTTTTGAGCGTGCGCAGCATAATGAGCACATCCAGCAGTAGAGAGCGGTTTTTGACATAGTAGAGATCATACGCCAAACGCACGCGCGACTCTTCTACCGATTGCGGGCTGATATTCCCCGGCGCGTAGTGCTGGTGCGTCTGCGCCCACCCCGTGATGCCGGGGGTGATGCGGTAGCGCACCAAATAGTAGGGAATCTCCTGCATTAGGCGCACCCCCAGGTCCTCAATATCGCTGCGCGGCCCTACGAGCGACAGCTCTCCCTTGAGGACGTTCCATATCTGCGGCAGCTCATCAATGCCCGAAGCGCGCAGAAATTTCCCCACGCGCGTCACCTCGTTGCGCGCTTCCCCCGCCCAGGCGCCCGCGTCGCTCTCGCGCATGGTGCGCAGCTTGTACACCGTCATCCGCGTGTTGTAGCGCCCCACGCGCCGCTGGGAGATAAAGAGCGGCCCGCCATCCTCCAGGCGCACCGCGAGTGCCACCAAGGGGAGGAGCGCCACGAATCCCGCCCCGAGCACCAGCGCCAGCGCTACGTCAATGCTGCGCTTTACCAAATCAAAACCGAGGCGGCGCGGGGCCGCCAGATGCTCCAACAGCCAATCGTAGCGCAGGCAGGAGAGGGGGATGCGGTCAAATATTTCCTCATACACCGTGGCGAAGTCCACAAAAGAGAGCTTCGCCTCCAAAAACACCGCCGAGAAAAGCGCGGGGAGCATCGCGCGCACATGCTCATTGCGCACGTCCGCAATGATGAGCGTAATGCGCTCACGGGAGATGAGCGCCTGCGCCTTCTTATCCGCATCGGGGGTGGTAGCGAGCAATTGGTAGTCCACAAACCGCACAAACCTAAAAGGGTAGCGGGGATTTTCATTCACCTCGCGCACCAGCGCTTCCGCCTCTTCCCCCTCTGCGATCAGCAACGCGTGCTCCTTGCGCCGCGGCGCCACGTGGTTGAAGAGCACCAAGCGCCAGAGGAGTATCAGGAATGAGGAAATGAAGAGGTAAATGACCAAATTGGTTTTGGGGGCAATATTGAAAATTGGAACAAAAAAGAAGAATGCCGCAGCAACAGCCACATTGATTACCTGCGCCACCGCAATAAGCGCCGCCAACCTTCGGCGCAGAAACATGGTGTGGTTGTCATAAAGACCCGTAAGGAAAAACACGCATACCCACGCCACGGAAAGGAGCGCGAATGGAGGGAGGTGCAGCGCCCACAACTTCTCGTCAGGAAATGCCCCGTAGCGCACCAACAGCGTGAGCCACAGCGCCAAGAAAAATGCCGTGATGTCGCCCGCGGCAAGCAGGGCAAGCTCCCGCCCGCGGATGCCCAATCCTCGCATAAACGTATCGGCTATACTACACTGAATGTGCGGCAAGCGGTAGCATGGCCGCCCGCCACATACCATAATACCGCACCCATGAACCCCCACGCGCGCAAAAAAGTGCTGCTGCTTATCACTAAAGCCCACTGGGGCGGCGCGCAGCGCTATGTGTTTGACGTAGCCACCAACCTGCCGCGGGCGGAATATGAGGTGTCGGTGGCGGTAGGAGGCGAGGGAGAACTTACTGCGCGCCTACGGGAAGCGGGCGTGCGCGTGCACACGCTCCCCTCCTTGTGCCGCGACATCTCCCTCCTGCGCGAGTGGCGCGCCTTTCGCAATATTATTTCCCTCATCAAACGCGAAACGCCCGATGTGCTGCACCTCAACAGCTCTAAAGCGGGAGGCCTGGGAGGGCTCGCGGGGCGCCTGCTCGGTGTGCCGCACATCGTCTTTACCGCCCATGGCTGGGCGTTTAACGAAGAGCGCCGCGCGTGGGAGCGTGCGCTCATCTATCCTTTTGTGTGGCTCACCCTCCTCTTTTCCCACCGCACCATTTGCGTATCGCATGCCACCCTGCGGGATGTTACCGCGCTTCCCTTGGTGCGCCATAAATGCACCGTAGTGCACAACGGCATCACCGCCTTTCCTCTCCTCTCCCGCACCGAGGCGCGCGCGGCGCTCGCGGCGCGCGCGGCGCTCCCTCCGCAGGCGCGCAGCGAGGACGCCGTGTGGCTTGGCACCGTAGCGGAACTGCACCCCAGCAAGGGGCACCGCTACCTGCTTGAGGCGCTCGCGCGCCTTGAGCGGCCCGTGCGGCTTTTTCTCATGGGCGCGGGCGAATTGGAAGAGGACCTGCGCCGCCAGGCTGCCGCGCTGGGCATACACACGCGCGTGCATTTTTTGGGGCACGTCGCGGATGCGCGCCGGTACCTCAAAGCGCTGGATGTCTTCGTGCTCCCCTCACTCACCGAGGCGCTCGGCATCGCCGTGTTGGAGGCGGGATACGCCACAGTGCCCGTGGTCGCCTCTCGTGTGGGCGGCATTCCAGAGATTCTTACTGATGGCACGAGTGGCATACTGGTGCCGCCGCGTGACAGCGCGGCACTCGCAGATGCCCTGCGCACCCTCCTCGATGCCCCAGATCTGCGGGCGCGCTATGCAAACGCGCTGCACGAAACGGTACGCACGCGTTTTTCTTGGAACGCTACCCTTGAAGGTACCCTCCGCGCATATCAGGGCTAATGCCCGCGCGCGGCTGCGGTGTGGGTTCCGGCGCAGCAGGCACGGGAACAAGGTCTTCCCCCTTCTCGGCCGCACGTGCCGCTACGCGGGCATAGCGGCGCATCCCGAGCACTATTCCCACGGCGATGCTCTCGGTGAGGTAGTGGGAGCCGCCGTAGCTCATAAAAGGAATAGTGGTGCCGGTAACGGGCAGCAAGCCGATATTCATGCCCGCGTGCACCACAATTTGGCTGATAAACAATATGGCGACCCCCGCACAGAACAGCATTTCAAAATTGGTTTGCCCGCGGCGCGCCACCGCTACAATGCGCCAAATGATTACGCCGTAGATTAGGAGCAGGAGCGTGGTGCCCACAAAGCCCCACTCTTCCGCAAATGCGGCAAAAATGAAATCTGTCTCGTACTCGGGGAGAAAGTGCAATTTGGACTGCGTGCCGTACCCCACCCCTTTGCCGAGTATGCGGCCCGAACCCACCGCCACGGTGGATTGGTACGCGTTATACCCCGCCCCCTGCAAATCGGTGTACGGGTTCAGGAATGTGAGCAGGCGCTCCCGCTGGTAATCCTCAAACACGAAAAGCCACAGCACCACCCCGCTCAGCACACCCGCAATCAGCACGTAGGAGAGGTGGCGCAGCGAAATGCCAGCAATGAGCACCATGCCCAGCCACAGCGAGGCGATAATGAGCGCGGAGCCAAAATCCGGCTGCACAAATACCAGGAGAAAAATGAAAAACACATAAGCGCCCGAAATAAACAGGTGGCGCAGCTGCCGTATCTCAATGTGCCGCCGCGAAAAGTATTTGGCGAGGAGTGCGATTACCGCGATTTTCGCCGGATCGGAGGGCTGGAGCGAAAGCGCGCCCACACTAAACCAGCTCTGCGCCCCCTGGAATACCGACCCGACCGCAAACAAAAGCAGCAGCATTCCCGCGGTGACGCCGTAGAGCGCGAGGATAACACCGGTGCGCCGCAGGAAGCGAAAGTCTAGTACGCTCAAACCGAGCATAGCGGCAAAGCCCAACAGCGCCCACACCATCTGGCGCTCAAAAAAGGCATTGTCTCCCACGAACGAATACATCGTCACTAGCCCTGCGCCGGTGACGAGCGCAATGGCGCCCAGCAATACCCAGTCGGTAAACGCGCCCTTCTTTTCCATACCCCGCTTAGCGTCCCGCCCCCATGCGCGGCGGAATGCGCGGAATGATCTCTATGCGCCCCACCTCTTCCCCAAACGGTGCCAGCCACGTGAAGAAAATGGGTACGGTACCCTGTGCGGGCACCGAGGGCACCACCGTTTGTGAAGCGGCAATGGCATTGCCCGCTACATTGAACACCACCGCGACCACTGGGACCTCCTTGAGGGAGGAGAAGCCGCCATTGCGCAACACGGCATCAATGCGCGGCGGTATGGGCCGGGTGAGGCGCTGGCGCTCCACGGAAAGCGGCGGCGCTTCCTGCGGGCGCTCCCACTGCGCCTCTTCGGTAAACTCAAACAGCGTGCGCACCGGCGGGCGATTACCCACAAAAATGCGCGGCTCAAATATGGGCGTAATGCCGCCCGCGGCGATAAAGGTGCGCCCCGCGCGCTCCGTGATCAAAATGTTGTCCTTGTCATACAGCCGGAATATGTAGCCGATTTCCCGCACCGCCGCGCCGGTGTTGGGATTTTCCACATACGCAACCGCGTGGTAGCTATCGCGCGTTACGGGAAACGCGCGGCTCCACTGCACCGAAAGCGG
>WFWH01000014.1 GCA_015491245.1 Patescibacteria group bacterium | reverse complement strand
GTATAGCCCGTTTTGCTCGCTAAGAGGCCCGGGAGCACCTTAATACGGCGGTTGGTGTTACGCGCTTGGTGCTCCTCACCGGTTTGTGCAGCAAAGCGCACGTCCGCCTCTCTCGTAACTCGCGCCAGTTCCGGCCACGTGCGCATCAGGCGCAAAAATAACAGTGCGACATCGCGTGCTGATCCCACCGCACCTGGTTTTTCCTCTGGGAGATCCAATCCAGAGGGATTTTGGAACCGCAGATCCTCCAGACCCCACATTGCCGCCAAGCGGTTCATATGTGCGACAAAGGCCGCAGTGGCCTCATCGGCAGTTGGAGTGGTACTTCTGCCCCCGTCCCGCAGCAGGCGGGCCCCTGCCGCCTGCGCGAGCGCCACCGCAGCATCATTGGAAGAAGTGATAAGCATGTAGGAAGTTAAATCGCTACTGCGCCACACCTCGCCCACTGTGAGGCCACTGTCGCCTTCCGCGGCAATGGCATAGGGGGTGAGGGGTACCAGTGCATTACCTCCTAACACCTCCAGTGCCGCCAAAGCAGTCATAATTTTAGTGAGCGACGCGAGGGGGAGGGGGCGGCGCGCGTCGCGCGCAAACACAAACTGCGCGCGGGTCACGTCATACACTACTGCCCCGCGCGCGATGAGCGAGAGATTGCGAAAAGCGTTTTCTTGGGGTGCGCCGCTGCGTGCGGGGGTGGCGGCGCGTTCCTGTCCCATTGCCATAGAGGCAGCTACACCAGCGGCGGCGTTCCCCTCCCCCCGTTGGAATAGGTGCATGTCAAGGTATCGCACCCCCACGAAAAGGGTGGCGACGAGCGTGAGCACAAAAAGTACCGAAAGCAACAACAGCTCTCTTCCCAAGTTTATGCCAGGTGGTGCGCCTTGGGTTTGCTTTTCCCAAAAATAATCAAATTGGTTACCGGGACTCTTCTTCGTTGCGCCGCGCGGCAAATGCTTTAAGTTTATGCTGTATGGCATGGAAGTCAGGTAATTCTTCGCAAGAGCGCACGCCCATGTGGGCAAGAAATGCTTCGGTAACGCGGTAGCGGGCCGCACGTGTTCCCTGCTCCTGTGTGCGCTCAATCAAGCCCCGCATCATGAGCGTGCGCAATATATGGGCACAATTTACGCCGCGCACGTACTCTACTTCCGCACGCGAGGCGGGGCCCATATAGAGTAGTATAGCAAGTGTTTCCGCGCCTGCATTCCCTAGGTCCTTTGTGAGCTCCTCTTTTTGGACCCGGGTTATGAGCGGAGCAGCTTCGGCTGCAGTACGCAAGCGCGCGGTGTCATTGTGCAGCATAAGCGCCACGCCGCGCCCCTGGAGGGCGCGGGAGAGATTTTGGAGTGCCGCGCGGACTTCCTCTTCGGTGAGTTGTAAAAGGCGTGCCAATTCTGAAATGCGCACCGCCTCTCCGCGGTAAAAGAGGATAGCTTCCAGTGCCGCCTCGCGGGAAAGCGGAAGCTGTTCTTGAGTGGTGTCTTCTGAGTGGGGTTTGGAGGAGGCTTTAGGCATATCATTCATAGTGCGGCACATCAATTTCTTCGTATTCTATCACGATATCCCCAAACGCTCCTGTTTGGTGGGCGCGGACGATGCCGCGCTTAAATAGCTCCAATACCGCTAAAAAGCTGACGACGACGTGGTGGCGCACATGTTGGTGCGGTGCGGTAAACTCGCGAAAAGAGAGGCGGAGCGTTTGCTGCAGCCGCTCGTGCAGTGAGGCCATCATTTCACCGAGCGTCACCGTGGCGGCAACGTGCGCCTCGGGGCGCGGTGTGTGTTCCGTGGGGAGTGCGGCAACTACGCGCCGTGCTGCTGCATGTAGCACCGCGGGCGTGCAGTGGGCATCGGGAACAAAAAGTGGCGCGCGCTCAAGGGGGGCCGAGGGCGAACGCCCATATAGTATGTGTGTGCCAAAACGCTTGCGCAGTGCTGCGGCGGCGCGTTTGCAGCGTTGGTACAATGCAAGACGGTGCTCTAAGTCTTCAATGTTGTGCTGCTCCTCTTCCGAGAGGGTGAGTGCGGGTAGGAGGGATTTGGATTTAATAAGCACTAAAGTGGCGGCGATAAGGAGGAAATGCGTTGCCTGCCCCAGAGGAAATTCTGGGTGGCTGCGCAGGTAGGCGAGGTAGTCATCTGCCACTTTTGCGAGGGATATCTCATTGATAAGCAACTTCCGTTTTTCTATCAAGGAAAGCAGAAGCTCCAGTGGCCCCTCAAACACCTCGGTCTTTACCTGTAGTTCTCCCTCCATACTGTGGGTACAGGACAACGTGGCGGCGGGCTGCACCCGCGCTGTGCCGCTATCGGGTTAAGGGCTATTCCTGTTGCGCCCCTTCGTGGCTCTTGCGGGAAAAGAGTACATCAATGCGATTCATATCGCGCGGAAAGAGCGTTGCCTCTTTGATATTGGCGAGATTGAGGAATTTCTGGGTGAGGCGCTCCAAGCCCATACCCCACCCCCCGTGCGGCGGCATGCCCCAGCGGAATGCTTGGAGGTAGAACGAGAAAAGATCAGGATTAAGCCCTTTTTCTTTGAGGCGTGTCAGGTATTCCTCGTAGTGGTGGATGCGCTGGCCACCCGTAGCAATCTCTACTCCACGAAAGAGGAGATCAAAGCTGAGGGTGTGCTCCGGATCTTCTGGGTCGCGAAAGGTATAAAAGGGCCGCTTGGCGGCAGGATAATGGGTGACAAAAATAAAATCGGAATTGAACTCACGGCGCGCGTATGCGCACAGCCACCGCTCGTGCGAGGGGTCCAAGTCAATTTCCTGCGTGCAGTCTACGCCGGTATTCTTGGAAATCAGGCGCTGGGCCTCACGGAAGTGGATGCGCGGAAAATCTTGTGTGGGAAGAAGCGGCGGCGCGGTGTCCCACAGCGCAAATGCGTGCTTGTGGTGCTGTGCCGCTTCCTCCACCATGTGGCGCACCACGCGCTCTAGCATACGCATTACGTCTTCTTCGCTATCAATAAAACCCATTTCTGCATCCAGTGAGGTGTATTCATTGATGTGGCGGGTGGTGGCGTGCATTTCCGCGCGGAATACGTTGCCGGTCATGTATACTCGTTCAAATACCCCCACCATAATTTGCTTATACAGCTGCGGACTGGTGGCGAGATAGGCGTCCCTATCTTTCAAATACGAGACGCGAAATACCCCACTGCCTCCCTCGGCATCCTCCCCCACCAACTTTGGGGGGTGAATTTCCGTAAAGCCTTCCTTGGCAAGCGCGGCGCGGTAGGCGCGCGTTAGTGCTGCCTGAAGGAGAAAAATGGCGCGGATGCGCTCACGGCGGAGCGTGAGGGGCCGATAGTCCAGTAGGGTATCAAGTTGGAGTTTGGCATCGGGGTCAAAGGGGAGTTCTTGGGCGGGGGCGATGACGGTGAGCGCGGTCACCTCCACTTCCCAGCGCCCCATTGCCTCATTGGGGTTCACTGATTTTTCGGGGCGCGCATGCACGACACCCTCAACGGCAACTACCCATTCGGGCCGCAGGCGCTTGGCTTCTTCCAGTACCGCAGGTTTCCCGAAGACCACGCATTGTATGGTGCCACTGCGGTCCCGCAGCGCCAAGAAGAGTATTTTGCCTTGGTCACGCACCGTGTCCACCCAACCCTTCAGTAGTACGGGCTGATCCTGTTTTGCCGCTAAATCTTTGATGAGGGTTCGGGTGGAAGGTGTCATGGGAATCGGTGTACGTAAGGGCAGTATCGCTGCTAATGCGGTTATGCGATAGGGGTAAGTTTAAGGCCGCGGCGCAGCTCTTTCAGCGTTTCTGCCGCTTCGGCGCGCACGCGCGCAGCACCGCGGGCCAAAATATCGCGAAGGAGATCGGGCTGTGCCGCGTACGTTTCCCTGCGCGCACGAATGGGGGAAAGAAACTCATTCAGTACCGCGGCAAGGAAGCGCTTTACCTCAACGTCCCCGACTTTTCCCTCACGGTAGCGCGCCTTGTACTCTTCAATGTGATTCCTGTGTGCGTCGGTGCCGAACGCGTCAAGGTAAATAAACACGGGATTCCCCTCCACGGTGCCGGGATCAGTGGCATGAATACGTGCGGGGTCGGTGTACATACCCATTACCTTGCGCGTTACCTCTTCCTCGGTATCGCTCAAAAAAATGGTATTGCCGAGAGATTTGGACATCTTGGGATTGCCGTCTGTTCCCACTAACTTCCCTACCCTGCCGATACGAGCTTGAGGTTCGGGAAAGAGTTCGTATCCGATACGCGCGTTGAGGGTGCGTGCAATTTCTCGCGCGAACTCTATGTGTGCCTCTTGGTCTTTCCCCACGGGCACCAGTGATGCTTTAACGCACAAAATGTCTGCCGCTTGATAGACGGGGTAGTTGATAAAGCCAAGCGAGTAGCGCGTTCCCAGTTTTTTCGCCACAATTTCGTCTTTTATCGTGGGATTGCGCAGCGCTTCGGCGTGCGTCACGTACATGGAGAAGAAAGCGGCGAGCTCATAGATTTCTGGCACATCAGATTCTATGAAGTAGGTGATGGCGTCAGGCGAGAGCCCCACCGCAAGGTTGTCCAGCAGCACTTCGCGCGCATAGTCACGCACGCGCGCGGGGTCGTCCTTGAGGGTGGTGAGGGCATGGAGGTCTGCGGAAATCACGAACAGGTCGTACTCGTGCTGCAGCGCCACGCGGTTTTCCAATGTGCCCACCCAGTGCCCGAGGTGCAGCTTTCCCGTGGGGGTATCGCCTGTGAGGATCCTCTCTTTTTCCGCCGCCATGAAGCTCACTATAGCAAACGCAGGAATGCCGTCAAAGGATGCGCTGCTCATGCCTGAGGCGCTGCCGGAGGATTGTTCGGGTCAATAAGTGGAAGTTCAAACGAAAAGGTTGACCCTTCCCCCTCGCGCGTTTCAACCCAGATGCGCCCCTTATGTGCGGCGATAAGCTGCATCGCGATGTACAGGCCCAGCCCTGCACCCCGGACGCTGGTCGTGTTGGCATTACTGGCGCGAGAAAACTTTTCAAACAAATTAGGAAGATCTTTCTCAGGAATGCCGATGCCTGAATCTTTCACCGCCACCACTGCTTTCTCCCCTTCTTTGCGGAGGGAGATTGCTATCTCGCCCTCTTTGGTGTACTTAATGGCGTTATCTATGAGATTGGAAAGCACCTGCTTTATCTTTTCGGCATCTGCGAGAATGTAACAATCTCCTTCTTCAATGGTGGTGTTTACGGTAAGCCCCTTCTCCCATGCGATAAGCTTGAGATCATCCACGGTGGCACGGACCAGCTGCACCAAATCCACCACGGCGAAATTATAGCGCATGCGCCCCTGTTCAATGCGGGTAACGTTGAGAAAGTCATCTACCGACACCGACATTTGCTTTCCTGCGCGGAGTATTTTTCCCACTGCGTCGCGCACCTTGCTGCTCACGGGACCAAAGGAGCCTTCCAAGATGAGAGACGCGTAGCCAGTGATGGCGGTTATGGGGCTGCGCATTTGGTGTGAGGCGACCGAAACAAATTCAGTCTTCATTTTGTCTAAGTTGAGAAGGCGCTCATTGGCGCGCGTAAGATTTTCCGCAAGCTTTTCAATCTCCTTTCGCTGTGCTATCTCGCGCCCCACGCTCACTACAAGCCGGAAGCCGAGTATGGCAAGAAACACCAAGGCAACAAACACCACCCAGCGCACCGTGGTAATATCGCGAAGAAAGATGAGCGAAAACACCAGCAGCCAAATGGCGATCACCAGTGCCTCGGTACCGTAAAACATGACGCGGAAACCGCGGGTGCGCGCATGCGCCGCGTCCGCCTTTCCTGCGTTTTTTTTGTGCGTGGTGCTTTTCTTTAAAAAATGGAACATGGTGGGTGTGCGCACCGGACGCTAAATACCCTCATTGCGGAGTTCCTCCACCGCTTTGCGCGCCTTTCGTGAAAGCTTTTTAGGGAAGGTAATTGCTACTTTTATCATGAGGTCGCCACGGCGCTTGCCGCCCTCTACGGGCATGCCCTTGCCTCGTACCCGCAGGAGCTCTCCATGGCGAATGCCTGCGGGTATCTTGACGGTGATGGGCCCCTCCAAGGTATCCACCTGGTAGCTCGCACCCAAGAGCGCATCCGTCAACTTAATGTTGAGTTGCGTAACGAGGTCGTTGCCCTCTCTGCGCAAAGTGGGGTGTGGCGCGATGTGAACCTTCACGTATAAATCTCCCGGCACGCCGCCCGGCGCTGCCTCGCCCTTCCCGGCAAGGCGTATCACCTCTCCACTCTCAATGCCTGCGGGAATAGCCACGAGTATCTCTTCGGCATCCTTCACTACGCCGGTGCCGCTGCAGGTGCTGCAGCGCTCCTTGGGGACTTCCCCTTTTCCGTGGCAGAGATCGCAGGTGCGTACACTGGAAAAGGTACCCAAAAATGATTGTTTAGTCTCACGTAGGCGCCCCGTGCCTCCGCAGCGGGGGCATTGCTGGAGCTTGGTGCCCTTTTTCGCACCGGTACCGGCACAGGCGCCGCAAGCCGTGAGCTTGTTAAGCAATATGCGGCGCTCCACGCCGGTGGCTGCTTCATTCAAGGTGAGTTCTACATCAATGGAAATGTCACGCCCGCGCGGTGTCTGTGCCCCTCCGCGCCGTGCCGTGGCTCCGAAGATGTCTCCGAACAGATCACCCAAATCAAACTCGAATTCAAAGGGCCCCTGCCCCGCGGTGCCGCCGAAACCGCTAAAGTCAAAGCCGCTAAAGTCAAAACCTGGCGCGCCGCTGCCGGAAGCCCCGGCAAAGGTTCTCCCGTACGCATCATACTCCGCACGTTTTTTGTCGTCGGAGAGTACTGCGTACGCCTCGCTGATCTCCTTGAATTTTTGCTCATCGCCCCCGCGGTCAGGGTGGTACTTATGGGCCAATTTCCGGAAGGCCTTCTTAATTTCCTCTTTCGGTGCATTTTTGCTCACACCGAGAATTTGATAGTAATCTTTGTGTGCCATACGTTTGATGTTGGGTGCCGCTATGCGGGCGGTTCCAGCATAGCATTGGTGGCAAAAGGGTGGCAATGTGCACTTTGCCGTGCCGCTTAGGCGTCCTTATGGCCGCTTTTTCCCTCCTGGGAGTCTTCGGCGTCCACTTCGGCGTCACGTACCGTAGCATCCTCGGCACTGGCATCAGGTTTTGCGTTGTCTTCTTCTCGTGGTTTGTGGCTCTGCGCATGCGCGTGGAGGCGCGCCGCCACTTCCTGCAATGCTTTCGTTTTTTCTGCGAGATCCTCCAAGGAGTCCCCATCACGCGCTTCTTTAAGCGCGCGCAGTTTTTCCTCCGCTTCAGCCCGCAATGACTGCTCTAGGGTGTCTTTGTGGGCGTCAATTAGCTTTTCCACGGAATAGAGCACTTGGTCCGCTGCGTTGCGCGCTTCCGCAAGCTCCCGTTTTTTGCGGTCCTCCTCGGCGTGCGCCGCCGCTTCGTTCTGCATGCGTTTGATATCCTCTTCCGTGAGCCCCGAGGTCGCCTCAATGCGCACTGACTGTTCTTTGCCGGACGCTTTGTCTTTTGCGGTTACGTTCAGGATGCCGTTTGCGTCTACGTCAAAAGAGACTTCAATTTGCGGCACGCCTCGTGGCGCAGGAGGTATGCCGTCCAAGATGAAGCGCCCCAGTGATTTGTTGTCGGCTGCCATGGCGCGCTCTCCCTGGAGAATGTGGATTTCCACGCTGGTTTGGTTGTCTGTGGCGGTGGAGAAGATTTGCGAGCGGCTAGTGGGGATGGTGGTGTTGCGCTCAATGAGCTTAGTCATGACGCCTCCCATGGTTTCAATACCCAGGGACAGAGGGATAACATCAAGGAGCAGGATGTCCTTTACATCTCCCTGCAGTATGCCCGCTTGGATGGCGGCGCCGAGCGCTACTACCTCGTCGGGATTGATGGATTTGTTGGCTTCCTTTCCGAAAAACGTTTTAACTGCTTCCTGGATGGCGGGCATGCGGGTTTGCCCTCCCACGAGGATGACCTCGTCTATATCTTCTACCTTAAAGGGAGAGCTCTCTATGGCGCGCTTAGTGATGTCCAGCGCGCGCTGAATGAAGGGGTGCGCGAGCTCTTCCAGGGTGGCGCGCGTCAGGGTCATAATGAGATGCTTGGGCCCGTCTTCGCCGTGGGTGATGAAGGGAATGTTGATTTCCGTTTGGGTAATGGAGGAAAGTTCGTGCTTGGCGCGCTCTGCGGCGTCGTCAAGGCGCTGCAGCGCGAGCGGGTCCTTCCGTAAGTCAATCCCCTCCTGTTTTTGGAATTCGTCGGCAATCCATTCCACAATTTTGTGGTCAATGTCCCGGCCGCCGAGGAAAGCGTCACCATCGGTCGCCTTTACCTCCACTACATCGTCGCCCACTTCCAAAATGGAAATGTCAAACGTGCCGCCACCGAAATCAAACACCACTATTTTTTCGTCTTTCTTTTTATTGAACCCGTAGGCGAGCGCCGCGGCAGTGGGCTCATTTATAATGCGCTTGACCTCCAGGCCGGCTATTTTTCCCGCGTCTTTGGTCGCTTTGCGCTGGGAGTCATCAAAGTATGCGGGGACGGTAATGACCGCTTCGGTAACGGTTTCCCCCAATTTCGCTTCCGCATCCTCCTTGAGCTTACGCAGCACCATGGCGGAGATTTCCTCTGGGCGATAGTCTTTGCCGCCAAGGTGGATAAGAATGCCGCCGTTGGGAGATTCCTTAACCTTGAAGGAGACTTTTTTGAGGTATTCTTGCACAATCGGGTCTTTGAAGCGGTGCCCCATAAAGCGCTTCACCCCGTAGATAGTGTTTTCCGGATTGGTAACCGCTTGGCGCTTAGCTGTCTGACCCACCAAAAGCTCACCCTTTTTGGAAATGGCAACCACCGAGGGCGTAGTGCGCCCCCCCTCGCCGTTTTCTAAAACGCGCGGTTCACCTCCCTCTACTACCGCCATTGCAGAGTTGGTAGTTCCAAGATCAATGCCCAAAATTTTTGCCATACGCAGTGTAATTAATTAACCTTGCAATATTGTACCTCTATATTTTCCATTAGAAATGTTATCAAAAGCGCACGCGGCGTCCCGAGGCATCAGTTCGCCGAGACACCTGTGACGGCTACGTGTCACGAGATTCCTGATACAGCCCCACAATCACCTTTGCGGGGCGTATCACTCGTGCCCCCAATTTGATGCCCTTTTGCACCGTGCGCACCACCGTATGATCCTCCTCCGGCTTCGCCACTGGCTCACTACCCACCGATTCGTGCAGTGCGGGATCAAATGCAGCTCCTGAGGGGTCAAATACCTCAGCGCCCGCGCGCGCGAGTGATGCGGTGATCTGTCCGTAAATAGCTTCAATACCTTTGCGCCAGTCCACTGGAAGGGTGTTCCAATTGTTCCCCTCCATGGCCGCGTGGAAGCTATCCAGTGCGGGTGCCAGCGCGTCTAGCACACGCTCCGCGCCACGCTCCTCTGCGCGGCGCATCCATTCGTCGGTTTGTTTGCGAAAATTAGCCAAGTCTGCTTTTGCCCGCTGCCATCCGTCCAGATACTCCTTCCTCTCCTGCTCGCACAAGGAGAGCTTTTTGCGCAATGCCTCGTTCTTTTTCTTCGCAGTGCTCACCTCCTCTTCCGGAACTATTTCTTCCGGCAGAAACTCATCCGCTCCTTGCTTTTTTCGCGAACCTGGCATGGGCGTGTTCCATTATGGTGAATTTAACAGGAAGTGTCAAGCGCACCACTTCCTAAGCGGCAAGGCACGAGGCACCCAGCATTGAGTGGAGCGTATGGCTGGCGGTACACTCGCGCGGCGCTATGTGATACTCAAGCAAGTAATTTAGCGCTTGGACCACTGCGCGGCTTTGCGGGCTTTTTTAAGGCCAAACTTTCTCCGCTCTTTCATGCGCATATCGCGTGTCAGGTAGCCGCTTTTCTTCAAATCGGGGCGCAAGCTTTCATCGTACTTGAGCAGTGCGCGCGCAATGCCATGGCGGAGCGCCTCCGCTTGAGAGGCAATACCGCCGCCTTTTACGCGCGCGGCCACCGTGAATTTTTGAGGAAGATTTTTCTTGACGAGTACCTCCGTGGCTTTAACACGAGTGCTTTCGTACGGAAAGTATTCTTCAAGTGTCTTGTCATTAACGGTAAAGCTGTTTTTCCCTGCGGGGTATAGCCGCACGCGCGCGACGCTGGTCTTGCGTCGCCCCACCGCTTCGTAGTAGCGCTGCGTTTCTTTTGTTGATTCTTTTTGCTCCATAGTGGTAGTCATATGGTACATGCGGTTACCGTGTAGCTGTAGCCGTTTTATTCCTCAACCTTCACCCGCTTCAGGCGCTCTTTGCGCAAGCGGTTTTTCGGCAGCATCCCGCGTATTGCGTGGCGCAGAACCTCTGCGGCCCCCTTTTTCTCCAGCACTTCTTCTAGGCGCAAATACCGCAGCCCTCCGGGGTACCCCGAGTAGCGCGCGTAGCGCTTCTGACGGCGCTTTTTCTCCGAAATTGCGAGTTTACCCGCGTGAATGATGTGCACATGCGCACTGCCGGCCTTGTGCGGGGCATACTCCAGGCGGTGCTTGCCCATGAGGTAGTGGGCAGCCTCGGTGGCTACCCGGCCAATACTTTTGCCCGCGGCGTCAATGGTGTGTACCTCTGCGGCATTGCGGTGGGGAGAGTTGCTGGTATCACTTTTTGCCATACGCACGTGGTGGTTATTCAACAAACATAATGCGCGCCATGACTGCGCTGTCGCTTGTGCGAATGCGGGTGCGTACTATGCGTACATAGCCGCCGTTGCGCGAGGTGAAGCGGGGGGCAATTTCCGAAAAGAGTTTGGCCACCACCGCGCGGTCACCCCCCATGGTGCGTGCGACCTGGCGCCGCTGGGCCACACCGCCGCGGCGCGCCAGGGTCACCATACGTTCTATGAATGGGCGCAGCTCTTTCGCCTTAGCGAGGGTCGTTTCTATGTTTTCCTCCAACACGAGTGCGCGCGCCAGATGCCGCAAAAGTGCGCGGCGCTGGTCGCGCTCCCGTCCGAGTTTTCTGATGGCGGCGTGGTGTTTCATGGCCCTAGTGTTGTACGTTATTTTCTACTGGAGTGCAAGTGGGCTACTCGCGCAGGGATACGCCCAGTTTGGCGAGCGCATCTTTGATTTCCTGGAGCCCCTTTACCCCCAATCCCTCAATTGCCAGCACATCCTCTTCCCTCTTGCGCACCAGGCCACCCACCGTCCTGATGTTTGCAGAGGTGAGGACGTTGGCGGTCCGAGGAGAGATATCCAGAGATTCAATGCGCGTTTTCAAAACCTCGGTATCGGTTTCCGCAGCGCGCGCCGGTGCATCTGGCTCCTCAGCCGTTTCCGCAGGGGTGTCGGCATGCGGCGCCTCTTCTTTCTCCTTGAACCCAACAATTGCCTTGAGTTGATAGATCATAATCTCTATGGCCTTTTCCAGCGCCTGGCGTGGGGTGAGCGTACCATCGGTCTCAATGAAAATGCGCAGACGGTTAAAATCGGTGCGGTCACCCACGCGCATGTTCTCCACCTCGTAGTTAACCCGGCGAATGGGGGTAAAGGTCGCATCCAGTGCGATAACTCCCGCATCCATTTTTTCCTGTTTCAGTTGTTCACGCGGCACATAGCCGAGCCCCTTTTCTACCGTCATCTCTATGGAGAGGGTTATCTTCCCCGTCACTTCCGCAATGTGCTGGTCCTTGTTGAGGATTTCTACCTGCGCAGGCGCCTTGATATCCGCTGCGGTGACTATTTTGGGCCCCTTTACCTCCAGGGTCATAGTTTGCGGCGCATCGCCCTGCAGCGCAAGGCGCACCTTTTTGAGGTTGAGGAGAATGGTAATCACGTCTTCCTTTACCCCATCCAGTGCGGCAAATTCGTGCTGGACACCTTCTATCTTGACGGTGGTAATAGCGGCACCGGTAAGCGAAGAAAGGATGATGCGGCGCAGGCTATTGCCGATAGTGTGTCCGTAGCCGGGAAAAAGCCCGTCTATTTCATACGTGCCCGTGAATTGCTCTTCCGCAACTACGCGGGGCTTAGAGGGGATGGCAACTGTGTAATCCATAACTCAATCGGTTATCGCGAATAATGGTTACCAAAGGATGAAACAGGCGGACAGTGCGGAAGCGCTAACGGCTGTAGAATTCCAACAGTGCGCTCAAATCACCGGGCATTTCCGTAGTCTCGAGCGTGGGGGTGCCACTCCGGACCGCCGAGAGTGCCGCTTCATCTACCGCAAGCCACGAAGGGGTGGATACCCGAGCCAGTTTCTCGCGTTGAGTGGTAAAGAGGGGCGATTGCTTGCTCTTTTCACGCACGGCTACAGTAGCGTTCTCAGGCACTTCAAAAGAAGGTATGGTCACCCTCCTTCCGTTCACCGCAATGTGCCCATGGGACACCAATTGCCGTGCCTGGCGGCGGCTTGCCGCAAAGCCTGCGCGATATACCACATTATCCAGGCGGGATTCCAGTTTTTCCAGAAGCGCCTGGGAGGGCTCCACGCCTTGGCGCTTGGCGATTTCACGCACATAGCGCCGAAGCTGACGCTCGGTAATGCCGTAGGCAAAGCGGATGCGCTGCTTTTCCAAGAGCTGCTTGCCGTAATCGGACGGGGCGCGCTTTCTGCGCATGCTGCGCGCATGCCGCGCTTCAGAAACTGCAAACTTTTGCGTTTGGCACTTGTCAAATATAGCGCCACCTAGGCGGCGGCATACTTTGTAGCGTGGGCCGAGCAGCATACTACTTGGTGATAATTACCTTTAACATAGGATACAGAATTCAGCTACACGCGGCGTGCTTTACGCGGACGCACGCCGTTGTGCGGCACCGGGGTCGCATCACGGATGGCGGTGAGGGTAATGCCACCGCGGGAAGCGAATGCGCGCAGGGCAGCCTCTCGTCCCGCACCAACTCCCTTGACCACGATATCCACCTCCTTCACCCCGATTTGTTGTGCGGTTTCCCCCATAAGCTCGCCCACCTTTGCCGCCGCAAAAGGGGTACTCTTGCGCGCTCCCTTAAAGCCGAGCGAGCCGCTGGAAGCGGTGGTGATCACATTCCCCTTTTTGTCGGTTAGCGTGATCTGGGTGTTGTTGTAGGTGGCGCGTATATGGAGGGTTCCCTGAGTAATCTTTTTCTTTTGGGCACGCGCCAACACCCGCGCGCGCATGCCCGCATCCGCGGTAGAACCTTTTACCGTTACTGTTTTTTTCTTTCCCATAAATCCTTACACCAACAAGATTAAGAAGTACCGAAGTGAAATGGCTGCGGCGCAGTGGTGCGCTACTTTTTCTCTATCTTCCTCTTTCCGGATCCCATGGTTTTCTTTGGTCCTTTGCGGGTACGGGCATTAGTTTTGGTGCGCTGGCCCCGCACCGGCAGACCGCGCAGGTGGCGCAGGCCACGGTAACAGTGAATATCCTTAAGGTGCTTTATGTTAGCGCTAATGTGGCGCCGCAAATCTCCCTCAATCAAAAATTCACCACTCTCTACTATGCTGCGAATGCGTGCCTCTTCTTCCTCAGAAACATCAGGCGCCTTTTTCCCTGGATCTACCTTTGCTTGTTCCAGGATAGCGAGCGCGCGCGAACGGCCCACGCCATAAATTGCAGTGAGTGCAATTTCCAGACGCTTATTATCGGGAATGGTAACTCCAGCGATACGCATACAGATACAGCGGCACTATTACCTACGCCGTTACGAGGGCGACCATAACACTTACCCTTGGCGCTGCTTATGGCGCGGTTTCTTCTTGTTGATGACATACACGCGGCCGCGGCGGCGCACGATTTTGTCATCGGGACTTATTTTTTTTACTGATGACCTTACTTTCATACTTAACTCTAAGCGGGGCGCATCAAAAACGCTTTACTATGCGCGCCTTGCCGCCATAAGGGTCCAGCTCCATGCGAACCTTATCTCCCACGAGCACCTTGATTCGGTGCTTCCGCATCTTTCCTGCCAGGTACGCAAGGATAACCTCCCCTGTTTCATCCAAACTCACACGGAAGAGCGCGTTGGGTAACGCTTCCTCCACTACGCCGGTAGCGGCATTTTTTCCTTTATCCGCCTTATTATTTTGCATTACTGCAATGCGACCGTAATACTACCAGTGTTAAAAATTTTAGTCAAGAATTTCATTAATGGTGATTTCATCGGGGTCTTCGGGGAATGTGGTGCTCCAGAAGGGGCGCAGGACTACCTCTGCGCGCTCAATGCCGGGGTAACCGGTGAGAATGGTAGAAAGGGCGCGGTCCTCCCTTCCCGCGAGATCCTGCTTCAATTGCTGAGGGTCGTAGCGCCAGGTAAAATTAGCGGCTCCCTTGACTTTTACTAAGTACGTTGTCCCATCCCATGCCCCGTCGCGATCACGCTTTTTTTCAACGCGGACAGCAAGCTCGTCGGGATTATCAAGGCGCAGCGGCAAGCCGTCATATCCCGGTATGACATTTTGGGCAAGCATGCGGGCAAACGTTTCTTCTTTGAAGAGGATAGCGGTAAGAATTCCCTTTTCCCGTACCTCCAACGTCCGGTCATCCACGGAATTTGAGGGGAGTGCCTCAAATTCAATAAACACTGCATCATTAAAGAGGTAGTACCCCTCGGGTTTTTCCGATGAAGAAAACGCCGCTTTTTTAAGCTCTTCTACCAGCTGCTCACGCAAGGAACGGCGGATCTGTTTTTCTTTTTCGGGGCTTATGGTGAGGCGCGCACCCACAAACCCGCCGGTAATGGGCGTTTTGGTCTTCGCGTAGAATTTGTCAAACCGTGAGGTGCCCTCAAATCCCGGTATGGTAAAGCGTGCCTCGTCTAGGTTATAATCGGCACCCGGCTCATCGGCGTATACCGTAGCCTCTACTTGCCCGGGTGCTATAAGCTCTCCTTCTGAATCAAAACGCGCACCCGGAACCACCACAGGTTCGCGAATGCGATAAATGAGCCCATTAGGTGCGCGGAAGCGCGTTTTGGCAATAAGGCGCTGGGGGTTTTCGTCATACTCGTTGAAGATGAGTATTTGCCCGCTTGCATACTCTTCTGCCTCTTCTTGGGACTCTGCGGGCACTTCACGAGTGAGGGTGCGTTCTATCGTCATGGTGTTGTAGCCCAATGTATCGGGTAGCGGCTCACGCGTGGCGGTAAAAGTGCCATCCACAAATACATTTTTCTTCTGCTTGGGGAACACGGTCACGGTAGCGCCCGAAAAGAAGCCTGCCGAGAGATACGTGAGCCCCACCACTGCCCCTACAATGAGCAGTGCGGACAAGAACCAACCCCTTTTTTTGTGTGGCGTAAAAGAAGCGCCGCTGGTTCCTCTCCCGGGAGGAGGAGCGTTATCGAGAACGGGGGGGTGGCGGTGCGCGCGGGTGTGCGGGGGGTTACTTCTGCGTGGTGGTATGCGGGTATTGCCTTCTTCCACCCGCGAGTTGGCACGGGCCTTTGCGTGCGGCGTCCTCGTTGCTGTACGTAAATCCTCCCCTCCCTCAGGAGTATGCCGCACCCAATCTTTGGTTATGACGTCCTGTAGGAGGCGCTTACCCATGGTGTGTCGTTACACTATATAACATCCCCTGCGGCACGTCTATGGGAATTGGGGGTTGCACAGTGTGCATGAGCGCACTCAGGGCCGCCAAGGGGATAAATTGAGCGCCACTCTTGACCACACAGCGCTTTTTTATTTCCGGCCCTGCAAGGGAGTGCACGGTAAGCGCCTTATCGGAAAAAGGAAACAGCTCAAATGCGCGCTCTTTGAGCGCGGTATGAAAGAGCGACTCCCATGCCACATCGGTTGCGAGATAGGCAAAAGGGCTAATCGGCCGCCCCCCGCTTTGTTTTTTGAGGGTGTCAAACAGCTGATCAATCCAGGCATTGGCCACCTGATACACTTCTTGCTCCAAGGTGTGCGCAGTGGTCCCGGTACGATCCGCGTGTGCATTGGCCATGAGGCGCATGCGTGTGTGCATATCTTCCACGGGTGCGCCCATGTTGTGCGCAACGGTACGCACGAGTGTAGATGAGCCAAAGGGGAAAGAAACTGTGTCTACTGGCAAAAGATCACGCACGATGGTTACGTCGGTGATTTCCCCGTTTATCTCCAACATAAGGTACTGGTGCGGCGGATTGAGATAGTGTGTGATGCCTTCATAAACTGCGTATGTGGAAGAAATAAACTGCACCTCTTCCGCTTCGGGAAATGAATCGAGTAGTACTTGGCGTATTTTTTCTGCGATAGGCCGTGAGAGGTAGCTCACATAGAGCACCAGGGACAGCTCTCGTACCATTTTGTTGAGTGGCGCTTTGGTGGGGTACCCATTGCCGCGTACCTGCAGTATCGCAGATTCGGTAACGTAGGGGGAACCTTCTTCCCATAGCGCGCCATGGGAGAGTGTGTTTTCTATTTCTTCCCGTGCCGCATCAAGTTCATGTTCTACGAGGTTTCGGAGCAGCGGGGAGGTGATGCGAAAATCTTTCTCTCGTGCCATGTGGATGGTGCGCCGTTGCCCTATAAACCACGGAGCAGTAAGAGTGCAGGTAAGAAAATCCGGACGGAAAAAGCGCGAGGGTATCTCACCGGCGGAGCGCAGTTCGGACAGGCGTAACACAGCTTGCATAAGCGCACCAAACATGCGCTTGATGAATCGTGGCGTATCTAAGGAGTCGTAGTGGGGATAGCGCACCGCAACGGTGCGGTGAAAGACGGGTTTGCCGCCCCCTGGCGGCAATGCCACCCACGAGGCGGTAATGCGGGCGCTGCCGATGGTGATAATCGCCCCATAGCGCCCACTGCCTTTTTTGTGCGTCAAAGGCCACATTATGCGGTAAGTATACCGCGTAAGGTGAGTGCCGGTGAATAGCATAAAAGGGGTGCCATGGGGAGAGGGCAGGGGCGAATCATTCGGCTTCCTCTAATATGGCTTTGATGCGCCGCACACCCGCGGCACAGGCTTCCTCTTT
>WFWH01000013.1 GCA_015491245.1 Patescibacteria group bacterium | reverse complement strand
ATCCCGAGCGTGTGCGCACACGGCGCGCGCCTCCTCGGGATTGGAGATAATGTGCTGCACTGCCGCGGCAATTTCTTGCGGGCTCTCCTTCCCGACCGCCCAGCCGGTCGGTTTTTTGTCTGGATTCTTTCGGGCATCAAAAAGGAAATCCGCAATGCCTCCCTCTTGCGTGCCGATGGCCGGAAGGCCGGCTGCCATGGCTTCTATAAACGAGTTACCCATCCCCTCGGAGCGGGAGGGGCGCACGAAAATGTCAGATGCTTTGAGGTAACGCGGCAATTCCCCATGGTCAACCCACCCCTTCCAGCAAATGCGGTGCGCCACCCCTTGGGCGGCGGCGAGCGCCTTGAGCGCCGCCTCTTCCTCTCCTATCCCTATTTGCAAAAAGCGCACCCGAGGCGGCAAGAGGGAAAGCGCGCGAATGATGTTGTCCACGCCGTTCTTGCGCACCAGGCGGCCAGTGTGTACGAGCCACACCTCGCCCTCCCGCCGCCCCATTTCCCGCCGCGTCGCCTCTAGCGTTGCGGGCGCAATCGTGCGCGCAAACCGCGCAATGTCTACCCCGTTGGGAATAAGCACGGGCTCATGAGCCACACCCAGCCGCCGCGCCCACGCGCCGAGAAAAGAAGAGATAACCTGCACCGCGTCCGCACTGCGCACACCACGTGAGAAAAGCGGCCACACGGGGCGCATGGCGCGCTCAATGTGTTCAGGCGGGTCTCCCTCCTGCAGGGTGAGCGCATACCCCACCGAAGGGTACGCGCGCTTAAACAGCCCGGCCGGTATCGCGGTGGCGTGCGCCATCATGCCCCACAGCGCATCAAAGCGCAGGGTACGGTGCAGGGCGCGCGCTTTTGCAAACGCAAGGTACTGAAAAAGGAATTTGTTGAGGTGGAGCGGCATCTTGCGCAGGTCTGCGGGGCGCGGATCGGGGCGCGTAAAGCCGATGCGGTGCACCACGACGTTGCCCACGCGCTCACGCCGCGGCAGCGTGCGGTCAAACCGCAGGCACACCATATGAAACTCTATGTCGTCGGGATCAATCCGATCCGTGATTTCCTTTATGGCCACCTCCGCGCCCCCCACATGCTTGGGATAGTACGCGAGCGAAAGGATGAGCATTCTCTTTTTTCTCATGGCAAAACCTGCGCGGCAGCGAAGTGCTGGGAAAACACAAAGCGTATTTGGTGCGCGAACGCGTCACCCTCCCGCAGGGCGCGCAAGAGCGCCGTGCGCCGCGCGAGACGCTGCGCCGCGTGCGCTTGCCGCGCACCCGCAGCGGCAACTTGGTCGGCGTCGCGCAGCAAAAAGCGCAGCGCCGCGCGCTTGTGCCACGGCACGCCGCTGATATCTTGGTCCGCGAGCGTGATCAGCAGCGGCACCGCCACGCCGGCGTGCCGGCGTGCGAAAAACGCCGCCAGCGCCCCGTAGCTCGCAAAGAGTGACCATAGCAGCAACGGCGGGCGGTCCTGCTCTGCGGAGAGTATGCGCGCGATGCGGCGCGCACCCTCCCAGGGAAGCGCATACTTGTCCCACCTGCTTCCCCGCCCCACATACTGCACGCGCACGTTTTTCGGAAGCGGCTCAGGCGCCGCGGCGCGCGCTTCCCCCACGCCGCGCGCCGTTACCACATCAAAGGCAATGTGGGGAAGTGATGCCATGGTTTCCAAAAGGGCGCGCTCCGCGCGCCCCATGGGCCCCGGATAAAACGTGGGCGCGCACACCACGATACGCGCCGCGCGGGAGGGCGCCTCCCGCACCTCTTCCCGCACGCGCGCAACGTAATCGGGGAGGCGCCAGCGCGGACGCCAGCCGAGCGCTTTCATCGCGCGGGTATCAATGGGAGAGTCCATGCGGTTACCGGGCCGCGCCGGAAGGAGTACGGTGGGGCCACCAAACATGTCCGCGAGCGCCTGGACGGAATACGCCTCGTCCGCACCGATAACGTACCCGTCGCCCTCTCCACGCTCCGCCACCAGCAAGAGCCCGTCCACAATGTCCTCTACGTGCGTAAAGTGGCGCGTTTGCGTGCCTGGCGCAACCACCGTGAGCGGCTCCCCCCGCCGGTATTGCTCCGTAAAAATGCGCACCACAGTACCGTACGCGCCGGCGCGCTCGCCGGGGCCGTACGCGTTATTGAAGTACGCGATGGCATACGGAAGCCCGTACCATGTGCCGTAGTTGCGCACCTGCTCGGTATTGGCGGCCTTGCTCCACGCATAGGGGCTCTGGTCCTTTCCCGCGCCGCCGTCGGCAAATTTGGTGGAAGAGCCCGCATACACCAGCTTGCACCCTTTCTCGCGCCAAAATTCCAACACGCCGAACGTACCCGCAATGTTGAGGTCCCACACCAGCGGCGCATCTTCAAAACTTTTCTCCACCCGCGCGTACTCGCCCAAATGGAACAAAATATCGGGGCGCTCCGGCACATGGGCACCAAGGTGCTTGGTGTGCCCCTCGCGGTACTCCACGCCCGCCACGTGGTTTTCAGGGGAGCCCGTAAAGTAGTTGTCCAGAGAGATGACGCGATACCCCTCCCGCAGGAGGCGCCGGCACAGGTGCGAGCCGATAAAACCCGCGCCGCCGGTCACCACCGCCGTTTTTTCCTTCGCCATACCCGCTCCATACTATCCCCTTTTCTCCCCCTCTTCAACGAGGGTGAACGCCTCCGCAGGGGGGAGCGCCGCCTCTGGGGAGAGGGCGGCATCCGTCGTATCCCCGCGCGGCGCGGGAGCGGGATGCCCCGGCACCCGCATCAGTGCCGCAAAAACTCCCAGCGCCACCAGCCCCGCCAGCGCCCAATACCAGATTGCCGCACCGGCGCCCGCGCGCACCGCAGGGGATGCTGCGGCGGCAGCCTGCACCGCGAGGGAGGTTGATGCGGCAAACTGCCGCGGCGCAGCGATTGACTGCGCGGCAAGAGGGGCGGAGGGCGCCGGTGCGGCGCGTGCGGCAGTGCGCGGGGGTGCGGCAGCGGCGGCACGCGCCGTGGCACTGCGCCCCTCACGGGCCACAGGTGTGTGCCGCGCAGAAGGCGCCCGCGCGGGCGGGCGCGGCGGCGCAAATGCCGCCGCGATATTTTTCTCCGCATCAAACAACAGCGGCGGCGCCATGCGCGTGGGGGCGTGCCGCAGGCGCAGGGTGCGCCCGGGCAGCAAGGTGGTCAGCGCGGGAATGCGCAGCACCGCGCCGCCCCGCACCAACGTCCATCCCGACAGATCCACCTCAAACGCTTCGCGGTTGGCGATGTCGGTGTAGTCTCTCCCGTAAGAAGGGAGTACGAGGTCCAGCGCGGTTACCGTGAGCGTGCGGCGCGCCTCTGCGGTAAGTTCCGTGCCGAACCGATCCCATACCGCCCGCACGCGCACCACGTACTCTCCCGGGTAGCGGTAGAGGTGTGCCGCCTCTCTTCCCTCTCCCACCGTGCCGTCTCCGAAGTTCCAAAAGATGCGCACCGGCGCGCGCACTTCTTTTCCCTCCTGATCGTACACCACCGCACGGAATGAGACGCGCGCACCGGGCGCGGCGCGCGCCGGCGCATCAATCGCTACGGAGAGGATAGGAACCACATCTTTCAAAAGCACAGGGCGATTGCGCGATGCGGACGCGTCCTCTCCTTCAAGAGTGCCCGCCTCTTTTGTCTGATCTTGCTCCCCGCTCTCTTGGCCGTTTTGCGCATTCTCTTCTGCGTTTGGCGCATAGCCCGCTTTAGGCGTGGGGGGTGCGGTAACCCACACATCTCCCTTTCTCTGCAGCGTCTCTTTGGTGGCATTGTCGCCGCCCACGGCCCACGCGTCCCCACCGTCAACTTTGTCTGCCTCTGTGCCGTCCGCGCGAAAGAGGCGCAGCACCTCTCCCTCGTTGGAGAGGGATCCGGCATATAGCATATCCGCCGGTACGGAGGGCACGCTCGCATCGTCGGTGCGCTCTAACAGAAAATAGCCGCCCGCGGGAATCGTCCCCGCAAGCGCTACGTCTATGCCGCCATCATCGGTTGCCAGCCGCCACCCCTGCAAATCCACATCCGCCGTGCCGTCGTTGTAGAGCTCTATCCACTCGTCGTTGGCGGACTCTTGCGTGCCCATCCACGCCACCTCACTAATGCGCACCGCACCCTCTGCCGCGAGAGGAAGCAGTAGGGCAATCAAAAGAAAGAGGTGCGCAACACGCTTCATGGCTGCCTCAACTCATCAGAGACGTCAAGAATTTTTTTAAGCTGCCCCACCGAAACGCCCGCAGGCGGCGACATAGGGGCGGCTGCCGTTGGCGCTTCTTCCGCCTCTTTCTCTTCTTTGGTACCCTCTGCGGGCGCAGAGGAGGGTGCGGCCGATAGCGCAGAATCCGGCGTGGGCGCACCCGCGCGCGCATGTTCCCCTTTGCGCGTGAGAGCCGCGAGCACCTCGCGCAGCGCCTCCCGCTCTCGGCTTGCCGCGGCAGGAGCGCCTTTCGGGCGCGCGCCCTTTTCCCTTTCCGCCGCCCCTTCTCCTGGGGGCGCAGGTGCGTTCTGCGCCGCAGCGCGCGGTGCGGCTGCTGCGCCCCCCGCTATTTCCGCGAGCACCTCTTTAAGGCTCTTCCCTTCCATACCCGAAGTACCCCTTCCATTGTTCTGGGGAGAGGATGCGGGAGCCGCAGGCGCGGCAGTATGCGGGCGCGGCGCTTCAGGAGACCCCCCTTTGCGCGTGGAAAGTGCACTGCCCTTTGCGGGGGCCGTGTCCGTACTCCCCCTATCCGTGCGGGATGTGGGGGTTTTTGGTGCAGCGGCGCTCCGAAACGATGCATGCCACGCGTGAATCTCACGCTCCACCTCCGCGCGGGGGCGCGCATAGGTGCGGCGCGAGTGCGCGATGACCATATCGCGGTAGGAAATGCGCGGCGGCTCAATGGGCGGCAAGGTGGTCGCCGAGAAGGGCTGGGACGCCACGCCGTCTATCATGAGCTTGAGGTAAATTTGCCGCGCCCCGAGATTGACGATGTCGGCGGCGGTAAACGCCGGTGCAAATTCCTTTTCCAGCACCTCGGCGTCGTACGCACCCACGCGAAACGTGACCAGCGTCCCCACGTTGCCGAACACCGCCGCGCGCACCTCTTCGTCCATCTGCTCAATGTACTGGTGCGCGATGGTGAGCGCGAGCTTGTACTTGCGCGCCTCAGAGAGAATGTCCGCAAACGAGCGGTTGGCGAACGATTGGAACTCATCCACATACACGTAGTGCGGCGGCAGCGTACGCAGCACCGAGGGCGGCGCGTCCGCGCGCGACATCGCCGCTAGGTAGAGCTTGGTGATAATCATGCTCCCCAGCAAATTGGCGTTGCCCTCGCCCACGCGGCCCTTGGAGAGGTTTACGATGAATATCCTCTTCTCGTCCATAATGGTGCGCAGGTCAAACGCGGAATGCGGCTGGCCGATAATGTTGCGCACCAGCGCGTTGCTCGCAAACTGGCCGATCTTGTTTTGGATGGCAGGGGTCGCTTCCGCAGCAAAGCGGTCAGTGTACTTGGCAAACTCTTCTGTCCAAAACGCTTTTACGGACGGGTCGGTCACGTTGTCCACCACCCGCTTGCGGAACTCCTTGTCCACATACATGCGGTTCACCGCCAAGAGCGTCGCGCCGGGCCACTCCAGCAAAGCGCCCAGGGTGTTTTGGAGGATGTACGCCATGCGCGCGCTCCATGCGTCCTGCCATATCTTCTCAAAGGTGGACATGAGGCCGTTGACCACCAAAAAGCGCTTATCGGGATCCACCTTCTCCATCACGTTGAACGAAATGGGATAGGCGAGGTCAAAGGGCGCAAAGTACAGCACGTCCTCAATGCGCGCTTCGGGGACGTAGTCCAAAAGCTTCTCCGCCGAAGAACCATGCGGGTCAATAAAGGTGATGCCGCGGCCGCTCTGGATGTCTTGGATTGCCATATTTTCCAGCATGGTGGACTTTCCCATGCCGGTCTTTCCGATGACGTACATGTGCCGCGCGCGGTCCTCCTCTTTTATGCCAAACGGCACCCGCTTCCCGCGCGCATCAGTCTGTGCAAAATAGGTCACGGCTGTATCCCGCGCTACCCCTTGAGGTTCCATACCTTTATTCCACTATACACACAACAATCCGTCAAGGTTCTTCAGGGGGAGAAGAAGTGGCAGAAGAGGGGCTTCCCGCTACGGAGGTGCCAGTACGGTAAAAGGGACGCAGCGCTTCTTTGGTGTAGCGGTTGGAGGGCGCCCATAACATCCAGCTATCCAAACCCGCGTCATAAACCGCCTGTATTTGCGCACGCACCTCTTCGGGGCCATAGTTGCCGCCGTAGTCAAAATCCTGCAACCACGGCCGCAGCATTTGGCTATCGTAGACGGGCTTGGTGTAGCGCCCGGTAAATACCCGCGTGGTAGTTGCGGGAGTGCCAGTCCCCGCCGCGGGCACGGTGACGCGCCGATAGAGGGGAGTGCCGTCCAGCGTCTTTACCGGCGTGGTGCTCGCGCGCAGGCGCCGCACCCCGTCCGTCATTGCCCGATACACGATTTCGTAAGGGTAATCATTCGGGTTGGTATAGCCGAACGCGCCGCGCGGGTAGTGCGAGGGATACACCATGGGGGCGAGGTAGTCAAAGTACGGCAGGGCGCGCTCCAATACCTGCCCGATGGAGAGGTCGTCGGTGTTGCTCGTGGTGAAGCCGAAGAGGTCCGCGGAGAGCACCGGCGGCGGCACTCCCTCCGGGTACGCGGCAGGATCCGCCAGTTTTTCATTGAGGTAGCGGAAGAAACGCTCCAGTGCCTCCTCTTTAGGCATTTCCTTGGTGTGGGGAAACAGGATATCGTCCATCGGGCCGTCCGAGGGAAAACGGATGTAGTCAAAATTGAGCTCATCAAAGCCGAGGCGGTACGTGGCGCGCGCGAGGGTGACGATGTAGTCCCAAAACGGCCGCGCCGAGACATCAATGAAGTGCAGGCCTTTGTAATCTTCCCACACCGCCTGCGGGTCGCTCCTCTTTTTCACCGCGAGTTCGGGGTATGCCGTTGCGTATTGCGGGTCTTGAAACACCGTAATGCGCGCAATGGTGTAAATGCCCTCGCGATACAGGCGCGCGAGAAATTGCGGCAGATCGGGCGCGCGGCACTTTTGCGACACGTGGGGCGCAAGCTCCGGCTCCTGAAAGGGGTAGCCGAGCCCCCCGGAGTAGTCCTTGATATCTATTACCACCGCATTGAGTTCCGTCTCCTTGATGAGCGCAACCAGCGCCTCGCGGAATGAGGGTGTACCCGCCACGCACTGGGACATGTAAATCGCCTTGAGCGGCTTGGGGGTGGGGAGATACGTGCGCGGCCACGCGGCGGCGGAAGCGGAGGAGGTTGCCGCTGTACCTTGGGAAGCGCGTGCGGCATCTGTACCGGTGGCGGCATGTGGCGCAACGAAAGCGGACGAGGCGACGGGGGGAGCGCTACCGTAGTACGTTTCCCGCAGGGCTTCCGGCAGCGCCACGTGGGCCACGAGCACCGCAGCGATTGTGCCTGCCGCGACAGTGAGCGGGTACCACACCACCGCTGCGCCGCTCACAGATAAGCGTGATGGTATTTTTTTCATGGTGCGCAGTATTCCGTAGTATACCGCATCACCTCCCGTGCGGTTTTTCCACCACTACCACGAACTCGCCGCGGGTGTGCCGCGGATCGGCTTCCATGCGGCGCAGAATCTCCGCCGGCGTGCCGGTAAGCACCTCCTCAAACCGCTTGGTGAGCTCGCGCGCCACCACCACCTGCCGGTCGGGGCAAAGGGACGCGAGTGCCGCGAGCGTTTTGGTAATGCGGTGCGGCGACTCGTACAGTACCGCCGTGCGCGCCGATGCGGCAACTTCGCGCAGGAGCGCCGCGCGCCCCTTCTTGTGCGGCAGAAATCCGTAAAACACAAACACGGGATCCGCGATCCCGCTCACGCTCAGCGCCGCGGTGAGCGCCGAAGGGCCCGGTATGGTACACACCGCATACCCCTCCGCGCGCACCGCGCGCACCAGCGCGGCGCCGGGGTCCGAAATGGCGGGGGTACCCGCATCAGTCACGTAGGCGATGTGCTTCCCCTCCCGCAAGTGCCGCAGCGCCTCATCTATCCTTCGCGCGGAAGAGTGCGCATGCAAGCTGCGCAGTGGCGTGCGTATCGCGTATGCCGCCAGCAGTTTTTTGGTAACCCTGGTGTCCTCGCAAAAGATAACCGCCGCCTCTTCCCGCAACACCTTCAGCGCGCGCAGGGTGATGTCTTCTAGATTACCAATGGGTGTAGCGGTTACAAATAGCGTGGCCATACCTCCACGGTATACCATGCCGCGACACCGCAACCAACCCGCGTCGCCGCATCCGCGAGAGTGCATCCGAAAGAGGCTTATGGGAGCTCCCGCCCCCTCTTACCGCTCCACTAAAGCAGCGGCCACGCGATAAATATCGCCCGCTCCTAAGATGAAAATTACCGCATCGCCCTGCGTATCCCGCAGTGCCGCTTCCAATACCCCGTGCGTCGGGTGCACCTGTACCGCGCCTCTTTTGTGCTGCGACAGGGCGCGGGCAATTTTCTCAGAAGAAACATCCGGAAAATCCTCTTGACGCTCGCGTGCCGCATACACGGGAAGCAGATGCACCGCATCGGCATGCGTGAGTGCATCGACAAATCCGTCAAACAAATCGCGCGTACGCGAGTATAGGTGCGGCTGAAATGCGGCAATGATGCGCTTTTCGGGAAAGCGCTCCCGCGCCGCGCGCAACGTCTCGCGCACCGCGGTAGGATGGTGCGCGTAGTCGTCGTACACTGCGGCACCGCCGCGGGTGCGCCCCTTGTACTCAAAGCGCCGCCAGACGCCGCGAAATTCTCCCAGCGCCTCGCGCAGCGATGCGGCACTGCCCGGTGCAACACGGCATGCTGCCGCGAAAGCGGCCTGCGCATTGCGCCGGTTGAAATGCCCCGGCACGCGCAGCGGGGGGACATCCATTGCACGGTAATCAATGCACACCACCCCTTCAGAGGCCGCGCCCGCAAGGGCGCAGAGCGTTGCGTCCTCCCCGTCGTACACCAGCGCACCGCCCTGCGGGAGGCGCGCAATGGCGCGGCGCATGGTCTCGTGCAGCGCCTCCACGGAGAGAAACCAGTCGGTGTGGTCCCACTCCAGGTTGGTAATGACGAGTATTGTGGGCGAGAGGTTGAGGAGATGATTGCGGTATTCGCACGCCTCCACCACGCACGCCGCATCACCCGCCGCGAGCACATTGCTTCCCTCGGGAAATTGCGGCACCAGCGAGCCCACAAATGCGGTAAGCGGCACACCGCTCTTATGCAGCGCGAGCGACGCCATGGCGGTGGTAGTGGTTTTGCCGTGCGTGCCCGCAACCGCAACCACCTGAGAAAAGTGGCGCGTCACCGCGCCCAGCGCCTCAAAGTAGGACTGTTCGGGTATACCGCGCGCGCGTGCCGCCGCGCGCTCGGGATTTTCCTCCGGCACCGCGTCAGAATATACAACCAGCTCAGCTCCTGCGGGAAGATTCTCACTCTTGTGAGACGCCGCAATGGCGATGCCCTTCTCAATGAGGCGCCGCGTTACGGGGGATGCCGCGGTATCGCTCCCGCTCACCCGCGTCCCCTGCGCGGCATACCACTGCGCCAAAGCCGACATGCCGATGCCGCCGATGCCCACAAAATGCACGTGATGCGGATTGGTGCCGCCGCACTTCATGCCGCACACTCTACCACAGGGCGCCTCCTGCCCCCATACCGCAAACCGCATGAAGAAGCGATGTCTTTTGCTCTCTCACTCCAACGGGCTATCATGTAAATAATGTACCCGTTTACCGATGAAGCGAAGAGAGCGGCCGTTACGCCGACTGAACTCAGAGTGGAAGAGATCCTCTCACTGCTGCACACGCCGTCAAAAGCGGACATTAAACTCATTACTCGAGGGTACGAGTTCGCAAAAGGGAAACACAACGGCCAAGTGCGCTACTCGGGAGCACCCTATTTTCACCATCCTTTTGAAACCGCCAAGTATCTCGCGGGCATTCAGATGCCCGCGTCTATGATTGTGGTGGGCCTGTTGCATGACGTGGTGGAAGATGCGGGGGTTGCACCGGAGGAAATCCGGGCGCACTTTGGTGACGATATCGCTATGCTGGTTGAGAGCGTCACCAAGCTCGGCACGGTGCGCTATCGTGGCATGAAGCGCCACGTGGAAAGCCTGCGAAAACTTTTTGCCGCAACTGCGCGCGATATTCGCGTTATGGTGGTGAAGTTGATGGACCGGCTACACAATGCGCGCACCCTCCACTTCGTTCCCGAACACAAGCGAGAACGTATTGCGCTAGAAACACTTGAAATTTATGCGCCGATTGCGGACCGGCTCGGCATGGGGCTCGTCAAACGCGAACTGGAAGACGGCGTATTCCCGCACGCATATCCCGCGGAATATAAAAAAGTGTCAAAAATTTTTAACGATGCCGGCGGCGGCGACCTCAAGCGCCTTGCGCGCATACACCGCCATATGCGCGAAAAGATAGCCGCGCATGGGCTTACCCAATTTCACACTGCCTGCCGCGTAAAAGGGCTGTACAGTTTGTTTCGAAAACTGGAGCGCAAAAACTGGGATATTACCCAAATATTCGATATCTGGGCGCTGCGCATTATTGTCCCCACCGCTGCAGACTGCTATGCCGTGCTGGGCGTTGTGCACGGCATATGGCCTCCGCTGCCGGGGCGCACGAAAGATTACCTCGCCTTCCCAAAACCCAACGGCTACCGGAGCATTCACACCACCGTCCTTACCGGCGACGGCGGTGTTATTGAGCTGCAAATCCGCACTGAAGCGATGCACCGTGAAGCGCAACTCGGTATTGCATCACACTTTGCCTACAAGGGGCAGCGCGGAAGCGTGCGCGGCGCGCACCGCCACGCACTCAGCTGGATTCGCCAATTTATACCCGCGCGCCTCTGGGTGGAGGGAATGGGCAACGCACTCTCCGGCAGCACTCCCCACCATGCGACGGAAAGTGGAGCGCCGGAGTGGATACGGTACATGGTGGACGCACACGAAGGCGACGTAAATCCCCACACATTTCTTAATGATATCAAGGCGGATTTTTTCAACCATCGCATATTCGTATTCACCCCGCGCGGCGATGTGATTGACTTGCCGATAGACTCAAGCCCCATTGACTTTGCCTACGCGATACACTCCGATATCGGCAACCATATCGCGGGTGCGAAGGTAAACGGAAAAATGGCCACGCTCAATACGCGCCTCAAAAACGGCGATATTGTTGAAATTATGACAAGCGACAAGGCGCATCCGAGCGGGAAGTGGCTCCGCATGGCAAAAACCACGCTCGCAAAACGCCACATTAGAAACTACCTCCAGAAGAGCATGTCCCACGCCGCGCCGCTCTCTGCCGCGCGCAAGAAGCTGTAGCAGGTGGCACAGTGCGCGCCTCAAGCGCAGCGCGCGCTTTTTCTTTACCTGCGTCCCTTGTTGGGAGGGGAAGCGGCAGCGGTGAACGCGTCGTGCCACCAGTACGCTTCCACCCTGCGGTATGCGGACGTGCCCTTTCGGCCGAAGGTGAGCGCGTGGCGGGCGATGGCGCCGCGCGCGGTATCATTGCTGACCGCCGTGCCGCGCCCCGCGACAAAGCCGATGTGGCGATGGCCGTCGCGTGCCTCCCACACCACCACCGCGCCCTTGCGCGGGCGCGCAATGCGCCGCCAGCCGCAGGACTCCATGTCGCGCACGGTGCCGCCTACTGTGGCATGCACCGTCCGTATTAACGGTCGGGAAAACGCGCTCTGGGCGACCATGAGTACTGACGATACAAAATACGCGCAGGACAATGCGCCGCGTTCGGTAATGTCTTTTTTCCTCCCTCCCACCGCGGCCCACAGCGTGCGGAACATGCGGCTCCCCACCGCATGCTCAAAAAGGGCGCAGTAGGAATGGAACGGGAGAAGGACGGGAAGTGGTTTCTTATGCATACCTTAGGTGAGCGACGCCCATAGGGCCCGGAACGCGTCGTTGCGCTCGTACTCATTTTGGAACTCTTTGCTGAATGACGCAAATGCGGGGCTGAAGAGCACCGCGTCGCCTCTCTGCGCCGCCGCATGCGCCGCCTGCACACACGCCGCAAGTGTGCCGTATTCCGAAAGCGCCGCCCGAGGGTATTCCGCATCTGCAAGTGCCGCACGCAGCGCGGGCGTACCGCTTCCAGAGAGTAGCACCACCGCCTTGCAGCGTGCGGCAATTTCCCGCGCCAGTGCATCCTGCGCAAGCCCTTTATCGGCCCCGCCGGCGATAAGGATTACCCTTCCCGCATATTCAGGGAGCGCGCGCAGGGCGGCAATCGTCGCGTCCGGCGTCGTGGCGTTATTGTCGTTAATCCACCGCACCCCTGCGCGCACCCCCATATCCTCCAGACGCCCCTCTACGCCGGGAAAGGACGCGAACCCTTCCCGTATTGCGGTATCTTCCACGCCGAGCGCCGTGAGTGCCGCACGCGCACACGCCGCATTGGCACGGTTATGCGCACCCAAAAGCGGCAGGCGCCACTCGGGCGGCAGTGCTTCACCCGACACCTTTTGCGCACGCGCGCAATCGGCTGGGGACAGCCAAGGGCGCACCGCCGCATACGCCTGCGCGCCCATAATGAGCACATCGCCCTTTTTCTGGTGGAGAAAAATGTGCGCCTTGTCGGCAAAGTACGCGCGGCGGTCCCCACGGTAGTAATTCAGGTGGTCGTCCATGAAGGTGGTAAACACCGCGATATCCGGCGCAATGCGCCGCGTACCGAACCCCTGCAGCTGCCACGAATCCAGCTCCAGCACCAATACCGCGGCGTTATGCACTTTTTTTAACAGCGGCAAATTGGCAACCCCGCGCACATTGCCCCCCACGAGCGCGGGCACGCCCGCGTGCCGCAGGGTGTGGGAGAGCAGCATTGTAGTGGTTGTTTTGCCGCGCGTTCCCGTTACCCCCACCACGCGCACATGGGGATTAAGGTGCCGCGCCTCCGCCACCAAGAGTGCCGCGCTCATCTCCACCGACACCCCCCGCTCATGCGCGGCACGCACAAAGGGAGAGTCGTGCGGCACCCCCGCCGCTTTCAGTACCATATCCGCGCGGCAAAAATCCTCCGTGCGGTGCCGGCCCAACACCCATGTAATATTGGGGTGGTGTGCTAAGCGCGCCACCGAGGGGGCGAGCGTGCGCGCATCTTTGAGATCGGTCACCGTTACTTCCGCCCCGCACGCAGCGAGAAAATCAGCGTCCCCCACGCCGCGCCCCAACAAACCCAAACCCATGACGGTTACTTTTTTCCCCTTGAACGGGATGCACCACGGCTCCATACCCCACGAGTATGCCACGTTCGCGCACGGCGCGCGAGAATGGGCGCCACACGGCGCAGCGAGCAACCGCGCCGCACCGCACAGCTCAATAACGCCTGTGGCGCCTTTTACGACACCTACGGCTGCGCTAAACCGAGATTGAGCGCATACTTCCCTCCTGCCATCTCGTATGCCAGAAGGACCCGCCCAAAAATATTGCGGTCAACCTGCACAAAAAGGGTACGGGGATCGCCGGTGAACCATCCCACCTTTCGTGCGGTGGGCACGGTCCCCAAAAATTTTCCATCACTCGCCCAGCGCTGCGGCAGGCGGCGCAGGAGCGCTTCCACCCACGCGCGGTGAAGCGGCAGCGCATCGGCAGCAGGGGCGCGCACTTCCTCCGCCATTACCTCACTAAAAAATGCCACGAAGGGCTCTTCTTGCGCCAAAAACTCAACGAAGCGCCGATCATTTTCAAATACGTACGCACGGAAGAGCTCTTTCAGTGCGGCAAGCGCACGCGCTGCCGCCTGCGGCGCGAGGTTTTCCTCCACCGCATCATAGAGCCGCATATACGCTTCCACAGAAGCGCTGTAGCGGTGCGCAACGAGGTGCGCGAGCACTGGATCATTCTCCTCTGTGCGGGTAATGCGCTCCCCAAACAGTTGGCGCTGCAGCGCGCCCGCCTGGTGCATGACCCGCCATGCCGCGCGCGCCAGCAGGAGCGGCTCTTCCTTCTCCTCGTGGAGCGCAAGGAATCGCCGCACCTCCCTTTGCAGCGCAGCAGACGGGTATCCCTGCGCCCGCAATGCAGCAAGTGTTTCCCGAACGGCGCTTTCGGTTACCTTCCCCAAGTCACCGTCCACCGCAATGGGAGAATCCAGCACGCCCGAGAGCACGCCCAAATCATTAACCACATTTTGCAGTGCGCTCACCGCCGGCGTGTATTCCGTGGCGCTGTAGCTGGCATAGGTGAGCGAGAGTGTACGCTTATTCTCAAGTTGGAACATTCCCCGTTTGTCCCTCCCATAGATGTCCATGCCGCGGGAAAAAAGATACCCTCCCCACAGTACCGCGCCGTCCTCCGAGAGGCGCAGCAGGTGCGCGAGCGTCGCCGCGCTATTCGTTTCTTTCAACTGTGCCAGTGTGCCCTCATCATACCACCTGCTCTCGGCCAGCACCGCCGCGTGCCGGAGCGCATGCGCACGTGCCGTGTGCGGATTTACCTCTGCAGGGCCAAACGTACGTACCGTATTGATGCCTGTATGCCGCGCCATTTCTTCCGCCGCACCTTCCACCGTACGCTCCAGCGCATCGCCAAACCGCTCTTCCACCCGCACCATAACGGCAAACTCCCGCAGTACTTGGTGCACCGCCTCTTGAGACAAGGGCCGATCCCATGGCGTGCGCGCTTCATCTATCGCGCCTTGGTGATCTTCCGCGAGCATTGCCTCAATTACCGCTGCTGCTTTTTCCAGTGTGATACCGCGCTCGGCAAGTGCCGGCGCCTCTCCTCCTTCCAAAAAGGCAACCATGTCAGCAGCGGCAATATCCCCCTTGTGCCGTGTTCGCTCCGCCCACAGCGCCGCACCCCCCAGCGCAGCCGCGCCCGCCGCCGCAGCGCCTTTGAGAAACGCGCGCCGCGGCATGCCGCTCTTTTTTCTCTGTTCTGGAAATTTTTCCATAGCCATGCCACGAATGGGAAAACGCCTAACTAGGTGCCGCACCGCATTCGTATCTATGGTTAGTACTGTACCATAGATACCATATAACCCCTCTCACCCTCTTTTTGTAAAAGTGGATCGCACACGCGTAGCGCGCATACCTATAGGGAGCGGCCTCAACGCACTGGGCGTGCGCAGCCGCGCCCTACGAAAGAAGCGCTCCTTCAAACATGTGCGCAGTATTGCCCCGTGCGCCATGCGCAGCAGCCGGGTGCTACGGCAATACCATATGGTGCGCGCCGCAAATATATCCATGGCTCGCCTCTCTCTTTCATCTCCTTATTTTTATGCCGTAACACTGCGCCTATCTGCACAATGAGCACGGTGTACACAAAGAGGCACGCCGCCAGATGCCGGCACACCATTGCAGATAAAATCCATGCCGCGAGCGCGCATGCGCCGCAGCGCCGTGCCACTTCTCTATTCCCTACTGTTATTACCAGACTTGCACACTCCCGCGTGTGCCGCAAAAGAATATTTTGACAAAATATTAAAAAAATAGTATAATATAAGTGCTATGCCTGCAGGTGAACCCAAGAAAAGACGCCACGCCCTGCACTCCTGCCAAGAAGAAATTGAGCGCATGTTGCTGCGCTGCAGCGACACGGTACTGGAGGAGGTGCGCTACGAAAACCATTTTGATCTGGACAAAGCGCTGGCGGGCGCGAATTTTGACGAAGCGCTTTCTCTGCGCGAGGAGGATGCGTACCGTGCGGCGCAGGTGCTCACCCTCCGTGACACCGAGCATGCGGAGCCCCATCTTTCTCCCAACGTACAATTTGAACCTATACGCGCGCCCTCTGCTACACCGTACCCCGACGCCGCGGATGCGGACACCATACCGCTCCTACGATCTTCCGGCGCTATGCCGCAGCGCACTTCCCTCTCCCGCTTTCTTGTGGCATTCCTCCAATTTTGCAGAGAGGAGTGCGTGCGGGGCATTGCCCATCTGCGACAGCTATTGCCGCCGGCATGGACCTCGCGCGCGTTCCCGCACCACACATGCGCAGAGGCAGCACAGGGCACCGTTGCCGGCGCCGCAGCGCCCTTTTCGCCAAATGCAGCGCGCGCGGCAATAGGTGCGTTTATTTCTTCCCTGATGCAGAGGGAAGAGAGAGAAGCACCGCAGTCACTCGCGCATGCGCTCACCCGTACCCGTCCGCATCGCGAAGATAATACTCGCACTCCCATCCCGCGCCTTTTTATCCACCGTGCGCTTACCGCAATCGCGCGCGCAGATCTCCGGCGCCTCGCCGCGTGGGCATTCCTCACATGGCTGCTCTTTACCGTTTCCCTCGCAGTAGTGCAGTGGTGGTAGCGCAACACACCCTCGCGGCCATGCGCCCTATCCCCACTCTCACCGCAGGAGCCGCCGCTTCCTAGGCAAGGGTTGCGCAACAGAGCGCATGCAAACACGTGTACCCGCCATAGAAGCGACGGAGTACACAGCGGTTTTGTGGTATGCCGTGCGTCGCAAGGCAAAGCCTGCACCGCACCGCGCTGCCTTCTGCGGTAGGAATCAGTAACGGCTCACCTCGGGCAATCACTTGCCCTTCAGAGGCAACACATCCACAATCTGCTGCCGCGAGGGCCGATAGAGTACTATTCTTTTCTTTTTTTGGTACACCAGCACTTTGTCGCCATTTTGTATATCAGTGAGCTTTATTTCCTCACGCATCTTTTCTGCATCGGTCACGGTGAAAAGCAGGGGCTCATCCCCCTCGGGGAGCAGCATTATTTCCGCTACATGCTTTTTGACGCTCACATCATCCTCTCCTCCCCCTCGGAACGCAAACGCACCCCACACCAATACTGATACGCCCACCAGAAGGGAGAATATCACGAGCGGCGTATGCGTTTTTTGTGCCGGTGCAGGAGGGGCTTCTTGGGGTGCCGGTTGCGCGGGAGCGGCGGGGGACGATGCGGAAACCGGACTCTCCTCCCGCGCGGGTTGTGGAGGTGCAGAAGGCGGTGCAGGCGGGGATAGTTGACTTAAATGCAGATTGTGCGGTGCGGGCGGTGGCTGCGGGGAGCGTGCGGGTGCTGCGGCAACACGCGTTGCGGGAGTTTTGGCAGCAGCAGCTTTCGTAGTTATAGCTTTCTTGGCTGCGGCTTTCTTGGCCGCGGCCCTCTTAACCACAACCGCGGCCTTTTTAGGGGCGGTTTTCTTTTTTGCTGCAGGAGCCGTCGCCTTTGCTTCCGTTTTTTTTCTCTTGGCGGGCGCAGCTGCGCGCGTTGTTTTGGTAGTGGCGGTTTTTTTTGCAGCACGCTTAACCGCAGTGGTCTTTTTACTCCCCATAGCGTTAATCCCAAAACCGGTGATAGTGGTGGGTGCCTACACTGTACCATACTCGCGCGCCCCCTTCATAGCCGTGGCAGTGGCGCGGCACTGCGGCGGCGCATGAGGCACGCCGCGCCGCACTATCACATGAAGCCCCAAGCGCGCCGCCGCGCTCCACACACCAAAACACGGGAAAGAGAAAAACCGAAAAAGGAACGGCAATTATCTTCCCATCTTGCGCTCTCGCAGCTCCAAAAAGAGCAACAGAAATGAATAGTGGGCATTGTGGTATCCCGTACAAACAGGAACACGCCGCACCAGGCGCTACCGCGCGGCGCAGAAACACACTCCAGCGCGCAGCCCTCAACACCAGCGCACCACTGCACGTTTTTTTCGTAGTGACAAACGCACAGGCGCGAGGTGATAAAAAGCAGCCGATTAATGGAAATGGAAAATGAACTACGTACCCCCGCTAGTTTGCGGGTGCGGAAGCGGCGCTTTCATCAGCCGCAGATGCGGCCGCACCCCCTGTATCGGTTTGCGGAGAAGTGGCACCTTCATCGCCCCCTGCACCGCTATCCCCTGCCCCCTCGCCGGCCTGTGCGCCCGCGTCCGCATTGGCGGTGCCTGCATCAGTAGCGGCGGTGTCTGAAGAAGCGGTATCTTGGGTGCTGCTACTGTCGGAAGCGTCAGTATTTGCATCCGCAGCGGGTGCGCCGCTTTCATTGGTATCACTGGAAGCGGTTTCTACGGTACTGCCGCCGCCCTCTCCCGTGTCCCCTGCAGACGATCCGCTATCCGCGCTCTCAGAAGAACTGTCTGAGGCAGCATTGCCACTCTCTCCAGAATCCTGCGCGGGAGATGATGCGGTGTCTTGGCTGGTGCCTTCGGAAGCGGGAGCCTGTGAAGATGCTGGCGTGCCGGAGTTATCTTGGCTTCCCTCTGCTCCGGACCCGCCTGCCGCGTCAATCTTTTTACCCTTCACAGCAAAGGCATGCCATGAGAACGGTACCTCTTCGGACTGCGGTTGCGCCACCCTTATGGTGAATCCGCGGTAATCGGCAATCTCTACCCAGTACGTACCCTCAACCGGCCTCAGCGGCGTTATGGTAACCGAGGGCTTGTAGAAGTACGGGGTAGAGAAGGTGACCCGCACCGACGTAGTGCCACGCGCCAGTACTGCCTCACCCGCCGTGTCTTCGCCTACAGTAATTGGGCCTGAAACCGTGAGGGTTCCGCTCAGGGTGAGGTCTTTAATGGTGGCGAGATCAATCGCGCCCTGCGCAGGATCGGTCATTTCTCCCAACTGGCTCGCGCCTTGCATGGTACGCTGTACTACATGCTCCAGCCACTGTGGGATGGGCGCAGTGTCGGGATCCGCGGCAAGTGATGCCAACGAGCTCAAAGTGCTGGAGGCAAAGGGTGCACGCAGAGGCTCAAGCGCATCGTTTTGTTCATTCACCGCGGCGATAAGGAGCGGGACGAAGTTGGTGTAGGCTATCGAGAGGTAGCCGTCTGGTCCTTCCTCCACGAGCTGCGGGAAGACTTCCTGCACCTCCTGCGCAATGAGACCGAAGTGTGGTGTGGTGGTGGCAAACTCACGCTTCCAGCGGTAGGTGACGGGGCGGAGCTTGCTGAGACGGTCGGTGATATCCGTGAGAGTAGTAATGTCCTTCTTGAGGCGAGCGTCAGAGAAACAGTTAAGCGAGGTGTTGGTGGGATTAATCGTACAGGTGCCGTTGAGGTTCTGAAATCCGGCAACGGCAGCGGTAGTTCCCAGGTTCTTTACATGGAGGCGGAAGAGGGGGGCGTTTTCACCGATGCCCATATTGCCGTCTGAACCAGCAATCCTCGCGCGCTCGATGTTGCCGGTGTACATGATGATATCGTTCTTTGCTCCAGTTTGCCCCGCAGCTAGCTCCAGTGTGCCTTCCCATCCAGGCCTATTCACACCGCTGAGAATAACCCTCGCGCCACGATTCCAATCATCTGCACCTGAGGCACTGATCCCAATGTAACCATCATCTGCGCCGGAGGTTGTATCAACACCAATGACATTGTTTTTGGCAATGGTGAGAATTGCTTGTTGCGGATTGATTGTACCGATAGCTACTTTGCCGGTTTCGGTAATACGCATCACCTCAGTGGTTGATGCTTGAAAGATCATCGCACCGGTACCAGCACCACCGCCGTCGAAGTAGCCGATGCGGCCGACATAGTCAGGGTTGACGGCATTGTTGCCCTTGAAGTCGAGGTAGCTGAAGGTGTCGTTGCCGCTCAAGATATCGAGGCCACCGTCAACCGCATTGGTAATGATACTGCCGCCACCTGATGCTGCGGTGATGTTGCCGGCGACAGCGAGTTCGGTAGTGGGTGCGGTCGTGCCAATGCCAACAAAACCATTGTTTCTTAGAATCGTTAATGTGCGAATAACGGTTCCATTGTCGGCAAATCTGTTTATGAAGAAATTGGTGCCAGTATCAGAACCTCCCTCTGTAGTATTATCGCCACCAAAGTCCCACCGAGCAGCGCCGTTGGTTGCAATACGCATGTGGCGATGTATACCAGCAGGACCATTAGCGATGAACTCCGGCTCATTGCCATTGCTTGCAATTACCGCCCCATTTTCTACATGAAGTTTTTGGGTTGGGTTGGTGGTACCAATACCCACATTCCCCGCTTCGGTAATCCGCATGTACTCAGTCGATGAAGCAGAGAAAGTCAAGGCACCGGTGCCTGTGCCACCGCCATCGATGTAGCCGATGCGGCCGACATAGTCAGGGTTGACGGCATCTCTTCCTTTAAAGTCAATAACGATTAAGTTATCGTTGCCGCTGGTAATCTCAAAACCAGCCACAGACGGATCAAAGTAGAAGCTACCGCCGTTTGCTGCGCTTGCAAGGAAATCACCTCCTGACAAAGTAAACTTGGCGGCTGGATTTGTGGTGCCAATACCCACATTACCTGCTTCTGTTATGCGCATCTTCTCTGTGCCATTGGTTAAGAAGGTCATTCCTGTGCCGTCTAGGTATCCTATGCGTCCTATAAAGTCAGCAGCTAAGTTATTTGTTGTTCCGTTACCCTTAAAGTCAATGTATGAGAATCCATCATTTCCACTACCTATTTCTATTGCGCCATCTGAAGGTGTGGTATATACATAGCCGCCATTAGTTGCATCTATAGATCTCAATCCTCCTGCTACATCAAGAGCAAATGTTGGGGTGGTGGTACCTACACCAACCTTATTATTCGCCGCATCCACAAACAAAGTATTGGTATCAAAGGTAGCATTGCCGGTGACATTCAGTGTCCCCACCACATCAAGCGTACTTGCTGGGGCTACCGTCCCGATACCCACATTCCCTCCATGGGTCACCGTGAGCACATCGCGGAAGGTGGTTTCTGAGGTGCTCGATGCAAAGCCGAGGCGGATGGTGGCGCCACCGAAGGCGTCTGCGCCATAGAGCCGCAGGATACCGGTGGCGTATTGGCCGATACCATAGCGGTCGCCAATGTTGCCGCCATAGCGTTTTTCAATGAAGACACCGGGGTTATCAGCCAAGACTTGGATACCGTATTGGGTGCCAAGAGTATTGAGGGCGGAGGTGCCGTTGACCTGGAGGGTGTATTGGGGAGATACAGTACCAATACCCACATTCCCCGCCTCGGTAATTCTCATGTACTCAGTCGATGAAGCGAGGAAGACCATCGACCCCGTGCCCGCACCGCCGCCGTCGAAGTAGCCGATGCGGCCGACGAAGTCAGGGTTGACCGCATTGTTGCCCTTGAAGTCGAGGTAGCTGAAGGTGTCGTTGCCGCTCAAGATATCGAGGCCGCCGTCAACCGCATTGGTGATGATGCTGCCACCACCTGATGCTGCGGTGATGTTGCCGGCAAAGTACCCGTCGCCGGCCACCGAGAGGGTGGCAAAGGGCGAGCTCGTGCCCACGCCGAGGCGGGTGTTGGCGCTGTCAAAGACGAAGGTGGCCGCGTCGGTGACCCCGCTCGCGCTCTCAAAGAGGATGCGGCCTTGGGTGTAT
>WFWH01000012.1 GCA_015491245.1 Patescibacteria group bacterium | reverse complement strand
TGGAAACACTCGTGTTCTCTCCTCACACGAGGCACATTGGTGCAATTGCGGTTCCTGACGGACCCGAAGAAAGGAAAAGTAGCAGGGATTGAGTGTGCGCCCCAAAGCACTTGCACAACAGAAAACCGCCCCATGGGGCGGTTTTCTGTTGGTGCGCGGCTTCTTGGCCGCTCGCTGTTATTTGCTGGCTCCTTCTGGAGCGCTTTGCGCGGAGAGTGCCTGCTTGTAAGAGAGCGTCATTTTTTGCTCGTCGGGCTCAAAGAGGGTGATTTTGAACGGGTAACTGGATCCGAGATTTAACTTTTCCTTGAGGTCTTCCATGCTCTCAAATTCAGAAATGTGGACCAGTCCCGCCACGCCCGGCTCAATGGAAGCGAGTGCCCCGTGCTTGTTGTATTTGATGACGGTCGCGGTAACCACGTCACCCTTTTTGTATTTGTGCTTTGCGCCCTGCCACGGGTTTTCCTTCAGGGCTTTTATAGAGAGCGATATTTTTCCGTCTTTCACGTCAATAACCTTTACGCGCACCCGCTCGCCCACTTTAAAGAGCGCGCGCGGATCTTCCACCAATCCCCAATCCAACTCCGAGATATGCACGAGGCCCTCCAGTCCCTCTTCCACCTTGACGAAGACGCCAAAATCCACAGCGCCGGTGACCTCTCCTTCCAATACGTCGCCGATTTGGTAGCGCTCCACCAATGTGGCCTTGTCTTTTTGCTCCGGGCTCTTTTCGGAAAAGATGAGCTTTCCCTCTTTGGCGTCGGCGGTGATGATTACCACCGGCAGGCGCTCGCCCACCAGTTTTTTGAGCTCTTCCAAAATCTTTTCTTTGTTGCCGTCTTCAATGCGCGGGTAGTGTTCGGGCTTGAGCTGGCTTGCCGGCAAGAATCCGGAAATGCCCTGCCACTCCAATATGAGGCCGCCTTTGTTGGCGTCGCGCACCGGAAGCTCAAAGACCGTTTTTTTGTTGATTGCCTCTTCCGCTTCGCTCCAAATGAGCGCCTGGCGCGCCTCTTTGAGGGAGAGCTCTATGTAGCCCTCTTTGTTTTCCGGCTCCACCACTTTAGCGGTGATGATATCGCCCACGTTCACGCGCCGGATAATGTCGGCCACGTTCATAAATTCGCGGCCGTAGATAATGCCGGTACCAAAAGGGGGAATATCTACAAATACCTTACCACGGGTAATTTGTATGACCGGCCCCTCTACCAGATCGCCCGCTTGCGGAGGCAGCGCGGCTTCCTGGAACGCTTTTTGCATGAGCGCAGTAGTATCCGACTGCGGTTTTTCCTCGGAAGCGGGGGAGGGGGCCGTGCCCGCTTCTGGTTGCGGTGGCTGGCTATCAATAGTGGAAGTTGCGGTTGTGGTAGTCATAAGAAGTTGGTGCCGTGCGGTGCCGCGGAAAAGGAATATGGGCGTATGGTGCGCGCACCGTACTGCTGCAGAATTGTCGTGCGGGTACTCGAAAGCGCGTACGGGCGATAGCTACACCGTTGTGAAGGGGTATGCCGCCCCTTCATTTCGGCTCACCCGCACCTTTGGGGTTCCGAGGGTTAGCCCGCAAAACGGGTAATAATAAAACACGTGCGCACCAATGACGCACGTGTGTACTCTACCATATCTTTTCCTCGCGCGCCAGTTCCCGAACAACCCCGTCGGGGCGCAGTGTGGCTTTTTTAAGAGCAAAAATGATGAAAAGAAGATTGTGCGGGGCCTGCCTCACCGGGCCGCGTACCTTGAAGTCCGGGGGCTCATGCCGGACAGGCATGCGACAGGGCGAGGATTCCCTGCGCGGCGCGACCGCAGGCATTGCGGGGGGGAGCCTGCCCATACTCCCGTACCGCGCTCTGGAGGGCCGCGCCTGCGCGGGAAGAAACGAAAGGGGTATATTCCCACTTCCGCCGGCCCCGCACAACCGAGGGGGAACAGGGTGATCAAGCCCGCTCAACCCCTCGCGTATGTTGTACCACAAGGGTAATCTTTTGGTAATATCCCTTCCTATTGGGAGCGTGTGTGGGTGTGGCACTGCGTTTCTCATAGGGGCTGCATTCTCTCCCTGAGGCAGCGTGTGCTATACTGCCGGGGAATTCGGCGACACCGCGTCACCGCCCCGCAAGGTACTGTATGATCATCACCTACCACGGTATAGAGAGCGTCAAAATCACGTTTGGTGAGATGGTGCTCTCCTTTAATCCCGTTTCCAAAAACTCCTCGCACAAATCGGTGCGTTTTGGCGCGGACATTGCCTTGGTGACTCTCAACCATCCCGATATGAACGGCGTGGACCAGGTCGCGCACGCGGGCAAAGAACCCTTTGTCATACAAGGTCCGGGCGAGTATGAGGTGCAGGGCATATTTGTGCGCGGCTATCCGACCACTTCACGCTACGGCGGCACCACGCGCATCAACACGATTTACTTCCTGCGGCTTGAGGGGATGAAAATTTGCTTTCTGGGAGCGCTCGCGGACGCGGACTTGCCCGCAGAGGCGAAGGAAATGAGCGATGATATCAATGTCCTCTTCTTGCCCATCGGGGGTGAGGGAGTGCTGGAGCCCTCGGAGGCACATCGCCTCGCGGTCAAACTGGAGCCGCATCTCATCATTCCCATCCACTACGGCGCCGTGGGGCGTAAAGATGCGCTTGCGCGCTACCTCAAGGAAGAGGGGGCGGAGGGCGCGCAGCCGGCGGAAAAACTCACCCTCAAACGGCGCGATTTAGAGGAGCGCAAGGGTGAGGTGGTGGTATTGAAGCCTTAACCGCATTGGCGCGCGCTGCGGTGCGCGCTGCGGCTGGCTTTCTCTCGTTGGACGCAGTATACTGTAATTGCCTGTGTTGCGGTCGGGGCGCCTCCACGGTGGCGCTGCCTGTGCCGCGGCACGCGAGGATGTAGCCATGCGCCGCCATATTGAAAAGCTAAAACAGCAGCCCGAAGAACACCGGCAAACGCTCGCGCTGGGCGTTGCGCTTTTGTTCACCGCGCTGGTCGCCCTGGTGTGGTTCTCTACACTGGGTGCGCGTTTTGCTGCCCTTGAGGTGCAGAGGGTTACCGCAACCGCCAATGAGGCAAAAGAGGCACTCTCGCAGCTCAAGGCGCGCGCAGGAGTCGGGGATGTGCCGCAGCAACTAAACGAGGTGCAGCAATTGCTGGACCGGCTGCAAGCGGGCGGAGGTCCCGATGCCGTGAGCGGCGCCGCATCCGGGCAGACGCGCACGCCATAGTGTCCGCCGCCGCACCCTCTGTACTTTTGCATACGCGGGAGAGGTGCGTTTGGCGCTATTTATTGTTGTTTGTTCTGTATCGTTATGCCGCGCAAGAAAAAACCAGACACACCTCCGGCTTCTCCGGCGCTCTCGGTGGTGCCGCGCAGCATCACGGACGAGATGCGCGAGGCGTATTTGGATTACGCCATGTCCGTTATCACCTCGCGGGCGCTGCCGGATGTGCGCGACGGGCTGAAGCCCGTGCACCGGCGCATCCTGTACACCATGCACCAGATGGGGCTTACCGCGGGGGCAAAATTCCGCAAATCCGCCGCAATTGTGGGTGACGTGATGGGGAAGTACCACCCGCACGGCGATGCGGCGATTTACGACGCGCTGGCAAAGCTGGCACAGGATTTCGCAACGCGCTACCCGCTGGTGTGGGGGCAGGGGAATTTCGGCTCCATAGACGGCGACCCGCCCGCCGCCATGCGCTACACCGAGGCGAAGATGACGCGCATTGCCGGCGAGCTGCTGCGCGACATTGAGAAGGACACCGTGCCGTGGCGCCCCAACTATGACGGCACCCGCAACGAGCCGGAGGTGCTGCCCGCCAATGTGCCCAATCTGCTCCTCAACGGCACGTTGGGCATTGCCGTGGGTATGGCGACCAACATTCCCCCGCATAACGTGCGAGAGGTGCTGGAAGCGACGATACACCTCATTGACCACAAAAAAGCCACCACGGAGGATTTGCTGGAGTTCATCAAAGGTCCCGATTTTCCCACGGGCGCCATCGCCTTCAACCGGAAAGACATTCACCATGCCTACGCCACCGGCAAGGGCGGCATTGTGGTGCGCGGCGAGGCGGAAATTATGGAGGATAAAAAGGGCCAAGCATCCATTATCATCACTTCCATACCGTATCGGGTGAACAAAGCGGAGCTGATCACCAAAATCGCTGATTTGGTGCGCGATAAAAAAATTGAGGGGGTGCGCGATTTGCGCGACGAGTCCACCAAAGACGTACGCATCGTGATAGAGCTGCGCGCATCGGCGCATCCGCAAACCATTCTCAACAAACTGTACAAGCACACGCCGCTGGAAGACACGTTCCACGTCAACATGGTGGCGTTGGTGGACGGCGTGCCGCAGACGCTCTCTCTGAAGGGCATACTGGAGGCGTTTATCGGCCACCGCAAGGAAGTGGTGCGGCGCCGCTGCCTCTATGACTTGGCGAAAGCGGAGGCGCGCGCGCATATTTTAGAGGGCCTCTCCAAGGCGCTGGACCACATAGACGCGATCATCAAACTGATACGCGCTTCCAAAGACGTGCCCTCTGCCCACGCGGCACTCATGCGCCGCTTTAAGTTTTCCGACCGCCAGGCGACCGCCATTTTGGAAATGCGCCTGCAAAAGCTTTCGGGGCTGGAGCGGAAAAAGATTGAGGAGGAGCTCAAGGAGGTGCGTGCGCTCATTGTGTGGCTCAAAGAAATACTGGGGAGCGAGCGCAAGATGGAGACGCTCATAAAAAAAGAGCTCAAGGAGGTGGCGGAGAAATTCGGTGACGCGCGCCGCACCAAAATAGTGGCGGGAGGGGTCAAGCACATGACGATGGAAGATTTGGTGCCCGACGAGGAAACCGTACTGGTCCTTACCGAGGGCGGCTACCTCAAGCGCACCAATCCCGCCGAGTACCGCAAGCAAAAGCGCGGCGGGGTAGGCGTAGTGGATCTCAACACCAAGGAAGAGGATTTCGTGACGCATTTCGTTACCGCTTCTACTCACGACGAGGTGCTGTTTTTCTCCAACCGCGGCAAGGTGTACAAGATAAAGATGTACGAGGTGCCCGAGGGGAAACGCGCCACCCGCGGAAAATCGGTGATGAATTTCTTATCGCTCGCCGCCGATGAGCGCATCACCAGCGTGATTCCCATGGGGAGGAGCGTGAAAGAAACGGGAGGTTACCTTGCCATGGTGACGCGCGCGGGCGCGGTGAAAAAGGTGAAGGCGGAGGACTTTTACGATGTGCGCAAGAGCGGGCTGATTGCCCTCAAGCTCGCCGAGGGGGATGAGCTGGTGGATGCGCGCTTCATAGAAGACGGTGGCTCTCTCATTGTGGTCTCGGCAAAGGGGCAGGCGATACGCTTCAAGGAGTCCGACGTGCGGGTGATGGGGCGCGCGGCGGGCGGCGTGCGTGGCATAAAGCTCGGCAGGGGAGATGCCGTGGTGGGTATGGGTGCCGTGAGAAAAGGGGAATCTGCGAAGGATCTCGCCCTCCTGGTGCTCACCGGCGCGGGGTATGGCAAGCGCACAAAGGTGAGCGAATTCAAGCTCCAAAAGCGCGGCGGCTCCGGCGTGAAAGCGGCGGCGGTGAAGCCCAAGACGGGGGAGATTATGGCGGCGCGCATTGTGCGCCCCGAGGATGCCGAGCTGATTGTCATGTCTAAAAAGGGGCAGGTAATTCGCTGCGGCGTAAACGAAATTCCCGTATTGGGGCGCCTCACGCAAGGGGTGCGCATCATGAAGCTGCGTGCGGGAGACGGCATTGCCGCTACCATTTGCATTTGATTGCAGGTAAGGCGCGGAGGCGCGCCGCACCATGCCGCGTGCGGGCGTATGCACCCTTTTCTCATTTTCTTGCATTTCTCCGCAATGCCACGGTGTTGCGGCAATGAAAGCGCATCTCGGTGCTGCACGCCTCTCCACACCACTTTGCTCCCCCGCGCGCCTTCTCTGCGGTACAATGGTGCTGCACGCTATGGCGTTTGTGAATCCGCGCACAGTATTGGAAGAGGCGGGCGTTGCCGCGGGCGACAAGGTGGCGGATTTCGGCGCGGGCACCGGCTTTTACTCCGCGGCTGCGGCAGAGCTTGTGGGCGAGGACGGCAAGGTATATGCCATTGACATACAACCCGAGCTTATTACCAAACCGCGCTCACTCGCGCCGCACTGCGCTGGCCGCATTGAGTGCATTCGCGCCGATGTGGAGATTCCGGGCGATACCCACCTTGCGGCAGGGCTGGTAGATTGGGTCATCCTCTCCAATATTTTGTTTCAGTTGGAGGATAAAGCGGCTGCACTGCGCGAGGCGCACCGCGTCCTGCGGCCCGGGGGCAAGTTGCTCGTGGTGGATTGGGCGGATTCATACGGCGGGCTCGGCCCCCCGCCCGAGCGCGTGGTTTCTGCCGATGAGGGGAAGCGCCTCGCAGAAGCGGCGGGGTTCCGCGTTGAAGGGCCGCTGAAAGACGCGGGGGACCACCACTGGGGCTTTGTGTGCGTCAAGTAGCATGGACTCCAACAAAGATATTTTTCAATACGTGCTGATAGGGATATTTTTGGCGCTCTTTGTGGGCGGCGTAATCGTGTTCGCCACCATACGCGCCAAGGATGCGGGTGAAGAAGACGCCAACCAGGCGCCAGTTGTCATGTGGGGAACGTTTTCCGAAGACACCATGAACGCGGTGCTGGATGCGGCGGGAGTGAAGAAATACACCACCTACCGGCAGGTGGCGTATGACTCGTTCTACAACCAGCTTCTGGAGGCGATTGCGGTGGGCAGTGCGCCGGACGTCATCATGGTGGATCAGGCAACGCTGCTGCGCCTGTCGGGCAAGGTGATTCCCATCCCCTTCACCTCGTATCCGGAACAGGCGTTTTTGCAGAACTTCGTAGAAGGGACGGAGGTATTCTTGAATGGCGCGGTGCTCGCGTTGCCGTTTTCCCTCAACCCCATGGTGATGTTTTGGAATCGCGACACCTTTACCAATGCGGGATTGGTGGCACCGCCCGCGTACTGGGATGAAATGGTCGCCCTCACGGAGCGCTTCAATGACATTGACGACAACAAAAACATACGGCGCAGCGCCATCGCCTTTGGTGAAGTGCGCAACGTCAACAATTTTAAGTACATTCTGTCCACGCTTTTTTTGCAGTCGGGCGTGCCGATAGTGCGCTGGGGCAGGGAGGGGCCCGAGCCGGTCCTGCGTGTCCCGCCCTCCCGCGAGGACGCCGAAGAGCCCGCTGTGGCCGCCCTGCGCTTCTTCACCGATTTTTCCAACCCTGCCCGCGCGGTGTATTCGTGGAACCGCTCATTGCCCGAGGCGCGCAGCATGTTTGTGGCGGGCGATTTGGCGGTGTACTTCGGTTTTCTCAACGAGTACCAAACCATCGCGCGCCTCAACCCCAACCTCAATTTTGATGTGGCGCTAATGCCGCAGGTGCGCGGCACGCCCCGCCGTACCACCTTTGCGGCGGTGTACGGCTTTGCGCTCCCCAAAGCGGGGCGCAATACGGCGGGCGGCTTTCAGGTGATGCGCGCGCTCGCTGCGCCGGCAGCACAGGCAAAGCTGTCTGAAATTGCAAAACTGCCTCCCGTGCGGCGCGATATGCTCGCCACGCAGCCGACCACCAAATACTGGAGTGTCGCGTACGATTCCGCCATTATTGCCAAAACGTGGATAGATCCCGATTATTCCTTGACCTACAAGACGTTTGCGCGCATGGTAGAGAGTGTGCGCTCCGGCGCGGAAACGCTCTCCGGCGCCATAAGCCAAGCGGAAGCGGAGTTGGAGAGTTATGTGCGGTGAGGACAACAAAGAAAAGTTCGTGATTTTCAAGAATAACCTTTCTTAAGAGGTTATGGGTATGTCTGTAGGGGGTATGCGACATTCCTCACGCCATTTTATGCATAAAATTTTTACCGGGAGTAAGCATCACACTGTGACCAGAGCGCTCCTTTTTGGTGTATTTGTTGCGTTTTCAATTGCTGCGGTGCTGGTAAGCAGTGATTCGCTTTCTTCTTTCTCTGTGGGCAGTGTGGCACATGCGCAACAGGTGCCTACCTCAGCGCCACCGCCAGACTTTGCCCCCGCCGAAGACGAGTTTGTTGCAGATGACACTACCTATAAAAGTGGAAAAACTTCTTCGGGAGGAATAGATGAAAATTTACTGCAAGATCCTAACCCCACGGGCGCTGCGGAACCCACTACACCACAAGGAGTTCTAAGCAACCCTTTAAAGGTCGATTCACTCAGTCAGTTTCTCGTCCTCATTTTGAACGCCGTGGTGCTTATCGCATTTCCCTTTCTGGTGCTGATGCTGGTGTATGCAGGCTTTCTCTTTGTGCAGGCGCAGGGCAACGAGCAAAAGCTGCAGCAGGCGCGCCGCACATTTCTGTGGACACTGCTGGGCGCGCTCTTGGTGTTGGGCGCGCAAGCGCTTTCGCTCGCCATTAAAGCAACAGTGGAGGAGATACGAGCAGAATCTGGGGTGACCGAAAAAACTAACTATGACTTTACTCAAGGGAGCTACTCGCCATTCTGATCTGGTTCCTGCTGCATAGATGTGACGTGATTGTTGACTCTTTTGGTTTCCTTTGTACCTTATGCCCTGTACGCCCTACACTTTTAAATGCATCGTAGACACTATTATCGGCCTTATCCAAGGCGCCATCCCTATTGTCTTCGGGCTCATAGTCTTGGCGACGCTCGTCGGAGGCACCTTCCTCATTTATAACGCGGGAAATGAGGAGCAGGCGAAGAAAGGGAAACAGGTTTTATTCTGGGGCGTGGTGGTATTGGTGGTTGCGGTGGGATTATGGAGTATCGTGCGCATTATTCAGACCACGTTCGGCCTGCGCTAGCGTAAACAATTTCGGTCATGCGGATATCGCACATACATTCCAGAACAACGCTGCAAACGTTAGGGAAAAAGGCATGCGGCGTGATGTTGCTCGCCGCACTGTTGCCGATACGCGCGTACGCGCAAGAGAGCCGCACCACATTGGGGGATATACTGGACGGCTTTCGGGAGGTGCTCCGCCTGTTGCTCCCGCTTGCCATCGGCGCCTCGCTTATGGTGTTTGTGTGGGGGCTCGCGGTTTTTATCCTGCGCAGCGACAACGAAGAGGCGCAAAAGAAGGGAAGGCGGGTTATGGTGTGGGGCGTGGTGGTGCTGTTCCTCTCGGTTGCGCTGTGGGGCGTGGTGGAAATTCTTATGGTGACCTTTGGCCTTCAGCCGGGAGCCCCGTGTCCCCCGCCGCAAATTATCAATGGAAAAATTTCCACCTGTTGATGCTGTGGTGCAGAGAGCTTTTATCCACACCTCACCCCTCGCCAAAAGCGTTCATGGGGCAGTATAGTAAAACAAGGGTTTTTCAAAGGTCACAGGTAACCTTTGTATTGAGTATTCGGTTTTAATTTAATTATTATTTATTATTATTGCGCACAACCCCCCGCGCACCGATAACATCCCTTCCACCATGCACAGAATCAGAACATTCACCTTGCTTGCTCTCTCGGCAGCCATTGCCGCTCCCGCGGCGGTATGGGCGCAAAATATTGAACCCAATACCGCGTACATTACGGGTTTGGTTACGCAAACCTCAAGCATTCTGAGATTACTGCTCCCCCTGGTAGTCACCCTCGCCTTGCTCCTTTTCTTCTGGGGGCTTGCCATGTTTATCCTCAACGCCGACAACGAAGAGGCGCGAGGCAAGGGCCGCAGCATGATGGTATGGGGCCTCGTGGCGCTGTTTGTGATTGTCGCCGTGTGGGGCTTGGTAGGGCTCTTGGCGCAGATATTTGGCGTGAATACGGGAGGGTCGGTTGATATTCCGGGGGTGCAGGCACCCAATCCCTAATTGAGGAATATTGAGCTGATCCGTATAATTCTTCAGGAAATTTTAAGGGATTGCTGCATGCGGTAAGTGAAGTTTATTAATAGCTATTTATAGAATGCGTATGAAAAAAGTTATTATCACCCTCACCGCCTTCTCGCCTTTTCTGGCGCTGGCGCAACCGCAAAACGCGGGAAAGCCCGACCTGGGGTACATTACCAACTTGGTCAACTCATTGGGGGATATTCTGAATCTTCTGCTCCCCATCGTGGTTACCTTGGCGTTGCTCTTCTTCTTCTGGGGGTTGGCGCTCTTTATCCTCAATGCCAACAACGAAGAGGCGCGCGGCAAAGGCCGCAGCATTATGGTGTGGGGCGTTGTCGCGTTGTTTGTCATTGTTGCCGTATGGGGCTTGGTGGGGCTCTTGGCGCAGATATTTGGTGTGGAGACCGGAAAGTCGGCACCCGTCCCGGGTGTGGGTACGCTGGATACCAGCCCACTCAGGAACAATTAGCGCACGCATAGTGCCGTAAGTGCGCAACCAGAGTCCTTTTTCCGCAAAGAACAAACGCCCCGCACCGGGGCGTTTGTTCTTTGCGGGGCGCTATGCGGCATGCTCCACCTGTGGTACCCTGCATACTGTTACGGTACGCCATGTTCTTGCCGGAACCACGTCGCCTTATGAATGCGATACGGCACGTAGCGCCACGGTACTTCCAAGGGAAGGCACGTCCATGGCTTGGCGGGGCGGAGTATGCCGCTCTTGCCTTGTCGGCGAGTGCGATTTTTTTGTGGCAGGCGCTGCCGCGCCTTGCCTTTGCCCAAAGCGCGCCCGATTACAGCTATTGGACCACGCTCATAAAAGAGGCGGGAGCGTTGTTTGATATGCTAACCGCCCTTTTTACCGCACTCGCGCTCTTGTTTTTCTTTTGGGGGTTGGCACTGTTTATTCTGAAGGCGGGAAGCGAAGAGGGGCGCGCCAAAGGCCGCGTGCGCATGGTGTGGGGCATTGTTGCCTTGTTCGTCATTGTCGCCGTGTGGGGTTTGGTCCAGCTTCTGTTCCAAATATCTGGTGCGAGTGAAAACAAAACATATGGCCCCCCGTCGGTGCAGTACCCTGTTGATTAACGGAGATTTCTCATGGCGCGCTGCGGTGATCATCGCCAAAATAGCAAGAGGTCCTGGCGGCAGGCGGGAGTGAAAAAGCGCACAGTTCGGATAGTCGCGCGATGGTGTAGCTCCCTGCCGGCGCGAATGGCAGTATTATACGCTTTCGTCGCCCCGTTTGTTGCTCAGGGTCAGAGTGCAGCACCTACGCTCAAGTATGCCACCTCTTTTGCGCGCCAGTCACTCTCGGTGGTGAGCGTGTTTACTACCGTAGCGGGCGCCGCGGCACTGTTGTTCTTTTTTTGGGGCCTTGCGCAATTCATTGCGAAGTCTGATGAAGAGCAGGCGCGCAGCGAGGGGCGCCGGCGCATGGTATGGGGTGTTATCGCGCTGTTTGTGCTGGTGTCGGTGTGGGGTATGGTGATGCTGATAGGGTACGTAACCGGCATTGGCAACACCAAAGAGTACCGAGCTCCCGTGGTAGAAGGCCTCTAAAAAGCCTTAACTCGCCGCACCGCATCATGCCCGCACAAAATATTTCAATGAGAGGGAAAGAAGTTAGCGAGAGCGAACAGCGGGCTATGGCAAAAAACTGGCGCGCATTGCCTTCGTGTGTGTTCTTAAGAAAAAAGAAATGCGTGGTGCGGAAAAGGCGTATGCGTGCCGCGCCACCGCTATGCGCGCTGGTATGCGCCGCCGCGGCGTATGGGGTGCTCCCTCCTTTTGCGGGGGCGCAAGAGCCCAATTTGGGTTATCCCCGCGCCGTGGGCACCGATCTCATTGGAATTATCAACGATCTGCTCATAGCGGCCGCATTGCTCGCCCTATTTTTCTTTTTTTGGGGTATGGCGCTTTTCATCCTCCGCGCGGATGAGCCGGACGAGCGGCAAAAGGGGCGGCAAAAAATGGTGTGGGGAGTCATCGCCCTTTTTGTGCTGGTGTCGGTGTGGGGCTTTGTGGCGATACTGCGGCAAATCTTTGGTACCACTTCAAACGCGAATCTCTCCGCGCCGCGCTTTCGCGCCATGCCGGGAGTGGGAGATGGCGGCGTGAGTCCGGAGAGCGGCGGCGGGACGCAGCGCGTAGGGGGTGCCGCGCGGGGAGGAGGTGTTTCCTCGGGGAGGGGCGGCGCCTCCGGCGGCACGGGCGGCGGAGGCGGCGGCACGCCTTCCCGGGGAGGTACAGGGGGGTTTGAAGGCAGCGTACCGGACATTAACACCCTGCCATCCGGGGGAAATCTGCCCAGTATTGGCCTATGACGCTCCTTTTCACTTCTCTTAAAATCGCCTACAATACACAGTGTATCTTCTATGGAAAGTGCGGCGCGATTGGTTAATGCGGTTACCGATGTGGTGATAAACCCCATCATTGCGCTCATTTTTACGGCAGCGCTGTTTCTGTTCCTCTACGGCAGCTTTATGCTGGTGGTGAATGCGGGAAATGATGCCGCGCGCGCAGACGGCAAGCGCCACATGCTGTGGGGGATAATCGGCATGGTGATTATGGTGTCCGTGTTTGCGCTCTTGAATATCGGCCTCAATACGCTGGGGGTGGACAAAACCAAACCGCCGGAAGAGGGAGGTTTGCCCGCGGAGCATCCTTTGCG
>WFWH01000011.1 GCA_015491245.1 Patescibacteria group bacterium | reverse complement strand
TCTCCACTATCAGTGAGAGGATCTCTGGCGCCTTTTCTTGCTGAATACGGTGAAAAAGTGAAGTATGCTGCATACGCGTAACCAATTAACGCGGCGAAATAAGATAGTGCGCTAATAGCATAATTGTGCGGCAAAATCACACCGCAGATAATTGCAAAATGCCATGTGGCAATGCACACACCCCCACCCGTACACTATTTATCGGCACTCGGTTGCCGTTTTGGCACAGAGAAGCCCTTGCGGGTATTCTTTCCCCTACCCCCATGAGAGCGGCGCTCCTCTCGCATAGGAGACGGGGGCAACGCCATTCTGAAACACGTACACCATAGAATATAGGGGAAGATCCCGGGCATCCCCCCCTTTTTACTGCAAAAACGAGAGCCGGAAAGGAGCAGTGCCAATTAAGGATATCGGCATTTTAGCCCCGCCATAGCAACCTCGGCGCCGGTGGCCCAATCCCCGGCCGCTGGGAATTACGGCTGCGTTATAGGGTTCGATACCGTGATCATTAATTCCGCACGTTGTTTTTCGGTAATCACATCCGGAGCATTCAGCATTACATCCTTGCCCTCCCCGGTTTTTGCAAACGGGATGACTTCACGGATACTTTTTTCTTTCTCTAAAATCATCAGTAATCTATCAAAACCCCATGCAATACCTCCATGCGGCGGTGCGCCAAACGATAATGCTTCCAGCATGTGGCCAAAATTCTCTTCAATTCTTTTTTGGTCATAACCCATAATCTCGAACGTTTTTCTTAACATATCAGGCTTATGATTTCTTATACTCCCCCCACCAATTTCAAATCCGTTTAAAACTATGTCGTACTGAGTGCTAAGTATGTTTTCTATGTTTTTCCCGCTCATAAAATCAGCCACGTGTGCATCCTTTGGTTTAGAAAATGGGTTGTGCGTAAAGGTCCAATCCTTGGCGTCATCAACATTATTGTCATCCGCTACCCTCTCAAACATGGGAAAATCAGTAACCCACAAAAACGCAAGTAAATCGTCGTCGCTTTTATCCTTTCGGACATCAGGCCTATCAGTTCCATACCTTTCCATAACGTCGTGATAGGTCATTTTTGGAAAGGGAATCTCTTGTATCTTTTTCTCCGGGTATAGTTCCTCAACTAATGCAATCAGCAATTCCTCATTGAGACGCATCACATCTTCTTCAGACACAAAAGCCATTTCCAAATCCATTTGGGTAAATTCCGGCTGCCTATCGCCCCGACTATCCTCATCTCGCAAACAGCGGGCAAATTGAAAATATTTTTCAAAATCAGCCACCATTAAAAGTTGTTTGTATTGTTGTGGTGATTGAGGTAATGCATAAAATTTTCCCGCATCCAGACGACTGGGAACCACAAAAGACCTGGCTCCCTCCGGGGTTGGAGCGGATAAAAGAGGAGTTTCTATTTCAATAAAATCTTCATTCGCTAAATAATTCCGTATAAACTGTTGAACCCTAAATCTGTTTTTAACATTTTTCTTCATTCTTTCGGAACGAAGATCTAGATACCGGTATTTGAGTCTCGCGCTTTCATTTATGTCGGATGTATCGCCCAACGGAAACGGGGTGGTCTCACTGGTGTTTAGGATACATATTTCCGCTATCTCTAATTCAATGTCGCCATTTGGAACATTGAGGTTTTTATTATTTTCAGGTCTTTCATTAACATTTCCTTTAACCAAAACCAAAAAATTTTCCCGAATTTTTTTTGCGTCTTTCATCGCCGCGCTTTGGGGCAGCACAATTCCCTGGACTGGTCCAGTAGAGTCCGCAAAGTCAAAAAATACCATTTTCCCCTGATCCCTCCTCGTGTTAACTCGTGCGTAAATCTCCACTTCCCCACCAAGATATTTCCTCAAATCCGCAATGTATATTCTTTTTTTCATGACTTTTATTTATGTGTTACTTTAAATAAATGCCCACCCCACCACCGGGGTCGCAGCTCCTTTCATTGCTCCAAATATCGGGGTTGGCATGCATACGGCAGGATTGCCCGATACGCTCGCACAATCTTTGTGGTGTGGGAAATATCGCGCTGCAGCATTTCTTACTCTGCGTTTTTATGTCATCCAAATGGCTACACGAGGGCGCATTACCCATACTTTATCTCATGTAACATATTATAATTTCTTTACCTAAATGCGAAATGTTTGCAATCAGTAGCAAATTGCGATGATGAAATTCGGCGCTTATGTCCTCCCTTCCCGCCCTTTGAATCAAAAAGGAAAAGGCGCACTTTGTGGCTTGGAGTTGCTGACGGGTACCTTACTCATACAACAGCTATGCTGCCCCTCTGCAATGCGGCACGAGGTACCCAGCACCATCTAACATCCCCGCACCCACGTGCGGGGATTCAAGGCGCTGTGACCCTACGGGGAATCGAACCCCGATTTCCACCGTGAAAGGGTGGCGTCCTAACCGTTAGACGATAGGGCCGGTGTGCGGTGTACTATACCACAATCGTACAGTCTAGTAAAATGGCGCGGTTGTGGTATATTTTAAGTGTCCGCAATTATGCGGCCCCACGGAGAGGTGCCAGAGTGGTCGATTGGGACGGTCTCGAAAACCGTTGTGCGGGCAACCGCACCGAGGGTTCGAATCCCTCCCTCTCCGCCATAGGTAACTTCCGCTTGTGTGAGCAAGCCAGACGCGCGCCGAAGGCGCGATTAAGTTATTCTGTTCAAAAAGTTGGGCGATGGATAAAATCTCGCCGCCAACAGAAACGGGCACGCAGGGCATGTAAAGATATTGGCTTGTAGAAGAAGAAAATGTAAGATCATTGAATATTTTTTGCCGAAAGTCTAACAAAGAAAAAATATTATGGCTGCAAAAATCCTGCCGCCAAAGCTGGATAAGAACAAAAAGATCGGCGTTATTGCACCCGCCGATCCGGTAAGGGGTGTCTGCGCCGAAGATACTATTCAGCGCGGCTATCGATATCTCAGAGAGAAAGGATTTGCCATTGTGGAGGGAGAATCGGTAAGGAAACTCACTCCAAAGCATACGGCGGGTCCGGTTGCGCTACGGGTAAGCGATATCCACAATTTTGTGAAGCGTGAGGATATAGGATGCGTTATGGCCTTCTGGGGAGGTTTTAACTCAAATCAGCTATTGGACCATTTAGACTATGATCTCATAAAAAGGCACCCCAAAATTTTTATCGGTTACTCGGATGTGACGGCCTTGACCACAGCCATCACCACAAAAACCGGTTTAATAACGTTTTCCGGCCCCGGCGTTATCACCTTTGCCAAGCCGGAACCATTTGAATATAGCTGGGAATACTTTGAAAAAATGTGTATCTCTCCGCGGGAAAAAACAATTATTAAACCCTCTCATGAGTATGCAGACGATCTGTATTTTTTGAGAAAAGATAGCGACCACCGCATTAAAAAACAAAATGAGGGAATAAAGGTATTTAAGAATGGAAAAGTGCGCGGAGAAATTATTGCCGGGAACCTGCAGACGCTTCTCGTTCTCCATGCTACAAAATATTTACCCGACATGAGCGGAAAGATTTTATTTGTGGAAGAAGACGAAACAAGTACGGCGGCACATGTTGACAGATTTATGTGCCAATGCAAACAAATTGGGTGGTTTGATAACATTTCCGGCCTGGTGTTCGGCCGCTTTACCGAACACTCCCAATTTTCAGCAGAAGATCCGTTTGAAGACTTGCTAAAGGAATACCTTTCCGATGCCTCATTTCCCATACTCTATAACGCAGATTTTGGGCACTCGGACCCCATAATTACCATTCCCCACGGAGGTGTCTGCCATATCAATAATGATGAAATTGCTTTTGAAAGGGCCGTCTCTACATAAATGCGGGAAAAAAATACACAAAACAGAAAATCTTGCTGTCGTGTGGCAAAAAACTTTCTCTACTGGCTTAGGATTTTTAGGGAGCAAACTAAGGTTTACAGAGCACGGTGGTACGCTATCGTTCTATCCCCCTCTAATTTGGGCATTAGGTAGCTAATGTCACGAGCTTTAGTGTTTTCGTAAGGAAAAACTTAGGGTCTTTAAACAATTCCGGTGAGGAAAACCTGAAGCAAAATTCCCTCACCTCTCCCTTAAACATCTTATTTTCCGGGGGGCATTTAGCCCCCCCCTTTTTTATTACACCCTGAGTGGGGGCATACCCGCACAGCTTCCTCCACTTCACCGCATTTATCCTTTTCTACTTTTGCCGTAAACGGTCGGGATAATCGGTGATTACACCATGCACTCCTGCCGCTTTTAAGCTCTGCATCTCCTCCACCTCATTTACCACATGCACCAAAAGCTTCACCGCATTGCGGTGCGCGTGCGCCACGTATTCTGGAGAGAAATACTCCGCCTCAAGATGCACGGCCCACGCTCCTTTCTGCGCCGCCTCGTGCACCCTGCGGGGTGAAGCCCCCTCCCCCAAGAGCGGCGCGTATTTTATGGGAAGTGACGATTGGCGCAGTTCCTCCAGATCATCGCTACGGTAGGAAGAGATGAGGAAATCATCCCCCTTCCATTTCCTTCCCCGCAATCTCTGCCTCAGCATGGCGCACACGGGCCCCACCGCGGCATGCTCTTTTATCTCTATATTCGCCACCGCCTTTCCCCGCAGGAGATCAAGAACCTCGGAGAGCAGCGGCACCTTTTCCCCCTTGCCGGCATCCAGTTTGCGCAGCTCGCACAACGGCATGTCGCAGAGGTATCCCGCGCCATTAGTCGTACGCTCCAGTGTTGCATCGTGGAGCACCACCACTTCACCACTCCCGCACAGGCGCACGTCGAATTCCACGGCATCCACCCCCAACGAAAGTGCAGTTTCAAAAGAGCGCAGAGTATTTTCCGGCTCGTACCCCATGGCGCCGCGGTGTCCTACGGCATACATATTTTTTTACAAGCAAGCGGGTCTTTTCTGCGAGCACCTAAATAAGCGGGTGCTGCGTGTAGTGTACCGCACACGTATGTGTCCGGGAATAGGGGTTTTACTCAAGGATGCAGATATGCATTGCGGTACGGCTTCCACAAAAGGAGACCCATCGCAGGCAACCGCAACCAATCCGAAAGCGGCGCTGCATTCCCATGCGCCACAGGCGCAGCCTAAAGCCGCCTTGGTGCAGACCCATAGAAAGAATATTGTGCTATATTTTATTCATCATTGGCATATACCTTTAAATGCAGGAGCCTATTCCCTTTTTGGGAAACCGCACCACAAAAAGGCATGCGCCACACCGCGCAAGCTCATGAAAGAATCCAAACCTGATCTCGCCGCTCTTTTGGTAATCGGCAGTGTTTCGTCGCTCGGCGTTTTGGCGGGCTCACTTATCGCCCCCATTGAAGCGCGGTATATTCAGAGTTTTTCCAGCAATCCTCTCGTAGTGGGTTCCGTGTTCGGCATGGGCAGTGTGTTCTTCGCATTTTTATCCTACTGGGTGGGAAGATTGTCCGATTCCCTCGGAAGAAAGCGCACCATCTTGATAGGGTTGGCGTTCGGCATCCTCTATGCCGTGCTGTATTCGCTGGTGTTGAACGTCTTCCAGATTTACGGCGTTAAATTTGCGTGGCCGTTGCCGCAATCGCGACCGGACCGGTGGCCGCCGCCTATTTACAGGATTTCTTGGATCCGTTTAAAAACAAAGGGGTTTATTTCGGCTATGTTTATTCTGCGCAATCCATCAGCGGCAGTGTCGGCGCTCTTGCGGGCGGTTATGTGGCCGTGGCGTACGGTTTGAAAGCCCCTTTTTATCTAGTAGCCGCCACCTACCTCTTATTGCTTGCGACAGTAACGCTCTTCCTCCCCAGCACAGCGATGTCGGCCACGAAGAATTGCAAAAGAGAAGAGGCGGAAAAAAATCCATCGTCCGGACACTGCGGTACATTATCGCCAAGCCGTCGCTGTTGTTTTATCTCGGAGTAAATTACGAGCTTTGGCATTAACTGGGGCACCAAAACGTTTCTGTGGTCATTGGCCATCTTTGCGATAGCACAAAGCGATTTGGTGACCGGAAGTGTTTTTGCCACCATGGGTGCGGTTCTTTTGTCACTTTGCCGTTTGCCGGATCACTGATGGATCGTTTCGGCCCGTATCGCATCATGTTGGTTGAACTGCTCATTTTGGGAGTGGCAGGGATGGGCCTCGCGCTTTCCCCGGGGATTGCGCTGTTTTGGATTTTTTCGGCGTGGTACACCCTCGGCGAGGTGCTGAACGGCCCCGCCCAGGCGGTATTACTCACCGAAAACGTGGACTCGGAGCTGCGCGGCGAGATTATGGGGCTGGACGCGGCCATGGACCAACTGCTTGCCGTCGTGTCCCCCCTTATCGCAGGCGCACTCATGGTACTGGTGGGCCTTCAGATAACTTTCCTTATCTTTATGCTTTTGTATTGGAGGAGCCTCGCGCTCGCCGTACCGCTCTACCTGAAAATTTCCGCAGCGCATTAGTGTGTGCATGCCGCACGAAATATTGAATAATACTCGCCGCCCCGTTTAGCAGTGGTATGGGATACCGCATCACTGCACAAAAGAAGCCACGGTTCCTTTAGGAAGCGTGGGCATTCCGGCTCCCTCCCACGCAATCATGCCGCCATCAAGCTCGTACACATTGGTGTAGCCGCGCTCCGCCAGAGCGCGCGCTGCAATTTTGCTCATGACGCCCGAGCGGCAATACAGCACCACCTTTGCCTCTTTGTCGGGAAGCGCGGCCATAAGCGTGTCCACCTCATTATAGGGAATGAGGTAGTCCGTCCCCGGAATATGCACCTGCTCGGGTATGTGCACGTCTACAAGAGTAAAATCTTTTGCGGCAAGCATTTCCGAAAGTTCTCCCACGGAAATGGAACGGAAGGACGCGGAAGGGGCGCGCGCAGCTTCCCCCCGCGCCGCATTCACGCCTCCGGCGGAAGGAGCCATGGATACAGCAGAGTTTTGCGGCTGCGGCTCCTTTCCCGAAAACTGCCACATCAAAATTCCCGCCAGCACTAAAACAGCCACACCTCCAGAGAGCACGAGAGTAAACGCATTGGTACGGAACCATTGCATAGGTATTGAAAGATTAAAAAGAAAGAACAAGATTACGGAATAATGGGTAATATAGGGACAACCACTACACTACCACATCATATAATTCCGCACCATATCACACGCCACCGCCGCACAGTTTTCTGCACGAGTCTGAAAGCATGGCGTGCCGCAAAGTCGCTTTCGGCCCGGCGGTCGGATAAGGGGGATATGCTACACTATGTGCTGCCTCTGCCGCGGCAGCGTTTCCGTGCGGGGGCATGTGCCGCACCGTATAACGGCAACCACTGTTCGCACTATGCCGCTTACCCTTGTTACCTTAAATATTGAGCGCAACAAGCACTGGGAGCGCATACTCCCTTTTTTGGCGCGTGTTGCCCCCGATGTGGTATGCCTGCAAGAAATTTTTGAACGCGACGTTGCTAAAGTGGAGGGGTTGGGCTACCATGCGCACTATGCGCATAACCTTTTCCACCTCTACGATCCGCACGACCGCGCCTCCGGCGCCTCAGAGGGCATTGCGCTGTTTTCACGCACCCCCTTCCTCTCTTCCGACACCCACTACTACTACACCGCCCCCGAGCAACAGCGTGTGGAGGTGCGCTTGAATCCGGAAGAGCGGCGCCGGTACGTCAACCAGAGCGCGGTGGTTGCCACAGTGGAAAAGGATGGCGCCACCTATACCATTGCCACCACGCACTTTACCCACGCGCCAAACGGCACGGAAACGCCTGCGCAGGAAAAAGATCTCACCAACCTCCTCGCCTACCTCGCGCGCTACCCCTCGCTGGTGCTTGCCGGCGACCTCAACCTGCAGCGCAGGGGGCGCAACTATGAGCGCATTGTGGCGCGCTATATCGATTGCATCCCTAAACAGTACCGCACCAGCATAGACGTGGCGCTGCACCGTGCCGGCAAAGAGCCGCGCGCGCAAAAGGCATTCGCGCGCACCCTGGTGGATTACATTTTCTGCACCCACCACTACCAAGTGTCCAATGTGCGGCAGAAATGCGGCCTTTCCGATCACTGCGCGTTTATCGCCGACGTTGTAAAACGAAACTAGCCCGGGCATGCGCGCCGCGGCTAGCGGCAAAATACCACCTGCGGGAGATGAATGGTAACACAGGTTCCCTCTCCCTCGCGCGATTCAACCCTCACGGTGCCGCCATGCGCTTCAATAATCTTGCGCACAATATACAGGCCGAGCCCCGACCCTTCTGTTTGAAACGACACCGCATTCTCCGCACGGAAAAACTTGGTGAAAATATTATCCAGCTGATCTTGGGGAATGCCGATACCGGTATCGGAAACGGTAAGCGTAATGCCGCCGCTCTCTTTTTTTAATGAGATCTCAACGCGGCCGCCCTCGGGCGTATATTTGAGCGCGTTATCCAGTATGTTATCCAGTGCCATACTCCATTTATCCTTATCCAGCCGTACTGAGGGGAGTGGCGCCTCTTCCGACACAAATGAAAGCGTGATGTGCTGCGCACGCGCACGATCCTCGTGGGCGGCAACTCGCCCGCGCACCACCGGTTCCAGAGGAAGGCACTGGAAGTGGTACTCAAAATCTCCCTCCTCAATACGCGATACATCCAAGAGGTCATTGATAAGATCCGCCATATGGATAACCGTTGCGAGTGCGCGCCGAAATAACTGCACATCCACCCTCTTCGGCTTTTCCACCGCCTGCTCCAGTGTCCAGCGTATGGCGGTAAGCGGGGTGCGCAGCTGGTGCGCCGCGATAGAAATAAACTCCGATTTTAATTTGCCCAAGAACAGCTCGTGCTGGTGTGCAATCCGCAGCCGCTGGCGCATTTCTTCAAAATCCTCTGCCAAGCTCTCAAGCTCGTCACCGGTCGCGATGGTAACGCGATACTCAAAATTTCCCCTCCCCAACTCTTTTGCCGCGCGGCGCAGTACCTCAATGGGAGCGGTAAATGCGCGCGCAAAGAAGCGCGCCGCGACAAACGTCGCAGCGGCAATGAGAAGCGCCAGTGCGGCAGTAGTAATGCCAATTTCTCTCAGAAGGCGAAATGCCTCATTTTTCTTCTGCTCCACAATAAGCGCGGTGGAAAAATCGTCAAAGGCGCGGCACCATACCATACCCACTACCTCTTCCCCTTTCCCGTTTTCCCACACGCCGTAGCGGTCACGGCGCGGGCCTGCATTGCAATTGCGGACCGGCGCAGTCTGTATGGAGTGGGTAAAGCCGAGGCCCTCGGTGTTTACCAGTAAATACCCCTCCGCATCCACCGCATAGGATTGGGGGCGCGCATCTCCTGGCGCCGCGTCTCGCACACTGGCATCTCCCGCGGTGAGTATGGAATGTACCACCGAACTGTTGATCTCCATCACCAGCACCCCCAAAAGGGCATTGTCCCGCTTGCGTATCAGCGGCGCCGCAATTGGCACCACGCGCCGCTTCAAAGAAGTAACGGTGACCTCACCCACATACGGCGCGCGGAAATTTGCCGCTTTTTGTATCTCGCGTCGCTGCAGCAATTCTTGCCCTATCTCGTCTGTTGCGGTGCTAAACCACACCCTGCCGTCATTCCCCACAATGTACATCTTTTCAATGAAGGGATTTTCCCGAAGCACCGATACGAGAGAGATGAAAATGATGTTTTCACTAAAAGGGCGCCCCTCTGTAGCGCGGTCAATTTCTGAGAGTAGGAGGTCCTGCGCGGCAATGCTCCTAAGAAGTGCTTTCTGGCTTTCAAAGTAGCGTTCCAGCAATTGGTACTGCAGCAAGAGCGCTTGTGAAAACTGCGTGCGCAAGAGTTGGTTGAACTCCCGCTGGAACGTACTGTATACGAATATGGTAATGAGGGTGAGCGGCACCACCGCTGCGGTAAAGAGAAGCAGCAGCAGCTTGCGGCGGAACGACCAGCGCCAAGGAATCATAACTCAGCTGTGCACCGAGCCCGCTCGCTAGCGCGGCTCCACTAAGTCTATGGTGACCGCTGCGCCGTTTTCTATCTTCCTGATGCTGTAAACGAGCGAGGGATCACCGTTGCGGTCAAAGGAAAGCTTACCCACCGCGCCGCGCCACCCGCGGAGGCGGTAGAGGTATTCCGCCATCGCTTCAGGAGTGCCATCTGTCGCCTCGTACGATTCTTTCAGAAGATACATGAGATCGTACATGCCCGCCATGAAACCCGGATAAGTGGGCTCCAGCCCATACTCCGCTTCGTAGTTGGCAATGAGCTGCTGTGCGCGGGGGTTGTCTTTGTCAAAAAACACCTCTATGCCGACCACACCATCCAATATCTTCCCCTGTTCCGCGATGGCGTCGCGGATGAGCAGCACCTCAGCGGTAAGTAACTGCGCAGGCACCTTCTCCTCCTTGAGCGCCTTGACCGCCAAGACACCAGGGGTGGGAGATTGAGGCAGGAGGTACACCACGTCAGCTCCCGATTCTTTCACGCGCCGCGCGATATCGGCAAAATCCGTGGTGCCGGGCGCAAATACCGCATCAGTGACCACAGTGCCACCGAGCTCCCCCCAGCGCCGCCTGAACACCTCACGCAACCCTTGCGGATAATCCTTGTCTTCGGTAATGATTGCTGCGCGGCGCGCTCCCATGGTGAAAAACGCATACTCTGCCGCTACTTTCCCCGCCAGCGCATCCGAAGGCGCGGTACGAAACACCAAACGCCCCAATGTGCTTATGTTGGGGCTGGTCGCCGATGAGGAAAAGCTCAGCACACCACGCGCTTGCGCTAAGGGCGCCGCCGCCAAAAACTCGCTGGAGCAGCTGCCGGCAATGAGTGCCACCATATCGGGGTGCTCCTCAAACAGCTTTTCCGCAGCACGGCGCGCGTTCTCTCCTTCGCATTTTCCGTCTTCCCAGTACAGCACCAGCTTCCTTCCGCCGATGCCGCCTTGTGCGTTGATTTCCTTGGCGGCAAGGAGCGCCGCTTGCTGTATGGGAATACCAAACGAGGCAGCGTCTCCGGTGAGGGGGGTAATGCCGCCCACCACTAAGGGTGCGCGAGAAGGTGGCGCCATCCTGCCTTCTTCGGAAATGGTGCCCCACAGGTACATGCCGCCCACAGCCGCGACAACAAACAGGACGACTGCCACCGCAACTGCGGTGAAGGAGATACTGTGTGGCGGCGCAGTGAGTTCCTCTGCGGCTGCTGGTTCTTCTGTGGCTGCGGTGTCGTCAGCCTCAGGGATGCCGTCATTAGCGGGTATAGCATCATCAGCAGCGCTTTGTGATTTTTCTGGGGGCGGCACTTCCTCCGTGGTCTCTTCACGGGGGAGCGCTTCTTCTTCTCTTTTGTGGGGCTCTCCTTGCATATGCGTGTCATTATTATGAATAAATGAGGGTACTTTCATATACCAGTATCCTCTTGTATTCCCTTCTCTTCAAGCGCGGGACGTGCATAAGTGCATAAGGGAAAAAGATGCCGCTATCGCTAGTAGTGGCGTTTTTTAGTGGCGTGTTTTCTTCATCGGTTCCACCATTGTGGTACAGTACATAGGTATGCGCTACCTCCATACCATGGTACGGATTTCCGACGAGCGCGCATCGCTTCGCTTTTACTGCGACATCTTGGGAATGCGCGAAGTGCGCCGCGTGGAAAACGCCGCGGGGCGCTTCACGCTTATTTTTCTCGCCGCCGATGAGGATGTGACGCATGCGAAGCGCACCCACGCCCCCCTGCTGGAACTCACCTATAACTGGGACGGAGAAAAACTCCCGCCTTCCTCTCGCAACTGGGGCCACCTTGCGTTTGAGGTGGACGATATTTACGCGTTTTGCGCCCATCTGCAACAATGTGGTGTTACCATCAATCGCCCGCCCCGCGATGGACGGATGGCGTTCATCAAATCCCCCGATGATATATCCATTGAGATTTTACAGAAGGGTGATCCGCTCCCGGTGCGGGAGCCGTGGGCCAGTATGGAAAATAGCGGCACGTGGTAAGCCCGATGCGCGGTACGCAGCCTGACCCGCACACCGCCTTTGTAGTGCGCACAAGTGCACGTGAGTGCGAGTAGGCGCTACGGCTGTGGCAGAGCGGCAGTGACGAATTGTACCGCCTCCTCCAGCGCCTCGCCAAAGCGCTGGGGATCTTCTATGAACGGCAGATGCCCCACGTTGGTGAGCACGAACACCTCACTTACGGGAAGTATTTTTTTGAGTTCAAATGCTTGCCAGAGCGGGGTACGCGTATCTTTATCACCCCACAGGAGCGCTACCGGCATGGTAATGGCGGTATAGGCGTCGCGCGGCAAACTCTTTCCTCGGTCTCTTCCCTCTAGATACTGCAGCATCCAGCGGCTATAGTCTTCAGAGGTGTTTTCGAGAGAAAGAGGACGCTGATACACCGCCACTACTTCTTTGCTGATTGCCGATTCTACAAATGCTTCCCGGCGCAATAGTATCTCGGTTGCGAACGGGTTGGTGAGCAAGGTAACGGTTGAAAGGTAGCGCAAAAGCGGGTAGCGAAAGAGCACAGCGGTAGGCGGCACCGGTGCTACCTCATAGGAAGAGTAGAGTGACGCTCCCAGCTCGGGGGCAACCAACACCATCCCGCGCACCACCTCAGGCCGCTCAATGGCGATTTCCGCTGCCACACGTGCGGCGGTAGAATGCGCCACCACTACTACTTCGCGCGCGTTACGTTTTTCCAGTACGCGCAACACCCTGCGCGCCTGCGCGGCGCGGCTGTAATCGTGCACCGGAGAGCGTGAGGAGTAGCCAAATGGGGGGAGGTCTATAGCGATAGTGCGCCACCCTTTTTCTCTCATACGTGCCATGGCTGGTTTCCACACCTCGCTCCACGCGCCCTCCCCAGGGAGAAACACCATGGTGCCCTGCTCTGGTTTTCCCGTATCTTGCACATACATCACCCCGCCTTCTATGGAAACCGCGCTTCCATAGAGTGGCATACCGTCCGTACGGCGGACGCTCTCTCGGGAAGCAACCCACCACACCAGTGCGCCCTCGCCAATGAGCGCAAAGGCAAGGAGGACCAGCAATGTGCGCTTGACGGTGCGCCTCAGCCACCCCAGCGCGCTTTTCAGCGCCACTCCTGCACCCGCTACCGTGCGCCCGGAGGAAGGGTGCTGCGCCGCACTTGGGGGTGCGGTAAGCGGAGGCGCCTTGGGCACTAACTTTTCGGGAAGCATATAGAGAGGAACCGCACCGGCACATCACGTACGCCGCTGCGTTTTCAGTGTAGCATGTGCCCTCTCTCATAAAATCCAAATTAGCCACAGCGCCGGCGGCGCACTTCACGCACTGTTTTTTATTCTCTTAGCGCCGCGTGAATCTGCGCTTCGGTAATCACCCCCTCGCGCACCACCCGCGGCGCTACACCTGTGCAATCCACAAGCGTGGAGGCCGACCGCGGGGGCAGAGGCCCCGCGTCAACCGCCAAGGCAATGTGGCGCGCACCACTTCCCAACGAGGCGAGGATTTCCTCCACACATCCCCGCACGGGCTCGCCCGTCTTATTGGCACTGGTGGAAACAATCGGGCGGGAGAAGCGCTGCGTGAGCGCGCGGCAGAACGGATTATCGGAAACGCGCAGCGCCACGTGCGCCATGCCCTCAAAGCACGAGGGCGGCACACCCTCCGCGCGGGGAAGAATAAGCGTAAGCGGCCCGGGCCAAAAGGCGTCGGCAAGCGCACGGGCAGACGCGTTGAATACTACCCAGCGCGCCGCCTCTTCCCCGCTTGCCACCAGCGCGAGAAAAGGATGGGCGGGATCCCTTCCCTTAATCCGCCGCACCGCCGCGCACGCCGCAGGATTGCATGCGTCGGCACCGAGGCCGTACACCGTTTCGGTAGGATAGAGAATGACGCCCCCCGCACGAAGCGCCTCGGCGGCCCGCCGCACGGCGCGGGAGACCCCCGCGCGCACCACGGGCGGCGTATCAGAAGTAGGGGCTGTAGTGCCGTGCCGCATACCTCATTGGTTTCAAGAAGCAACGTTTTCCTCCCTTAAAAATCCGCCTGCTTGGGTGCGCCAAAGTGCCGCATATTTTCCCCCAAGGGCGCAGAGTTCCTCGTGGCTTCCCTCTTCTACGATAGCCCCCCCTTCCAGCACCACGAGGCGATCCATTTCCCTCAACGTGGAGAGGCGGTGGGCGATGGCAATGACAGTCTTTCCTCGCATGAGCCGCCGCAGCGCTTCTTGAATATCGCGCTCGCTCTTGCTGTCCAGCGCACTGGTCGCCTCATCCAAAACAAGGATGGGGGCGTTTTTTAGGAGCGCGCGGGCAATGGCGATTTTCTGCCGCTCTCCTCCGGAGAGCTTGACCCCGCGCTCTCCCACCACCGTAGCATATTCCTCGGGAAGAGAAATGATGTAGTCATGGATTTGCGCCTGCCGCGCCGCTTGCTCCACCTCTTCGCGCGAAGCGGAGGGGTCCCCATAGGCGATATTTTCATAGAGCGAACGGTGGAACAATGCGGGCTCTTGGGGCACCACGGCAATGGCGCGGCGTACACTGGTAAGGGTAACGGTGCGGATGTCCACGCCGTCAATGCAAATAGCTCCCGCAACAGGCTCCTGCTCGCGCAGCAGTAAGGAAACCAAAGTTGATTTGCCCGCTCCGGTCCTCCCCACGACGCCCACCTTCTCCCCTCCGGCAATGTCAAGGGAAAAATTACGCAATATTTGCTTATGGGGCGATGCGGGGAAACCGCGCGCTCCTTTCCCTTCTTCTCCCGCGCTGCGCCGTTCTTCGTAGTAGAAGGACACGCGGTTAAAGGATACTCTTCCTTCTCGCACGTGCAGTTCCTCTCCCGTATCCTCTTCTCTCTCCTCCGCTACCAGAATTTCTTTCAGCCCTTCCTCTACGTTGCCATAATAGGACGCGGTGTACGAAAGTATGCTGCCGAGAAATACCAGCGCTCCGGAAACGCCGGAAAAGAGCGAGAAGATCATGGCCAGCTCCCCGCCGCTCATCTCGCCGCGCATCCAACCGCGCACCGCAAACGCCGCCACCACGCCCAGCAGCGCCGTCACTACCGCAACATTTACCAAGATCATGGCATTCAAACGGTTCCATTGCACCACATCCTTTCTCCGCGCGGACTGTATTCCTCGCGACATATGTTCCATTTCACTCCTAAGCCGTACGAATTGGCGCACGGTGCGAATATTGCCCACCACATCCACCACGTCCCCTGCGAGCGCATTGTCTGCTTTGGCAAACGCGCCGCTGGCGCGCCGAACCCAAGAGGAAAGCGGCACGTTAAGCGCCACCAACACCGACACCAATGCCAAAAGCGCTGCGGCATACCAACCGCTGACCGAAAAGAGAAACCCTCCGGTAAACAAGAGCTTTACCGCAAAATTTCCATACTGCCATACCAGCTGATCTGCAAGCGAAGAGGCGGCATCGGCAACCCGCCGCACCGCGCTCGCCAGGCTCCCCGCAAAACGGGAAGAAAAAAACCGGGTATTTTGCTCCAACAGGCGCGCCGCAAGCACGCGATACGCTTCCGCGCGCAAACCGGCAACGGCGGGTGTGAGAAAAAAATAATTGCGGGCGCGCCACAGCCACATGGGACCCACCGTCGCCCCCACAAAACCCAGCGCCGCCGCCATGACACTTTTCGGTGCGCCCGCATTCACCGCATCTACCAATACCTTAAGGGCGTACGCCGAAGCGGTTTCAAGACCAGTAGCGGCCAGCTCTAGCGCAAGCGCCGCGGCAAATAGAGCACGAAAAGGCCGCGCCATGCGGGCAATAAACCGAAACGGCGTGGCGGGCAGCGTTGCTTCTTCTGGTGATGGTGCGCGTCCTTCAGGCATATGCAAAACCGGGGCACTGCCGTGCCCCATGCCGGAAAACATAGCACGCCCGTCGTTTTTTTGCTACTATGGCGTTGCCGCGCGGTTAGCTCAGTTGGCTAGAGCGCTCCCTTGACGTGGGAGAGGCCGGGGGTTCGAGTCCCTCACCGCGCACCAGAATATGACTTAATGTCTTTTTGCCAACCATAAGGTTTGCCGCGCCGAAGGCGCGGCAAACCTTCTCTTTCTCAAGAATTTTTGATAAAATGAGTTCGAGCAGAATTGTATAACCACACCGAGATCGCCTCTTTGGTCAGATAAATAAATATACCAGTAAGTTGCTGCACGAAGATTGTGTATTTGCACTGCATTGCCACTGCCGCGCAATGGCGGAGGAAAAGGCAAAAATGAACAAGTAGCGCCGCTCTTTTTTTCTCAATCCCCTTCGCTCTCCGAGCCTGCACTCCCTCCTCTTTGCATCTGCGCTTCGTATTTTTTCAGTGCGCCGCGCAGGGCCTCTTCCAGGTCTACCTCCACGATATTGGCAAGGGCGATAAGAGAAAATAGCATGTCCCCCAGCTCTCTCTTTATTTCTTCGCGCTGTTCGGGCGGGCGGCGGCCGTAGTCGGTCATGCGCAAGACCTCTTTTGCCACTTCGCCCAATTCCGACATGGCATCCAGCACCCGGTGCGCCAAGGGCGCATCCAGCCGATGCCGCGCACAAAATGCGCGCACCTCTTGTTGCAGTTGTTCCATAGTACGATGCATTTACTTTGCCAATGGTGCCTACCGGAGACGCTCCTTGCGCCGCGCATGCCTATGCTACAATACCAGCATGGGCAAACCTATGAAAATACTGGCATTTGAAACCTCATGCGACGAAACCGCCGTTGCGGTGGTGGAGGCGGAGGGGGAGCCGGACGCCATGACATTCCGCGTGTTGGGCAACGCACTCTTTTCCCAGGCGTCCCTGCATCAAGAATACGGAGGCGTGTTCCCTTCTCTCGCCAAGCGCGAGCATGCAAAAAACCTCATGCCGCTCCTGCAGGCGGCCCTTACCGAAGCGCAGCTGTGGGAGGAAGTGCCGCACCCCTTGCCCGAAGAAGAGCGGCGGCACTTGGAAAAACTCCTGCGGCGCGAGCCGGACCTTGCGCGCGCGCTGGTTGCGCTCGTGGCGCGCATTGCGCCGCCCTCGGTAGACGCGCTCGCGGTTACCACGGGACCGGGGCTGGAACCCGCTCTTTGGGTGGGCGTTAATGCCGGTCGCGCGCTCGCGCATGTATGGCGCCTTCCCTTTATTCCCACCAACCATCTGGAGGGACACTTGATTTCCGCCCTCACCAAGCCCCTGGACGACCGCAGTTACTCCCTTTCCGAGGTCGCATTCCCCGTATTGGGACTCATTATCAGCGGCGGCCACACGGAAATGGTCTATATGGAGGACTGGCACGCCTATCGCCGCATCGGCGGCACGCGCGACGACGCGTTGGGTGAGGCCTATGACAAAGTGGCGCGCATGCTGGACCTGCCGTATCCGGGCGGCCCCCGCATCTCGCGCATGGCAAATACGGCGCGCAAAGAAGGCCTGGAGGCGCCCTTTGACCTGCCGCGCCCCATGCTCCACAGTGATGACCACGACTTCTCGTTCTCGGGGCTTAAAACTGCGGTACTGTACACCCTCAAAGAGTACAAAAAACAGCACCCCGAGCTGACGCAGGAGGATAAGCGGCTGTTTGCACTGGAATTTGAAAACGCGGTGTTTGACGTGATTGCCATGAAGGTGAGCCGCGCACTCAAACTCTACGACGCGAAAACGCTCGTGGTGGCGGGCGGCGTTTCCGCCAACCTCACCCTGCGCAAAATGCTCACCCTCTTGGTGGAAAAACACTACCCCGACGTCGCGGTGGCGTTCTCTGAGCCGGAACTCGCCACCGACAATGCGGTAATGATCGCGATGGCGGCGGCACTGCGCGCCGACGGCGCGCTTACGCCCGAAGATTTGGATTCGGTGCGCGCCGCGGGCGCCCTGAAGCTCACCTCTTAAAGAGGCGCCCGCACAGCTCTTTTTCCATACCAGCGCACCGGTGTACCCGTGCCCCTTGATGCCAGCGGCAATCCCACGACCCCACGGCAAGAAAGCAATCTCGCGCGCACCCTTGCGCGCATTAATGAGTACGCCGCAAGGAAAAAATAAAGGGGCACTGTGCCCCCGCAATGTGTTTTTTGTTTTTATTTTTAGAAAAAAATTAACGGATTCTTTTCCTTTTCTTTATTTCAACGCTGAAACTTCTTAGTTTTATTTCCCTCTTATCTCTTCCATTGAATATTTCTCTTTCTCTTCTTTTTGCTTTCCAATTCTCCGCCTCCCTTCTTAAGAAGATTTCCATTCTTTCTAATTCCCCCCTGTCTACTTCTTTCACTTATCTAACTCCCCTTCTTCAAAAACCCGCCCCATGCGGGCTTTTTCCGCGCCTATAGTGCCATAAGAAGCCTCTTGGGAGCAAGCGCATTATCCGCGCGGCAGCTCCCCTTTGCGCCGCAGGCCCTCCACGCGCGCTTGATCTGCAAAAGTGGGAATGCGGCGGCGTATCGCCTCTTTTATCTCCTCATCGCTCTTGGGGTGCAGCGCGAGAAGATTGCCGCCGAGATAGTAGGGCTTGGGGGAGAGCTTGAGTATGTGTTGCTTTTTGGGGCGCAGCGGCAAGAGGTGCGGAGAGGTTTTTCTGCGCGGCAGCACGCGCACGACCGCCCCCTCCGCCTCGACATTACATTGCGGTTTGCGCGCGGGAGGCATAGGCATAGTAAGAATGCTCACTTGCGGCACCTGTGTGTACTATCACCTGCACAGAAAGGAGCGAGGACGCGCTACCTGCTCGACAGCATACGCTACCGAGCAGGACAACGACCACGTTTGTGTGTCACCCCTCCCCAAAACGAGTGATAGGTTTGTTGTAGCAAATCGCCACACCGAGTGCAATATGGACAGTAGGATAAAGGTGTGGGTAAAAGAAATGTGCACCTTTTGTATCGCGCCCGCGCACGCCACTGTAACCGCATGTGTATTATGCGTGTACCTTACACACACAGCATCGCATACGGGGCGGCATTACTCAGCTAACAGGCGCGGCATCCAAAGCGCATGCGGCGGCGCAGGTTTCCTTTTACCCTCATGTGCTGCACCTCTTTTATCACGAAACCGCGCGTGCAGGGTAATACTCTGCACACGCGGTTTGC
>WFWH01000010.1 GCA_015491245.1 Patescibacteria group bacterium | reverse complement strand
TATTCAGTGAGTGCATATTTAGGCACAACGGCACGTAAAAAGGGGATGGCGCGGCAGAACACGGTGCGGTACCATGAGGGGTAATGAGAGCCGATACTTTGGCCATTGCCACCGAAGAAAAAGAAGCGGTACTGGATATCACCGACCAAGTGGCGGCGTGGGCGCGCGCACATGCGCCCGAGGCGGGCGCGCTGCTCCTCTATGCCGCTCACACGACGGTGGGGCTTACGGTGGCGGATTTGGATCCCGGTACCGATTTGGATTTGTTGGAAGCGTGGCGCGCCATGGTGCCGCGCCTGCGTTATCGGCACCCGCATGACCCCTCCCACGTAGGCGACCACATCCTCTCGGCGCTTATGGGGGTGTCGCTTACGGTGCCGCTGTCCCGCGGTGCGCCGGTGCTGGGAACGTGGCAGAGGATAGTACTGGTGGAATTTGACGGCCCGCGCACGCGCACGGTGCACCTGCGCGCGTGGTAACTCGCCCCTCGCGCGGTACGCACCGGTAATCGCTACAGGAAGAGGAAGAAGAAAAAGCCGCACCGCGTGTGGCTTTTCCCTGTTACGCTTTGCCCCCTGCTTTGGATGTGTTTTTTGAGGCACGGGACACGCAAAAATTATGGGCACACTAGTAGGCGAATTTACAAAGAGCACAGTATATACTGTTTGTTATCTTTTCAGGGGAAAATTTTTGTGGTAAGGGGAAGGCAGGAAACCAGAAAGGAGGTCGCGATGAGATTCGCTTTTAGTTTGTTGTTAGTGGCGGCGGTGCTGGTCGCTGCTGTCAATCCTGCCGCCGCGCTGGAGGTGCGCTGCGGGACGGAGGTGAGCAGGGTGGAGGTGATCGCCCTCCTGCCGCCCGAGAAGGGCAAGAGCCTCCCGCGTCCGATGGAAATCGGCGCCGAGGCGCAGATCACCCTTCCCAAGGAGCGGTGCGCCCTTGGGGAGATGCTGGTCCGAATGGGGCTCGGCCCAATGCGGCCGGATCTCGTCCTCGTACAGTGGTACGGGGACCCGCCACTCGCGCCCGGAGAAAACGGTGCCATGGCGCCGCGCCGGTGGCGCAATATCGCCACCAACCCGCTTCTTCTCGCGGAGCACCCATCCATGATAGCCCGGGTGTGGGTGCCATGGGATGAGGCGCTCCGAAAGCTTTTGGGGGAGCGCGCCGCATAAGAGTGTAAGCAAAGAAACCGCACGCCCCTGAAGGGCGTGCGGTTTTCAGTTCTCTCAGGTGCGCAGCTCCCGCATCAGCATCAAGGTGTGTGCCCGCCTCCCTCGCCTTGCTCATTGGATGCAAACTCCTCCAAGAGTGCACCGGTGAGCGCTTGGAAGAAAGCGGCAATTTCCCTTCTTCTTTCCCTCTCCTGCATGTGCGCGCGCTGTGCCGTATGGGCGCGCGCGGCGGCGCGCTCTGCATCGGCGGCGTGTGGCGCCGGCAGCGGTATCACCTTGTGCGGCTCTTGCGGCGCGCGCGGCGGGGATGCTGCCGCGGATTCTTCTTCGGGGGGAAGCGCGGCATTTTCCTCTGCCTCGGCGCGGAAAAGGGCATGGAGCGTGCGCAGGTCATCTAAGAGCACACCAAAGGCGGCCGCGCTCTTTTTTTCCCGCAGGGCGCGCAGTGCCCCGCTTAGTTTCTTTCGCGCCTCCTCAAGGGGTGCCTGAAGCGCCGTGTGCGCCTCGGCGCCGCCCACTGCGCGCGGGTGCGCAAAGTGTGCGCGCGCCGTTTCTTCCAAAAGGGAAGCGAATATCAAATCGGTGTGCGCCAGCACCTCGCGCGCGCGCGGGCTGAACGCGTGCGAGAAAAAGCGCTGCTCATTGCCGGTGCTGCCGGGAGGTTGTTCGTGGGGTGCCATAGCCGGGCATCGTATGCGGTATGCATTGTAGCATGCTTTTTGTGGTGCGTGTGAACGCGGCCCGTCCGCACGCCGCCGCACATTTTGCGTATTGGCCGCCGTCCAGTATACTTTACGCGCCTTGCGGCCACACATTACCATCGTCTAGTTTTTTCACCCATGTACACCATTGATGCCCCTTTTATTGATTTTTCTTTGGAAGCGTATTTACCCGATAAGGACAAAATAGGGCGCGTAACGCGCGCGTCTTGCAAGGGGAAGTTCGCCATTCTCTTCTTTTATCCCGCGGACTTTACCTTTGTATGCCCCACCGAGCTTGCCGATTTGGCGGCGCGCCAAGAGGAGTTCGCCAAAGCGGGCGCGGAGATTATTGCGGTATCCACCGATTCTGCCGTGGTGCACCGCGCATGGCGCGTGCAGGAGACGCTTTTGCAAAACGTGCGCTTTGCCATGGCTTCGGATTGTAATGGCGCACTCTCGCGCGCTTTGGGCATTTACGACGAGAAGAGCGGCCGGAGCGCCCGCGCCTCTTTTGTCATTGACCCCGAGGGGGTGCTCCGTGCCGTGGAAATAGTGAGTGATGCGATAGGGAGGAGCGCGGGCGAGCTCCTGCGTAAGGTGAAAGCGCTCAGCTACGTGCGCACCCACAAGGGAAAGGTATGCCCCGCAAGCTGGGACGAGGGCGCACCCACTTTGGCGCCGTCATTGAAGATATCCGGCCGTGTGGAAGAGGCGCTCACCAAACGCCCCGCCGCCGCGCCGCGCAAGAAAAAGCGGTAATATTTTTGCTAGGCGCGCGCTTTTTCCCTCAGTATGGAGCGCATTGTGCGCGGGGAAAGGGCATGCGGAAGCGGCGCGCGCTCGGATAAGAACGAGCGAACACAAAACGGGGCGGCACGCCGCCCCGTTTTGTGTTACTGCGCACCCCACTGCCGCGGGCCTACTCGTAGCGTATCTCAATCTCATCGCCGTTCTTCAGGACATAATTTTCAAACGCATCGCTCTCTTCTCCGTTGACCCGCATGCGCACCTGGCCACCCTCGCCATTCCGGTACTCAAAAATTTGGTCGCGGTTGAAGGTCTTGCCCCATATTTCAAAAAAGCGGCCGAGGCGGATGTCATCTTCATACACAGGGCCATTCATCTCTATATGCAGGGTGCCGTCCCCCTCGTGCGTGTGAATGGGGGCATGGACCGCGCCAATGCCCACGCCAGCGGGGATGGGGAACGGTTCGCCCTTGATGGTAATGGTAAGGCGTGGATGATAGTGAATGGCGCGTGCGCTCACGAGCGCACCCTGGCCGCTTGCCAGTGGCGTTTGGGCGAGGTAGCGGGACAGCCATGACCCTCCCGCAAGGAGCGCAAGGGTTGCTATGAAAAGAATGGTGATTTTTTTAGCGTTCATGATGAAGGTGACGTACTGCAACGGCTTTGGTTTGTGGGGAAGAGGTAATGGGGGAAAACCACTTCATGTTCCTCGCGCTCATGCTGTTTTTTGGCATTGCACTCACGGAGGTATCGTACCATACGCCTGCAGCGGCTGCACGATATTCAGGCACTATTTTTCCTTAGAGAGGCGGTATATGTCCATAATCTCTTTCACCGCTTTTTGGTGCGCGCCGCGCTTCATTTGCTCAATGGTGTGGAGGGAAAGGTGGTGCTCCAGCATCACATCTTCCAATGAGGAGAGCGCGTGCCGCACCGCGGAGGACTGGGTAATCACGTCCACGCAGTAGGTTTCCTTCTCCACCATTTTCTGCAAGCCGCGCACTTGCCCCTCTATGATTTTCAGGCGGCGCAGCACTTTTTTCTTGACGTCTTGGTGCATGTGCGCGTATAATACCCCCCGTGGGTACCACGGTCAAGCGTGGCATTGCCAATTACTCATTAAGTTAAAAGTTAACAGTTAATTTTAATACTCCAACATTAATTATGCTGAAAGTACGAACCATGGCGCTCGGTGTGGTATTTGTGGGGGCGGCATTGCTGCCACTGCTGGCGGGCGCGCACGGCGCTACAGAAGAAGCGCAAAATAGCGACAGTAACGCGATGAATCGCGATGCCATGCAGCAGCGCATGCAGCAGATGCGGGGGTGGGAGGATGCGGTGCTCGGCAACCCCCTCCACAGGGAAATGGAGTCTCTCATGACCAAGCTGCAGCAGGGGACCATTACGGAAGAGGAGTGGCGGCGCCTCTCCGGCCTTATCGGCAAGTATCCGGGCCCCGCGCTTATGATGCACCAGCGTACCATGATGCAGAGCATGATGGGCGGCATGATGGCGCGCATGATGGGCGGCCGCGCGGGTATGGGCATGGAGAGGGAGGAAATGCCGGCGGCAAATGCAGATAACCCGAAAGGGTACGGCATGCCCCTCCGCACAGGTGGCGGCTATATGGCGCTGATGCTCGCATGGCAGCTTTTGCTGTTGGGTGCGGCGTTTGCTGCGGGATGGTTCTTAGCGCGCCGCGCACGCCCGGCTCACCCTGCGGATACGCATGAATCTCCCGCGCCCGATTCTGGAAGCGCCGAGGAGCGCGCGTCTGGAAATGCGGAGCGCTAGGCGCTGCGTGTACCGCATGCCCCTTGCCGCGCCGCGCCGCAAGCGGTGCGGGGGCGCCTGCAGGCACCGAGGTATGCGTGCGCAATTCTTTAGTAGGAACGTAATGCAACACGACGTATGCAATACGGCTATCGCAAAACCACTTCCGCCTCTTTTGAAGAAGCGGTGGAGAGCATAAAGGCAGCGCTCGCCCAAGAGGGGTTTGGGGTTCTCACCGAAATAGACGTCAAGAAGACGATGAAAGAGAAATTGGGGGAAGAATATACCCCGTACCTCATTCTGGGCGCGTGCAATCCGCAATTTGCCCATAAAGCGCTCCAGGCGGAAAAGGAGATCGGGCTTTTGCTGCCCTGCAACGTGCTGGTGTATGAAGATGCCGGCGCGGTGCATATTGCCGCCATACTGCCTACGGCGGCGATGTCGGTGGTGGAGAATGACACGCTTGCCGCAATTGCCGGCGAGGTGGAAGCGCGGCTGAAGCGCGCCGTAGACGCCGCCGCGGCGTAAAGGCGCGCACCGCGCTGCGCTGAGGCGCCGATTGCCGCGGAGCGCACGCCGGAAAAGAGGGCCGCGCCCCTCGCGCGCGCCGTGCTATACTGGCGGCATGCGTGCGGCATGGGCGCTCTTGGGGTTGGGTTTTCTCTTGCTTGGCCTTTTGGCATGGTGGGCGCTGCCCCGTGCACCCCGTGCACCTGCGCCTACCTCTGCCGAGGTTTCCGTGCGCGGTATGGCACCCTCTTAAGAGGGGTGCCGCGCAGAGGCGCTGGAGGTATCTTTTTCCTCATTATTACGGTTATCATTACTGAGCGGCGGTCAAATCATGTTTATAAAGCTGCACGTTACTGCGGGTGCGAAGAACGAGCGCGTGGTACGGGAAGGACCCGCCCGCTACCGCGTGTCGGTGCGGGAGGCGCCGCGCGGCGGCGAGGCCAATAAGCGCCTGTGCGCACTGTTTGCGGCACGCTTTGGGGTGCCGCCGCGCGCGGTGCGCATAGTCAGCGGCCACCATGCGCCCTCAAAAATGCTCTCGGTAGATGACCGTGCGCTCGCGCGTGAAGCCGCAAAGGCGGCAGAAAAACGCCGCGGCGGAGAGTGCCGCAACCATTAGCCACCCTTACCGCTTATTGCCTATGGTGATAAATTTTAAAATAACGCACGCCGAGGTGCCGGATGCCGTGCGCGAGTATGCGCTAAAAAAACTCAAGAAAATTGAACGCTTGTTGGGGGAAGAGGGCGCGCATACGGTGTGCGACATAGAGTTATCCCTTTCCGCGCCCCGCCACTCCGGGCCGGTGCACTACGCTGAAGTAAATTTGCATACCCCGAAAAAATTGTACCGTGCCACGGCGGAGGAAGAGTCGTTTGAAGCGGCACTGGACGAGGTGAAGGACGAACTTTTTAAGGAATTGAGCCGCGACAGGGGCAAGCGCAGGGAAGAAGAGCGCAAGGGGGGCGCGCAGGCAAAAAAGATGCTGCGCGGCGAGGAGTAGGTCGTGCGTGTATCCGGGCGCGTGCCGCTCAGTGCACGGGATTGCCCTTTGTGGCATGCGGCACACTACGCGCCCTGCGGCGACACATTCCCTTGGGGGTGCGCGGTGCGCCATATCTCGTAGGGGAGCGGCTTTTTCCCCTCGGGCACAACAATGCGCGGGATAAAGGCGTCGTGCGCGAAGTGCGCGTCGGTGATTTTTATTCTCTGCGGCGCGCCGTGCGGAGGGCGGTGCAGGAAATACACCCCCGGCCACGGCTGGAGCGCGCAGTACTTGAGGTAGTTTTGGTATGGATCTCCTGCGAGGTCTATGAGGCCGTCTTCTTTTTTCAATTTGCGGGTATAGGTGGCGCGCGCGTGGTCTTGTGGCAGGGGAGCAATATCTCCCGAGAGCCAGCGGGGAAGCGTGGCGGCAAGGAGTGCGCCACCCTCCCGCCACAGTATCTCGCCGAGGCGGGGCGCAGGCAGGGGCCACGCGGGCGGTGGAACGCTTTTTTGCGCCACTATGGGGCCGTGGTCCATCTGCGCATCCATGGCAATGATGCTGACGCCGCACGCGCGGTCGTCGGCGCGCAGTTGGCTTTGGATGGGTGAGGGGCCGCGATAGCGGGGCAGGAGCGAAGGGTGCACGTTGAGCGCGCCCGCGCGCGGGATATCAAGGAGCCACTGAGGGATAATTAGGCCGTAGGCGGCAACGACGAAAAACTCCCATGAGGTGCGCGAAAGCGCCGCGCGCTCCTCTTGCGCGGGATCTTTCAAAGAAGCGGGCTGCAGTACCGCGATGCGGCGCTCTCGCGCCCACTCCTTTACCGGAGAGGCGGCGAGCTTCATGCCGCGGCCCTTGGGGCGGTCGGGTTGGGTCACCACCAAGGCGGGAAGGAACCCTGCTCTTTCCAAAGCGTCCAGCACGAGCACCGCCTCGCGCGGCGTGCCGAAAAAAACCCAGCGCTTAGGAGAAAAATTGTGTGGCTGCGGCGCCTTTGCCTTTGCACCTTGTTGCATGGGGGCAGTGTAGCCTCTGTGCGGCAGGTCCACAAGGGAGTGCTTTTGTTCGCTCCTTCCCAGAGTACCGGCGGCCCGTTGCTTGACATATATTATGAATATGTTATTATATGCAACGAGCGGGAGGTAGCTCCCTCTCGCTCACCCGCCGGTTGCGGGTAGCTCTTTTTTGTCTTTAAGAGTAAGGGGCAGGTGCCCCGGGAGGTGTCTTTCCCCTCCTCTCTGTCGCAAGCCCCTTAGGTGGGGAGTATCTCGCAGCGGCAGAGGGGTGGCGTGTGCATTATCCGACACACGCCGGTGCCTCTTTTTTGCGGCAGTAAAGCCGCCCCGACCTTGAAGGAAGGGGAAAGGGCTTGTCGTGGAAATGAGGCGCCCCCGGTGGAGAGAGACCGGGAGAGGAGAGGGGAGATGGATAGGCTATTGTTGTAGTTCTTTTTCACCCCCGCTGCGCTTTTTCTGTAGCGTGTACCCTTTTGCAGGGTAACGCAGCACAGGAAAAAGGCGCGGCGGGGGTTTGTGCTATTTTAGCGAGGTATTTTCGGAGTTGTGCTCGCTGTTTGAGGGCGCAACGCACCACACCTCTTCGGCGCGGTCCACGAACAGTATGCCGTCCAAGTGGTCGCACTCGTGCTGAAACACCTGCGCCAACAGGCCGCCCGCGCCGCGGGTGAATTTTTTTCCCTCTGTGTCGTATGCTTCAATCGTAACACCCCGGGCGCGCTTTATGGTGCCGTACTTGCCGCGCACCGAAAGGCACCCCTCGTCCATGAGCTCCTTTTTGCGCGCGCGGCGCACAATGCGCGGGTTGATATACACCAGCGGAAGATCTTTCCCTCCGTGTTCGCTCTCGGGGCCGAATACGCGGGAGGAGAGTATGAAGATGCGTTTGGCGACGCCAATTTGGGGTGCCGCGAGCGCCGCACCGTCTTCGGTGGCGTCAAGAGCCTGCGCCATGGCACGCAGGATGCCCTTGAGCGCTTTGCTCCCGAATTCCTCGCGCGCAACGGGGCGCGCTTTTTGCCGCAGGACGGGCGCCCCGATTTGGACGATTTCCACCATGTGAGGAGCATGGTACCCCCTTGGGAGCGAGGGTTCAAGGAGAAGTGTGCGCGGCGGGGTGGAGGTGCCGCGCGGTGCTGTTGGCTTTTGTGAGCGCGGTATTGCGGCTTGGCGGTTGCCCCGCGCGGCACTTCTTGGTACCATTGCTTATTGGGTTCCCTACAATAACAGCCCCTGCAAGGGGGCGGGGAGGTTGCAATGCTCTGATCAGGGGGGTTCGGGGGTCCCCTAAAAAACCCCCGCCCAAAACCCCGTGCGAGGGGTTTTTTATATTGCGTGGGGCGTTTTCGGCATTATAAAGCGTGACAGAAGGCCGCGGGGTGTCCTGCATTGACAGGTATTGACTTTCTGATTCAGTATGCTATACTTCTCAGTGGCCGAAGGATGCGCGATGGGGTGCATCCTCCGCTTCCCAGCCCCGCGTTGTGTGCGGGGGAAATCGCCCCGAGGAGGGGCGAGGGCGGAAGCGCGCCGCTCGTGGCGGGCCGCTTAGTCTTCTCTTCTTTTTTTTGGGGCGTGCGCCCCGGGGAGGAAGCCATGAAGGGCCGCCCCTTCGGGGGCGGCAAGGGAAAGTTCTTTTTTATTTAAAAATCTCTTAAAAACGAAGAGCGAGAGGAAAAGGGTCCCGCCTCTCCCCACGGTCTGCGTCGCAGGCCGTCAGAAAGGGGACCCCCCACCCATCCCCCTGTGCTACGCACAGGGGGTTTTTACTCTGCATATTTATATTGACGCCGCGCTGCACTCTTAAGGTGTGCTCTTTTTCCTCCGATTCCTTTTTATTCCCGCAAGAAACGCCGCGCACGGCAGGGTGTTGGCGACGTCGCGCGCCGTGAGCCAGCCACGCCGCGCGATCGCCTCGCCGAGCGCGCGGTAGGCAAAATGCGCGGGCGCGTGCGCGTCGGTGTCTATCACGAAGCGCACGCCCGCCGCCGCCGCTTTCCGCACCAGTGTGTCGGGAAGGTCCATGCGCCGCGGCTGGGAGTCAATGCCAAGGTACGTGCCGCTTTGCGCGCACGCGGCAAACACGGCGTCGGCGTCAAAGCGTATGCCCGCGCGCGTGCCGATAAGGCGCGCGGTGGGGTGGAAGATAATGTCCACCAAAGGGTGCCGCACAACCCGCAGGAGGCGCGCGGTTTGTGCTTCCTCGGAAAGGGAGAAATGCGTATGCACCGCCGCGCCCGCCACATCCAAAAGGGCGAGCGCCTCGTCGGAGAGATCCAGCGAGCCATCTTTCATGATATTCACCTCGGCGCCCTGCAGGACGGTGCAGGGAACGCCCTCTTTTTTAAGCGTTTCATTCACACGGTCTATTTCGGCGCGCTGGCGACGGAGCGCCTTCTCGTCCAAGCCGCCCGCCATGGCAAGCGCGCGGGTATGGTCGGTAATGAGTATGTACTCCAATCCCTCCGCAGCGGCCGCACGCGCCATTTCCTCCACGCTTTTCGTGCCGTCGCTCCAGCGTGTATGCACTTGCAGGTCGCCGCGTACGGCACCGTACGGAATGAGGGCGGGCAAGGCGCCTTGCGCGGCGGCTTCCACCTCGCCGCGTCCCTCGCGCAATTCGGGGGGGATGTACTGGAGCTTGAGCGCCCGGTAGACGTCCGCTTCCTCGCGCGCGGCGATGAGGCGTGTTCCCTCAAAGAGGCCGTACTCGCTGAGCTTCATATCCCGCGCTTCGGCAAGAGTACGCAGGGCGATGTTGTGCGCCTTGGAGCCGGTGAAATACATAAGGGCGGCGCCCCAGCGCGTGGGGTCTATGAGGCGCACGTCCATATCAATGCCCAGTGAGAGGCGCACGCTCATCCGCACCGCGCCGCGCAGGTGGATGTGAACGACTTCCGGAAACGCCGCAACGCACTCCCACACCCGCGCCGCACACGAGGCGCCGCCGGCGACGAGGATGTCAATGTCGCCCACGGTTTCGCGCCTCCGGCGCACCGAGCCGGCAACTTCGGCGGCGGCAACACCCTTGAGGGCGCGCAAGCGCGCGGCAAACGCCTCGGCGCGCGGCAATACCTCGCCCAGCAAGAGGCGCCCCGCCGCACGGCGCCGCAGGGCGAGCGCTTGTGCGATGCGCCGGCGGGTTTTTTCTCCCATGCGCGGCAGCGCAGCGAGGGAGCCGTCGCGCACCGCGCGTTCCAAATCTTCCAAGGTTGCGACTCCCAAGCGCTCGTAGAGCTCTCTGATGCGCGCGGGGCCGAGCCCTTCCACTTGGGCAAGCGCGCGCACCGCTATCGGGTAGCGGCGCCTGAGTGCTTCCAGTTCGGGGAAGGTGCCGCGTGCGCACAAATCGGCGAGATGGCGGGCGAGCGCATCCCCCACCCCTTCCATGGCCGCCAGCGCGGCAACGCCGCCTTTGCGCCAGCGCGCGCATATGGGTTCCGTTTGGGCGCGCACCGCTTCCGCCGCGCGCTGGTAGGCGCGGGGCTTAAACGGCACGCCCTCCATCGCATAGCGCAGTGCGGCCTCCTCCAGTGCTGCGGCCAGCGCGTCATTGTCCGGATCGTGCGGCTGCGGGTGTGGTGGCGGGGTGCGGCGTGCCATGCTAGAGAATGGTGCGGGGGTTTATCTCTATACTGGCGCCGGAAGGGAGCGCGCGCAAGGCGCGGGCGAGTGTGGCATTGGGCCACGGCGGCGGCGCCGCGCGCACCTTTTCACCCCTTCTCCTGCGCCGCGGCGGCTCATGGTGCAAGAGGCGCAGAAAGCCGTGCTGGAACACCTCGCCGTTTTTCTTGCGGAACTGCTGCGGGATAAGGGTAAAGCCGAAGGGTGCGAGCAGCGCGCACACCTCGTCGCGCAGGCGCGGCAGGGATTGTGCCCGTGCGGTGAGCGTTACCTTTATCAAAGTGGCAAAGGGGGGGTAGCCGTAGGTGCGGCGCTCTTCCAATTCTTCGCGGTACCATGCACCTATAGTGCCGCGCGCCACATGGGTGAGCAGGCGCGCGTCGGGGCGGCGGGTTTGTATGAGTAGGGTGTGCTGCACCACCTCTTGCAGGCGCGTCAGAAGGCCGTAGATGCGCTCACTCACATTCCACTCGGGCAGGGCAAACAGGGCATCCAAAGAAACCACCCCCGCGGCAGGCAGCGGGGTAGCAAGGTGGCGCAGTGCCATTTCCGTGCCGAGAAGCACAGCGCCCTCGGTTGCGTAAAATTGCGCCGCGGCCTCCCGTGCCGCGCGCGGCGTGGGGGTGTGGTCGCGGTCCAGCAGAAAAAGCGGCAGGTCGGGGAAGAGGTAGCGCAGCTCTCGCGCCACCCCCTGTATGCCCACACCCAAGGCGGTGAGGCGCCACGAGCCGCAGTGGGCGCAGGTTTCGTGTGCGTCCCGCAGGGCGCCGCAGGCGTGGCAGAGAAAGAGATGGTGCGGGCTCGCGCGGTGCAGTACCACAGAGGCGCCGCACGCAGTACAGGCCACGCGAGTGCCGCAATCTTGGCACACGGTAATGGGCGCCAACCCGCGCCGCGCAGCAAAGAGAAACAAGCGCGCCCCTTCTGCGCGGGTTGCCGCAATGAGCGCGCGCAATTCCTCACTCAAGAGCGAAAAGATGCGTTTAGGTGCGATGCCCTCGGTGCGTGCGTCTTCGCCGCGCATGTCCACGATGCGGGTTGTGGGGAGCGCGGTGAGGCGCGCGGGAATTTCCCGCGCCGCGTCAAAGGTGCCGCGGCGATAGGCGTGCAGAGTTGCTACCCGCAAAGGGCGGTCGGCGAGGAGACATTGGGCGCCGCGCGCCTCTGCGTACCAGAGGGCGAGAGTGCGGTAATCCACCAACGGCGCGCGCGCGGGCGCATAGTGGGGCGAGGCCTCTGCTTCAACAATAATGGTGTGCCAGTCGCGGCGGGGGAGCCCCAAAAATCCCGGGGTCATAACCGCAGCGATGGCGTGGGTGCGGGCGAGCGCCTCTTTCCACGCCTTTGCTTGCGCGCGCGGTGCAAGGCCGCTGTGGAAAAGGAACGTGTGGCGCAAGAGCGCTTTGGGGAGTGCGGCATAAAGCCGCTGCGCCTCGGTGATGGTAGGGGTGAGGAGAAGCGCCGAGCCGCCCTTGGAAAACGCGTGACGAATTGCTACTACATATTCCTGAATGCGCACCTCACGCGGCGCCAAGAGGATGCGCGGCATCGGTGGCGCGGGTGCCTGGCTTATCGCCGTCGGGGATGCGGATGTTTCTTGCGGGGGGAACATGTCGGCGGTGCGCGCCGCGCGCGGCAGAATCTCATAGAGTATCCTTCCCGGGGGCTGCACCCAGTACTCCGCCGCGCGCTCCAACGCGGTAAGCAGCGCGGGCGGGAGCCCGCGCGGCGCGCCTCGGGGCGGGCGCAGCGCTTTGAGGGAGTATGGGGCGCGCTTTACCGAGGCCTTTACTTCTTGTACGGAGTGGGAGGAGCGCACCACCCCCGGCGTTTTCTTGTTGCGCACGGTAATTTCTACCATTTGGCCCGGTGCGAGTGCCGCACGCGAAAAGTATGACAGCTCGTCGGTCCAGGCGCCTTTTTGTATGGGAAGCACGCGAACGAGGTACATTGCCGTGAGTATAGCAAAATCGCCGCGTATGCTCCGTGCCGCTCTGCGTGCTCCGCCACCGCGGCGCGCGCATGGTATACTTGCGGCAATCAGTGCCGCAACTATCGCTATGGCAGAGGTACGCGCGCAGGAGCTGGTGCGAGAGGAGGGCTTTCTTCCCGAGAAAGACGGCCATCGTGTCTATTTCATGCGGGTGGGCAATGAAGCGGGGCCGTCCGTGCTCCACTTCCATGGCGGCCCCGGCGGCTGGAGCCGCCCTGATCACGCCGCGCGCTATAATCCCGCCAAGCGGCACGTAGTGCTCTTTGACCAGCGCGGCGCGGGGAAAAGCGAGCCACAGGGCGCTTGCCGCCACAACGACACCGCAGCACTGGTGAGAGATGCGGAGCGCCTGCGCGTTCACTTGGGCATTGAGGCGTGGTATGTGGGAGGATCCAGTTGGGGCGCCACGCTCGCGCTCCTCTACGCCCAAGCGTATCCCGCGCGGGTGCGCGGCCTTCTCTTGGGCAGCGTGTTTCTCGCGGATCGCACCGCGCGCGATTGGATAGCGGCGCCGCATAAAGGCGCGGCAGCCCTTTTCCCCGACGTGTGGGAGGCGACATGGGGAACCTATACTACGCCCGCGCGCGGCGCGCGCTCATCGGCCGCGTACGCGCGCACACTCCTCGCGCGCATGAGAAAGGGTGGCGCGGCGGCCCGTGCCGCCGCTGCCGCGTTTTTTAACTGGGAGGGTAACTTGTTCACCCCTCTGCGCGACACCCATTTTCGTGATCCCGACGCACTCACCGAAGAAGAGCTGGCGCAGGCACGCGTGGCGCTGCACTACCAGGCGCACCACTTCTTTCTCTCTGAAGACGGCGCGCTGGAGCGCGTGAAAAAGATACGCTGCCTTCCTGCTATTATTGTGCATGGGCGGCATGACATACTGTGCCCTATGGAAGGGGCGTGGCGCCTTGCGCGCGCCTTGCCTGACGCGGAGCTGGTGGTACTGCCCACGAGCGGACACGTGCTCACCCCCGAGGGTGCGGTAGCGCGCCGGCTCGCCTTTGAGTGGTTTTTTGCCGCGCACAAAGGGGTGTAGCGTGCGGCCGCTATTGGTAATGCCTCTGATGGGAGAATTCCTTTAGCTTCTGCGGTGATGGCGGGTTCAGCCGCATGTGCCTTGTGTTGACCGTTGCTGCATAAACCAACCGTGGCACCAGCAAGCCACCGCGCTATGTGCGGTGCCTCTTGCATGTACATGCCGTACTCTCTTACACTACTGATACATGAAGCTGCTCGTGGTCTCCGACAGCCATGACCGTTGGGATTTGCTTCTGCGTGCTGTGGAGTATGGCAACAGCGAGGGATGCGCGGCGCTGCTGCACGCGGGAGATTTTATTGCGCCCCCGGGGGTACAGGCGGCGCTGGCACGCTTTCGCGGCGCGGTGCATGTGGTGCTGGGAAATTGCGACGGGGAGCAAATCGGCCTTGCGCGTGCACTCGCGGCGCTTCCCAATGCCGTGCTGCACTATGACGCGGGCGTGAGCGTGATGGAAAAAGAAATAGGGGGATGGCGCATCCACATGAACCACTATCCGCACGTGGCGCACCTTGCCGCAGCCAAAGGGGAGCATCACCTCGTGGTGTATGGCCACACGCATGCATACCATGAGGCGCGCTTAGAAAATGGCACCCTACTTCTCAATCCCGGCGAGGTGTGCGGTCATCGCATGGGAGAGGCGACCTGCGCGGTGGTAGATACGGCACGGGGGTCGGTGATACGCGTCACGTTGTAACAGGCAGTTGTACACAGATGAAACATAGTAAGCGCATTTTCGCGGCGGGGTGTGGTATGCTAAACGCAACGCCCGTTTCGGGCTCCATTATTTACTCTACTAAATTCCATTGCGTATGGAGGAAGATAACCAAACTACCCCGCAGGGCAACACTGCGGAGGGGGGCGTGCCCGCAGGCGGCGCCGGCGCCGATTCTTCCGAAGGGGAGAAAAGAGATAGTGGTGTTGTTGAAGATGCAGTGCAGGCAACTGTGGATGCCACGCGTGAGGCAATGAATAAAATTACTGAAGTTGCAGAAAATGCGCTGGAAGGGACGGTACAGGCCACGCGTGAGGCAATGAACACCCTTACCGAAGTCGCCTCTATTGACGTTAATGAAGTGGTGTCGGGGGGTGAGAAAGCCGCCGCAGACGATGATGCCGGTGCCGCAGATGACACCAGCACCGGCGACGAAGAGAAAAAAGAGGAGGTATAGCGTCGCACGGAGCGCCATTCTTTTTGGACACCATGCTTTTTCGCGGTCGCACGCACGTGCGCCCGCTTACGTGTTACCAGGGACCGTTTCCTGTGGCGCACGTGGCGCGCCGCATAGGCGGGGCGAGAAGACGAGGGGCTGGCTTGGTAAGGCGCCGCACGGTACAATGAAGCGCATGCGCATTTATTTTTCAGGGTCCATACGCGGCGGACGGGAAGACTTAGACATCTACACCGCGCTCATTGAAATGTTGCACGCGTGGGGCACCGTGCACTCAGACCACGCATATGCTGAGCGTTATGTGGCGAGCGACCGCGACCGCGAATGGTACCTGCGCGATATGGAGGCCTTGCAAGGGGCGGATGTGCTGGTTGCGGAGGTGACCCAGCCAAGCTTGGGAGTGGGGTACCAGATCGGGCGCGCGCAGTGCGCGGGCAAGCGCGTGTTGTGCCTCTACCGCATGCTGCCCGACCGTCAGCTCTCCGCCATGCTCACTGGCAACGACGGCATTACCCTGTGCGCCTATACCACGCTGGATGACGCCAAGCGCGTGATGGCGGAGTTTTTTGGGGAGAAGAAGAAACCCGAAACTGAATAATGAAGCAATAAAGAAGCGGCGGCAGTGCTGCTGCGCGCACGCATAAAGCATAAAGAGTATGGGGCCGCTTTGTCGTTTGGCGGGAGGATGTTGATGCGGTAAGTTGGTGCGTCAGAAAAGCGAGAATAAAAAAAGAAAGGCCCCCTTACGGGGACCGAGGGAGAGGATATGGTCGTGGCCGGCGGTCAGCGCATGCCCTGGAGGGCCTCCAGGGCCTCCTTCAGGGTGGAATACACCACCCCGAAAACGACAAAGTATACGCGTTCGCCGTTTTCGATTTTGTAGATCATCTTCCTCTCCCCGCCCCCTCTCCCTGTAGGGGGCACTAGCTTGCCGCGCGTTCACTATGGGTGGCGCGGCACACCCAAGAGGGGACGCCTCCCTGCGAGCCCCCCCGTCCTTTCCTTCCTTATAGCGCAAGGGAAGGGCGGGGATGCTTCAGAGAGTTTGTGGTACGCGCCTCTTTTTTCCATAGCGTACCGCTACATACTCGTCAACAGGTTACAAACTACAATTGAATATAAGCGTTATGTCAAGCGTTAGCTGGAGCATACCACTTTTAACCTCATATGAAAGCGCGCACCCCGAAAGGTGCGCGCTTTCATAAAATCGGCCGCGTGATGGTAAGCCGAATTCTGTGCCGGCCGCAGGGCCGGCGATGGCAATGTATCTGGGATGCACGTTGCCGTGCACCTCAAGCGGCACTCCCGGGTGTTGCGCGGCGGCGCTGAAGTGCGCCGTCGCGCAACGGGGCACGGCCTTGCACGCAGGCAGGAGTTTAGCCGTTTCACCTTGGCGTTGGCGCGCCGCACCAGGCGCCGCGCGAGCCGCCAAGCTCGCCTCGGGGAGTCCCAAGGCGCCGCTTCCTCTCGGAAGTGCGGCGTCTCTGCTCGCATCCCTCGCGTTGCCGCGGACGGGGGTTACCCGCTACCCTGCTGCTCCCTTGTTCACAGGGAGCGCGTGTTCGGACTTTCCTCTGCCCCGTGTATCCCCGTAAGGAAAGCGGGGCAGCTGCCATCTCACACGCGGCCACGATAATTATGCCACTTTTTTCATTATTTCACAAGTTGAGCGGCGGGCGTCTGCATACTTTCTTTCTTTTTATGCGCGTTGCGGTAGCGCCATTTCTGGCGCAAAAGTATACGCCGTATTTTGAGATGAGAATTGCCGCGTTATCGCGCGCGGCATAGCCATGGTATACTACACCCAGCAAATGAGGGGTGCATGAGAGAATCCCCAGATCTTTTCTTTAATTATGATGTGGTATCGTCGGGGTAGGTGCGATATGTGAGGGATGTGGTTAAGGAGGGTTGGTACGGATGGTGTTCTGTGCCATACTTAACTACATGTGTTGCCACAGAAGGATACGTGGCAGGGTGTTGGGGCAAAGGCGTGTAGGCAAACATGCATGCACCGCGGATGCCCATAATTAATTAACCAAAATTAGCCAGCATCTAATGCGGAGATGGCATCCCATGTATAATGCTGTGTGCCACCTTCAGAGGTTGCCCGGCTAATTAACAAACTTAATTACTAATTAATTAATAATAAATTATTATAAATTTCAGCTATGAATACTGTGAGGCAATTTGCGTCCCGTATATATCCCCGAGGATCAGAGGGCGGGGGTTCCGGCATGGCGGAAAGAGGCACCGGCAATGAGGCGCAATCTATTTTTGATTCGCTTGCACTGTGGACGCTGTTCGCTGTTGTGGCGCTGGTGCCCGTATTTTTTGTTCCCTCGCTTTTCTTTCCGTTCCAATTTTCCAAAACCGCGCTCATCGGGGTGGGAGTGCTCCTCGCACTTGTCTTTTTTGTGGTAGCACGGCTTCAAGAGCATGCCCTCACCCTCCCATGGGAGCCCTTGGTGTGGGGTCTGGTGGCACTTCCGGTTGCATACATCCTCTCGGGTGTATTTAGTGCCGCGCCTGCCACTTTTTTGGGCTACTCTTTTGATCAGTACACCGCCGGGTTTGTGTTGCTCTCGGCGCTCTCGGCGCTCTTGGTTGCTGCGGTAGCGCGCACGCGCGCACATATCCTGTTTTTTTACGCCTCATTCCTCATTCCTTTTTTCCTCTTGGCGCTTTACCACCTGATTCGTCTCGTGACTCCTGCAGGATTCCTTTCTTTCGGTTTGTTTGCCACCCCAAGCTCGGGACCCTTCGGATTTTTAAATGAGTTGGGGATGTTCTTTGGTCTGGTAGCCATTTTGGCACTGGTCACCCTCGTTGGCTTGCATCTTTCCGGGAAGCCGCGCTGGTTGGTACTGGCTGCACTCTCTTTGGGGCTGTTTTTCCTTGTGCTCACCAACGTGAAGACGATATGGTGGCTCGTGGGGATAGCGGCACTGGGTACGTTTGTCTACAGCGTACTAAAGAGAAATTTTCCTTTGGGTAGAGAGCGAGATGCGGCACACAAGGAATATGAAGATGCCGCAAAGGGAGATACTGCAGAGGGAGTAGGGTTATTCGCCTCTTTGGTGGTGCTGGCGCTTGCATTGATATTTATGCTCGGCAGCGAGGGGCTCACCTCTGCGGTTGCCTCCTTTTTCCGCGTGGGGCAATTGGATATCCGTCCCTCGTGGCAAACCACGATTGATATTGGTAAGAAGGTGTATGGCGAGTCCTTCTTGTTCGGGAGCGGGCCCGGCACCTTTGCGCGCGATTGGGCAAAATACCGGCCGGCAGAAATTAACCAGACCATCGTGTGGAACACAGATTTCGTTGGTGGTGTGGGGTACCTTCCGACCATATTTGTTACCGGAGGTGCGGTAACGCTGATTGCGTGGGCGGCATTTTTTGCCCTGTTTATTTGGGTCGGTGTGCGCGCACTCCTTGTGGTCCCGGTAGGTGACTCACTCAGTTACTACCTCTCCCTTTCCTCATTCATTGGTTCATTGTACCTCTGGGTACTGGCGTTCGTTTCTCAACCGAGCGCGACACTTATTTACTTTGCCTTCTTCCTCACCGGTATCTTTATCGCTTCACTCCGGTTTCGCCTTCCGCAATTCAAGGAGGTGCGTATTTCGTTTTCCGAAAATCCGCGATGGGGGTTTGCGACCGTGTTGGGCCTCACGCTGGTGGTATTGGGGAGTGTTGCGATGGTGTTCTCAATAGGGGAGCGCTATGCGGCTGCGTATCACTACCAGCATGGGGCGGTGCTCGCTTCGGGGATGGGAACAGTTGACCAGGCGCTGGGCGCGTTAGGGCGCGCACTCGTATTTGATGAACAGGACCGCATCTACCGTTTGGCATCGGATTTGGACCTGGTGCAGCTATCGCGCCAAGCAGCAGAAACGCCCAATCCCACTGAAGAAGAGCGCGCACAATTCCAAGGGCGCATGGCGCGTGCGAGGGATTTTGCGACGCGCGCTACGCAACTTGATTCCGAAAATTACCAAAACTGGATGCAATTGGGGAGAGTGTACCGCACATTCGCGTCGCTAGGCATTGAGGGGGCATATGAGAGTGCGAAAAAGGCGTACGAAAAGGCCGGCAAACTCAGGCCGCAGAGTCCCTTTATTTTCCTTGACCGCGCGCAGTTGGCGCTCGTAGCAGGCAAAACCGATGAAGCAAAACAAATGATACAAACCGCGCTTGAATTGCGCCCCAATTACTCTAACGCGATTTTCCTCCTCGCACAGATACAAGTAAATGAGGGGGATATTGACTCTGCCATTCGGTCGGTTGAGGCGGCGATCCCATTGAACCGCAACAATCCGGTTGCTTTCTTCCAGTTGGGGCTCTTGTACTACAGCAAGGAAAACTACGAACAAGCGGCGCGTGCCTTTGCGCGTGCGGTGGCGATCAATCCCCAGTACGCCAATGCGCGCTACTTCCTTGGGCTCTCCCAGTACTGGCTCGGCAACAGGAAAGAAACACTGGCACAGTTTGAAGAGATCCAGAAGACCAACCCGGATAACCAGGAGGTGAAAAGGATCATAGATGCATTACGCAGAGGGGAAGATCCCTTCACCGGCGGCGCGGCATCCCGCGGAGGAAGCGGTGCAGGGACGCGCATAGAAGATTTGGAGGAATTGCCAATAGACGAGGAAGATCCCGTAGTCAATGAGGGACCACAGGACACTCTGGTAGAGGAAGGAACCGATCAAGCAAATTAGGGTTCGCCTAATGGTGCGCCGTTTTGTCAAGCTGTTGGAGAGGGAAATACGCGGCCTGCATCAGGC
>WFWH01000009.1 GCA_015491245.1 Patescibacteria group bacterium | reverse complement strand
GCCTGCCGCGCCGCATATCAATGTTGCGCGGTGCGCCGGGATTGGTGCGGCGCGGCAGGCAATGCGCAAAAAAGCCGCACCGGCCGCCACAGGGGCGGCGGGCGCGGCAGTGGGAAGTAGCGGGCCTCATGGAAGGGAACGCGCGGACCCGCACACCCATCTCCAGTATGCCTCAAGCGCAAGGGGAGCGCAAAGCCGCCCTCCCTTTTTTTGCCTTTGCCTGCGCGCTACGGCTCGGGCACCCACAGGGTGCCACGGATCATGTGGCAGGAAATTTCCAACCGTGTGGTGCGCCGCGCGGTCGGTATGCGGACAGAGGTGGTAAAGAGGAGTTGCCACGCCCTCTTTTTCCCGCGGGATACGAATATCTCAATAATGCCCTTGCTGCCCTCGGCAAGTGCGGTCGCTTCCCGCCGGAAGCCGAGGCGGCGCAGCTCGCCCACCACCTCTACACGCGCGCCGCAGCGATACGCGTCTGCCTGTGCGGAACGCGCCGGCACCGTCAAGACTATTGCCAATACGAACACCAGCCATCGTCGCATGGCGCCCTCCTCTCTGCGGGTGTGTGCCGCTGTAGGCATAGCATGCCCCGTCGCGCTTTGCAAAACGGTGGCACGGACGTGGTGTGCGGCCTTCGTGTCCGCGCCGGCGGTGCCGCCCGTCGCGCGCACTATCGCGCTTGGGTGCCGCCGTGCTATACTCACCACCGCTATGGCACAACCCAAACTACTTACCCTTCCCAACGGCGTGCGGGCCATTTTGGTGCCGCAGAAGGAAGCGCTCACCGCCACCGTGCTCGTAATGGTGGCTGCCGGATGCGAACATGAGGCGCCGCGTGAGTACGGCATCGCCCACTTCTTGGAGCACATGTGTTTCAAGGGAACGCATGCGCGCCCCACGTCACAGGCCATTGTGCGTGAGTTGGAGGGCATGGGTGCGGAAACCAACGCATTTACGGGGCGGCGCTACACCGGCTACTGGGCGAAGGCGCATAAGCGCCACGTGCGGCGCATTCTTGACGTGGTGGCCGACCTCTACCGCAACCCGCGCTTGCCGGAGGAAGAAATAGAGAAGGAGAAAGGCGTCATCGTGGAGGAAATTAACATGTACGAAGACCAACCGCGTGAGCTCGCCGATCTTTTGTTTGACCGTGTGCTGTACGGCGCCGCCACCCCCGAGGGGCACCCTATTGTGGGCTCCAAGGAAACTGTGCGCTCCTTTACCCGCGATGATTTCCTGCGCTTCCGCGCGCGGCACTACCACGCGCGCACGACGTGGGTGGTGGTGGCCGGTGCGTTTGATCCTCGTACGCTGAAAAAAGATATTGCGGCGCTGTTCGGCGAGGTGCCGCGGGGCACCCTGCCGCCGCGGCACCGCCCGAAGGTGCGGCGGGGCCCCACGGTAGCGGGCATACGCAAAAAGACGGAGCAGACGCACCTTGTGCTGGGTGTGCCGGCATTTGGCCTCAACCACAAGGATGTTCCGGTGCTCGCGGTGCTCGCCACGGTGCTGGGCAAGGGCATGGCGTCGCGCCTCTTCCATCGCCTGCGGGAGGAAATGGGGGTTGCCTACTACGCCCATGCCGCGCTCAATTTGTATGAGCACTACGGCTCACTCACCATTCATGCGGGGGTTACCCATGAGCGCCTGCGTGAGGTGGTGGCGGTGATACGGGAAGAGCTCACCCGCCTTACCCGTGAGCCGGTGAGCGCGCGCGAGCTCTCCATTGCCAAAAACTACCGCGAGGGCATGCTGCTCATGGGGCTGGAGGCAACCGACGATCTCGCGCTCTACTACGCCCTGCAGGCTGTCCAGCAGAAAAAACTCCAGACGCCGCGTGAGCGTGTGCGCGCCTTGCGCGCGGTTACCGCGCAAGATATACAGCGCGTGGCGCGCGCGCTCTTCCGTCCCGAGGCGTACACGCTTACCTATGTGGGTCCCCCGCAGAATGCGGCGGGCCTGCGCCGCGCGCTCGCGGGGCGCTAGCGCCGCATCGCTGCCTTCCTGGTTGTGGCGGTGTGCTATCATGGGCGCATGAAGGACGTGCGCCCGCGCTCCATTACCATCACCCCCGGCACCGTGGTAATGACCCTGCTCATTATCGCTGCCGCCGCCGCGGTGCTCGCGCTCAAAGAGCTGCTGCTGGTGGTATTAGTATCGGTGGTTATCGCCTCGGCGATAGAGCCTGCGGTCGCCCTGTTGGCGCGTGCGCACATTCCGCGCGTCATTGCGGTACTGCTGCTCTACACCACCCTCCTCTCCTTTCTCGGCGTCTTTTTTTCTTTCCTTTTGCCGCCGTTGTTACAGGAGTTGGGCGGGTTTATCGCCGCGCTGCCGCAGTATGCCGCGGCGTTTTCCTCGGGCGGCACCGCGCTGCCGCTCATTCAAGACGCAGGCCTCTTGGATACGCTACGCAGCCTGCAGGCGACCTTTTCCGCATCCGCGGCGGGCATTGTGGGTGCGGTGGCGGGCATATTCGGCGGCATCGTTTCTTTTATCCTGGTTGTGGTGCTCTCGTTTTACTTTGCGGCGCAGGAGCGCGGCATAGAGGATTTCCTTACCCTGGTGACTCCGCCGCGCTACCAAAAGTACGTACTGGACCTCTGGCGCCGCTCGCAGGTGAAGATCGGGCGGTGGCTGCAGGGGCAGATTGTGCTCTCGCTTTTCATCGGCGTGCTGGTGTATGTGGGGCTCACCCTCATGCGGGTGGAGTACGCGCTTTTGTTTGCGCTCCTCGCTGCCGTGCTGGAGCTCATTCCCGTCTTCGGCTCCATTCTTGCCGCCATACCGGCGGTGCTCGTCGCCTTCGGGCAGGGCGGCACCACGCTGGCGCTCTTGGTAATCGGCTACTATATCATTATCAACCAATTCCAAGGCAACGTCGTGTATCCGCTCGTGGTGCAAAAAATACTCGGCGTGCCGCCTCTCTTGGTCATTCTCGCGCTTTTGGTGGGTGCGCAATTGGGGGGATTCCTCGGCATGGTGCTCGCGGTTCCCGTTGCCGCCGTGTTGCGCGAGTTTGTGAATGACTACCAAAAAGACCGCGCCGCTGCGGAAGGGGTGCGGGCTTGAGAGCCGCCGCGGCGGTGCGTGCGGCGCACCTTGCCCGCGCGCGGCGGGGCGTGTAGTATCCAAGGGTGCTAACAGCGGCGGGTGCACCGCACCGTGACAAGGGAAATGGAAGCAAAAAAAGGATTTTACATCACCACCCCCATTTTTTACCCCAACGCCAAGCTGCACATGGGGCATGCGTACACCGCGGTGCTGTGCGACAGCGTGGCGCGCTTTCACCGCAGCCGTGGCGAAGATACCTACTTTCTCTCCGGCGCCGATGAGCACTCGGAAAAAGTGGTGCGCGCCGCTGCGGCGGCCGGTGTGCCCCTCCAGGAGTATTTGGACCGCATCGTGGAGAACTTTCACGCGCTCTATGCGCTTCTGGACGTTTCCATAGACCAGTTTATCCGCACTACTGATCAAACGGTGCACTGGCCTGGGGCGCAGGAGATGTGGCGGCGGATGGTGGCGGCGGGAGACATTTACAAAGCGACCTACCGCGGCTGGTACTGCGTGGGCGCCGAATCGTTTGTCCAGGAGAAAGATTTGCGCGCGGGGGGCTTGTGCCCCGACCATGACGAAAAACCCGTCCTCATGGAAGAGGAAAATTACTTCTTCCGCCTTTCCAAATATGCGCCGCTTATTGCGGATAAAATCACCCGCGACGAGCTTCGCATCGTGCCCGAGACGCGCAAGCGGGAAATCCTTTCCTTTATCGCACAAGGAGTGGAAGACATCAGTTTTTCCCGCCCGCGCGAAAAGGTGACGTTCGGCATTCCCGTGCCGGATGACCCGTCGCACCGTATGTACGTGTGGTGCGATGCGCTGGCCAACTATATCACCGCCCTCGGCTACGGGAGGGAAGACACGGCCCTTTTCCAAACGTTTTGGCCGGCAGACTACCACGTCATTGGGAAAGACATCCTGCGCTTCCATGCCGTGGTGTGGCCCGCCATGCTCCTTTCGGCGAACCTTCCCCTGCCGCGCCACATTTTGGTGCACGGCATGATTACCTCGGGGGGGAGGAAAATGAGCAAGTCGCTCGGTAACGTCATAGACCCGATGGCGCTGGTGGAGGCGTACGGCACCGATGCGGTGCGCTACTACCTCCTGCGCGAAATTTCTCCCTTTGAGGACGGCGATCTCACGGTGGAGAAATTCCATGAGGTGTACCATGCGCACCTCGCCAACGGATTGGGCAACACCGTGGCGCGCATTACCGCAATGGCGTCCCAGCACCTGGAGGCGCCGCCCGAGGTGCCCCTCCTGCCGCTGCCTGCGCGCTACGTGCGCGCGTTTGAGGCGTGTGACGTGAAAACCGCAGCGGACTACGTGTGGGAAGAAATTGCCGCACTGGACCGCACCATACAGGAGACACAGCCGTTTAAGCTGGTAAGGATAGACCGTACCGCGGCGCAGGAGGTGCTGCGCGACCTCGTGGTGCGCCTGGCGCAAGTGGGCCGCCTCTTGGCGCCGCTCCTGCCCCGCACCGCCGCGGCGATTGCCGAGGCGGTGCGCGCCAATACTAAGCCGCCCGCGCTTTTCGCGCGCAAAGAGGCGCTGCCCACACTCCCCCTGCCATGAAAGGGTACATCGTGGACATACACTCCCACCTCGCCGACAAATATTTTGACGGCCGGCGCGATGAGGTGGTGGCGGAAATGCGCCGGCGCGGCGCCATAACCATCTCGGTGGGGGTGGACGAGGAGAGTTCGCGCCGCGCTACCGCCGCTGCCGCTGCGGCTCATGGGTGCGTGTGGGCATGTGTGGGCGTGCACCCCGAGGAGCATCCACAGGGCTTTTCCGAAAAAGCGTTTAATGCAATGGCGGCGCTGCCGCGCACGGTTGCGGTAGGGGAGTGCGGGCTGGATTATTTCCGCGCGCCGCGCAATGAGGTGCGGAAAGCGCAGCTGGAGCTCCTGGAGGCGCAGTACGCGCTCGCGCGCGCGCATGCGCTGCCGCTCATGCTGCACGTGCGCCCCTCGCGCGGGAGCCGCGATGCGTATGAGGACATCCTCTCATTTCTTGAGGCGCGCGCGCTTTCGGAACCTGTTGCGGGCAATGTGCATTTTTTTGCAGGCGGCATTGCAGAGGCGCGCCGTTTCCTCAACCTCGGGTTTACGCTCTCCTTTACGGGAGTGATTACCTTTGTCCAGGAGTACGATGCTGTGGTGCGCTTTGCGCCACTGGACGCCCTGCATGCGGAGACCGACGCGCCGTTTGTTGCGCCAGTGCCGTACCGCGGCCGCCCCTCAGAGCCGTGGATGGCGGAAGAAGTGGTGCGGCGCATTGCCGCCCTGAAGGGGCTTCCCTTTGAGGCGGTGCGCGCAGCGCTGTGTGAGAACGCTCTGCGCACCTTTCCGCGCCTTGCCGCGGCGCTCCCAGAAGGTGCGGCCGAATAAGCGGCTGCCCTTGCGCATGTGGTGGAGAGCGGGTACGCTAAAAGGCATGCCGCCGCGCGCCGGGGCGAAGGGCGGCGCGCGGCGGCGCCTTCCCGCGGAGTTTGCACTCCGCGGTTTTTTCTGTGCCATAGTGGGAGGCATTACCTCGGCATGGGAAGAATTTCAAATTTGACACCGCGCGTTCTGCGCCTACCATAGTCATCGCCTCCCGAGGGAGGGCCTGCGAAAATGCGCGCACAGGAGGATTTCCTCTGCGCGCGTGCGGGGCGGGCACGCGCAGCGCGTCCGCCCCTCTTTTTATAGGGCGTGCGGTTTGCGCGGCGCAGGGCGGTGTGGTAGGGTAGCGTGCGTATGAGTACAGAAGCCACAGCAGGCTCTTCCGCTCCGGCGGAGGAGAGAGAGCGACGTATTTACGAGCTCTCGTACCTGCTCGCCCCTTCGCTGGATGAAAGCGGGCGTTCTGCCGCAGTGGAGTCAATTCGTGCGGCTGTTGAGGGAGAGCAGGGATCCATTATCAACGAGGTATTTCCCGATTTTTTGGAGCTTGCTTACCCCATGGACCACGTGGTGGAAGGCAAGCGCCAGCGGGTTACCTCCGCGTATTTCGGCTGGCTTTTCTTTGAGGCACTGCCGGAGCGGCTGGAGGTAATACGGGAGGCGCTCTCCCGCGAGGGAGCGGTGGTGCGCTTCCTCTTAGTAGCCGCCACGCGGGAGCAGGCACACGCCGCTACCATGGTAAACTTCCGCCGCGGGACCGTTGCCACACCTGGGGGGCAGGAGCAGGAGGGCGAGAAAACGGAAGAAAAGGCCGCACCGGAAGCGGCGCCGCTCTCCGAGGAGGAGGTAGACAAGGCAATTGAGGACCTGGTGGGTGAGGAAGACACTCCTTCTGCCGAAGCGGCACCCGCGGAGGAGGAAAAAGGAGCAACGTCGGCAGCTGCTTCAAGTGAAGAGGAGGCAGGGAAGGGAGATGAAGAAGAAGCGGCCAAGGTGTAGTATACTGGCGGTAGCGTTTACCCAACTTACCGCACCACACGCCTATGTACATTAATAAGGCATTCATCTACGGCAACCTCACCCGCGATCCGGAACTGCGCTCACTCCCCTCGGGGGTACAGGTGGCGAATTTCGCCGTAGCCACCAACCGCACCTACAAGGATGCGCAGGGGCAGAAGCAGGAGAGCACCGAGTACCACAATGTCGTGGCGTTCGGCCGCCTCGCGGAAATTATCGCGCAGTACATGACGAAGGGGCGCCCCATCTACGTGGAGGGCCGCCTACAGACCCGCAGCTGGGAGAGCGAGGGGCAGAAGCGTTACCGCACTGAAATTGTGGTGGAAAATTTCCAATTTGGCGCCGCGCCCGCCGGTGCCGCTTCGGGCGGGAGCGCCCAGGCAGCTGATGAGCCGGCGCCCGGCGCCAAAGCAGATGAGGCGATTGAGTATCCTGAGGAGGAGATTAATCCTGACGACATTCCCTTTTGACCGGTTGCGCGCCTCCAGATGCCGCAACGGCGGCGATACTTGTGGCGCCGAGAGACAAAAAGTGTATGAAAAAAGAAAACACACAGACGCATAACATCAAGCACATTGACTACAAAGACGTGGAAACGCTGCAGAAATACCTCAATCCGCACGGCAGAATACTGCCGGCGCGCCGCACACGGCTTAACGCCGCTTCCCAGCGCCGCTTAGCGCGTGCGATAAAGCGGGCGCGCTTCATGGGGCTGCTGCCGTTTGTGGAGAAATAATAAATAATAGGGGCCGCCCTTCTGCATCGCGGCCGTTTTGCGGGAAAGGAGAGAGTCATGTGCGGCGCACCCCAAGCGCTCACGTGCCTTTGGCAACGCGCTCCACATAGGTGCCTGTTTCGGTATTGACGCGCACCACGTCTCCCTGTTGGATAAACAGCGGTACAGTGAGCACCGCGCCTGTTTCCAGCGTTACCTGTTTGGTGGCATTTTGTGCCGTATTGCCGCGCACCGCGGGGGGTGCCTCGGACACGGTGAGCGCTACCTTAATGGGGGGGCGCACACCAATAACCACATCGTTAAACGCCACCGCGTCCACCTCGGTCCCTTCTTTGAGATAGGGGAGCGCACTCCCTACTGCTTCCTCGGAAAGGGAAAAGCGCGCTTTGGGATTGCCAGCCTCGCAAAACCACGCGGTGCCGCGATGGCGGTAGAGGAATGTCGCCTTCTTCTTCTCAACCTCGGCTTCTTCGACCGATTCGGAGGAATGGAACGTGCGCTCCACCACCTTGCCGGTCATGAGATTGCGCAGTTTTGCCGCATTGACGGGCTTGTTTTGCTGTTTGCGGAATACGCGCGAGGAGAGCACCTCATAAGGTACGCCATCCAGCACAATGAAGGTTCCGGGAAGTATTTCATTATAGGAAAGCATAGCATCAGAGATATAGCGGCGGATAACTGTGCGTATAAGGTATAGCACACTTTCTGGAGCCGCGCATCGCACCCCGCCGCCACGCGTGCCCCGTGCGCCATGGCGGTAACTTTTTCTTGCGTATGGGGTTGTAATAAATGCGCACCGAGGGGTACGATGTAGGTAACCGCACCATGTTTTTTTCGCGCCTTACGCAAAAGGAAGAATCCGCCGCAGCGGAGATGAGCGACGAAGCGCTCTTACACGAATCCGTCGCACGGCCCGCGCTTTTCGCAGAACTGGTCACGCGCTACCAAGGGGCATTTCTGCGCAAAGCGCGGGCGGTGGTGCACACGGAAGAGGAAGCGGAGGATGTGGTGCAGGAAACCTTCATGAAAATGTACCAGTATGCGGATCGTTTTACCCCTGCGGAGGGGGGAAGCGTGAAGGCATGGGGCTACGCCATTTTGCTCAACACCGCGTACACGCGCTACCGCCGCTTGCAGAAAGAGCGCACCAGCCGCACGGAAATGGACGAGGAGTGCATGGTGTCTCTTCCCGACAGGGATATGCGCCAGTTTGAAAGGGAAGAGGTGCGCGACTATGTGGTATCGGTACTTGCGCGCATGCCAGACCATTTCGCGCGGGTGCTCACGCTCTACTTCCTAGAGCGGAAGAGTCAAAAGGAAATTGCGGCGTTAGAGCACACGACGGTGGGCGCCATTAAAACACGCATGCATCGCGCCAAGCGCGAGTTTCGGCTGGTTGCCGCACAGCTTACCCCTTTTCCTTAACGATTCCGTTGCGCCGTTGTGCGCGCAGGATGTGTTGCGGTATGTACCCTTGAACCAGCTATGACGGCACTTTTGCACCAGCGTATTATGCGCGGCGTGTATCGCGTGTATCTTATAAAAAAATTGACCGGAAAAGCGGCGTGCCGCTGGTATTTGCTGGCGGGCATTTTCGCAGCGCTGCAGCCTTTTGTTTCCTTCAGCCACGTGATACGCAATGCGCCACGGGCATGGGACCCGATGTATTACTATGATTTTGGTGTAGCGGCGCTCTCCCACACAGAAAATACCGTGCGCATCTTGACGGCACTCTTGGTGCTCGTGCTGCTGTGGATGGGGGTAGATGTGTTGCGTGGTGTGGCGGGATTCCTCTTGCGCACACGCACAGCCCGCACTGCCACCGCGTAACCCACGCGCGGTGCGCCATGCTGCGGACTGCGCACCCGCAGGCGGAGGCATGTTAACGTGCCTCTTTGAGTTTTTTCCTTATCGCGCGAGTGAGCGCCTCGCGCATCTTTTTATTTTCTTTCAGTGCCGTGCGCGCGGCGTCGTAGCCGCGTCCCAATTTCACCTCTTCGCCCTCTTCGGGGGTGTAGGTGTAGCTCGCGCCCGATTTGGCGATGAGGCCGTACTTTTCTCCCAGCGCGAGCAATTCTCCCTCCAGACTAATGCCCTCGCTGTAGATGATGTCAAATTCGGTCACGCGAAAGGGCGGCGCCACCTTGTTTTTTACCACTTTCACGCGATGGCGCCCGCCCACCACCTCGTCACCCTTTTTAATTTGCGCAATGCGCCGAATATCCAATCGCACCGAGGTGTAAAATTTGAGCGCCTTGCCGCCGGGAGTGGTCTCGGGGTTCCCGAACATCACGCCGATTTGCATCCGAATTTGATTGATGAAGATAACGACAGTGTTGGATTTGTGCACCAGCGCGGTCAATTTACGGAGCGCTTGGCTCATGAGGCGTGCTTGCTTACCCACGTGCTGGGCGCCCATTTCACCCTCTATCTCGTCGCGCGGCGTGAGCGCCGCCACCGAATCCACCACGATAAGATCCACTGTGCCGGTGCGCACCAGTGATTCCACAATTTCCAGCGCCTGCTCGCCGGTGTCGGGTTGTGAAATCAGCAGCTCATCGGTTTTTACACCCAGTTTTTTTGCGTACTCGGGGTCCATGGCGTGTTCCGCGTCAATAAAGGCGCACACGCCTCCGCGCTTTTGCGCCTCGGCAATGGCGTGCAGGGAGAGCGTAGTCTTACCCGATGACTCCGGACCGAAAATTTCAATAATGCGCCCGCGCGGATAACCACCGATGCCCAAGGCACTATCCAGCCCGACCGAGCCGCTGGGTATGGC
>WFWH01000008.1 GCA_015491245.1 Patescibacteria group bacterium | reverse complement strand
GAATAACCCCCACCGTGAAGCGAATGGGGATTTCATCGGTTACATTTCCATTAAAATCCTTGCAGCGGAGATAAAAAGAGTACGTGGTGCTGGTGCTGACCGCGATAACTTGTGAGCGGTGGTTGGGGGTTGTGGAAGCATTATCGGAAATAACCGCATACGCCATGTTGGCATAGCTCGTGCCTGCCACAGTGTCATAGCGGCATGTTGCGGGGGTATCGGTAAAAAAAGAAAATTCCAAGTAATCTTCCACGCCGGTTACCACTTCGTCATACGCAGGTTTAAGGTTATATACTACCGGCGGGGTAACATCAATGTAATTTGCTGGCCCTACGGTAACCGACGCTGCAGTATGTATGGCGGCATACGCCCAATCAATCTGGTTGCCGAGCGTATCACGCACCTCTATTTTTACGATAACCGGTACAATCCCGGGAGGATTGATAATTTGCGTGGCCCCTGCCGCACCAAATGTTGCGTTTTTCCCTATCTCAATGCGCACGGTTTCCCCTGCCCCTATTCCCTGCGTGCTATTGAGGGTAATGGTGATGGAAGCGTCTGTGGACGTACCGCCAACCACCGCAACCCCGTCATTCAGCGCGTCGGCGACGGCCGCGAGAGGGCGGTCTACAAAAGATGCGTCACTGGAAGTAGCGGTCGTCGCCACCGAAAGGTCAATGTCGGCAACTCCGAGCGTTGGCGGCACGTACACCTCTCCCTCAAAAGAGATAACCAACGAGCCGCCCGCAGGGATGGCATTAACGGTTGTAAACTGCAGCCGATGGTCTGCCCCCTTGGCGGGTGCGGATTCATTGATGAGATCGCTCACAAAGCGCAGGCGCGCGGCCTGAGCTTCAAATGGAATCACGACGCTCCCCACCAGTGCCGCACATACCGCCAGCAAAACGGAGAGGTGATCGAAACGAATACTCCAGTGGCAAACAACGCGCATGAATGAAAATGAGAAAATGAATGCCGCGCGGCACACGGTGCTATTCTAACGCACGCACGCACCGAAATCCGACCGCTTCGCCCGCAAATGAGGGAGGCGACGCTGCATGGAATGCATATATGCCTGCCGCGCTACCACTGCGATAGAAGCCGCCGCGCATCACGCCGGCAATTATGCCCGCATCGCTCCATACACGGTCTCCCCCATACGCATTCTTCCCTTTTCGCGGAAGTGTGGCGAGGGGAACACCCCTTTCATCGGCCGCCGCAATGTAGCCGCTTGGAGGAAGCGGCACACCGCCGTACACCCCCGCGCGCACCACGGCATCCACCCACTCCCACACATTACCCACCATGTCCTGTGCGCCAAAAGAAGAGGCGCAGGCGGGCGAGGTGCCTGTGCGTGTAGGCTTTTCCCTCCCGCGTACCACACACGACACCTCTGGCGTACCCAGCGCTGCAGCAAACCATTCTGCGGGGGTGGGAAGTCGCTTGCCCGCCCGCGCACACGCATCCCGCGCTTGTACTTGGGTAATGTACGTCCAGGGGTCCCTCCCGGGCGCACTTTTCGGTGCGCACGCAGGTACCGCAAGGTTAATAGCGGTTTCCTGCGCATACGTAATACGGCGCAAGGGGCACCCCTCCCCCGCACTTGCCTCAAATTGGTCAATGCAAAAAGGGCCTGCGGAAAATTCCACCCGCACCATCCCCTCAGGGCACGGGCGCCATGTACGCGCGCCTACACTGCGAAGCGCCGCGCCCAAAAGCGAAGAGGGCGCGGCGCTTCCCTCAAACGCCAGCGCGCCCATGCTCGCTACCACTATTGCCGCCACAGTAACGAATACCGCCCTAATCATCGTGCTTTAGAGTGCGGCGCGCGCGAAGAATATCCCAGATAAAATTCAAAAGTATGAGCGCAAGCAGCAAAAGGCTTACCAACGTGATGAGTACTAATTGGTTTTGATCGCGCCGCTCTACAAACGCCGTGCGCGCTTTTTCCTCTCGCGCGGCAAGTGCCTGCTCACGCGCGGCCAACTCTTGCGCCAGTGTATTGTAGGGGTTGGGGGGTACCTGCGCATACGCCCCCACGCCTGCGAGCTGTGACGCGGGGGCGGTATCGTACCAGAGGGCAACGTAGCTCCCTGCTGCCAAAACCAACGCCCCCAACATGATTCCGGTAAGGATTATCCATCGCATAGGTATCTCACACGCTACGCGCCAATCTGCATTACGCAAAAAACAGCAATATCCCCAAAAGAATTAGTACCAGCACACTCAACACCACCGTGAGAACCAAAATGAGGCGCTGGCCAAATGTTTTCTGGTGCGGCACGGCGCGCGGGGCCGGTACCCCCGCCTTTTGCAACTGCCGCCGCACGTAGAGGCGTGTCCACCCATAGAGAAGGAAGAGCGCGCCCGCCAAAATCGTGAATCCAATGGCCAATTCCCGGAGGGGAATTATCCAGAAGCTCGTCTGCCGCGAAACCGTACGCTTTCCCGATTGGCCATATGCGAGGCTTACCACTGCGTCGTATCTACCGAAATAAAATCCTTTCCCTTCCCACTCATTTTGAAACACGCGCTCCTTCTTCGGCAACACCCCTCCTGCGTTGTTATTTACCGTCAGTGTCGCAACCTGATTGCCCAGCATATCGGTAATCACAATGGCGCCACGTGGCCGCGCGAGCACCGTACCGCTATTTTTCACGGTGGTGGTAAAGCGCACCGCCGGCGCGATGTAGAGCGCACGGTCACCGGAAAACTCACGGATTTGCACATCTTCCAGTATGGCGCCGTTTACCTGAATATTCATGAGGGTACCCACCATAAAGCCCACACCCGCACCGCTTCCCTCCACCTCATCTGCCTTACGGTCCAGAAAGATACCGCCAAAGTGCCCCCCAGGAGGCGCATCGTTAGGCACCGCAATGGTGTAGGGAACTTGCGCCGACTCACCAGGCAATAGGGTGAGCGTAGTGCGCGCAAGCGCCACCCACGAGCGCAAGGTGGCACCCGTATCGTCCTCCTCTTTAAAGGTGGGGCGCCCCTTTCGGTCCACGTCCTCCACATCGCGCACCAAGAGAAAATAGGTCTGCGGAGACTCGCCCACATTGGTAACGGTAATGACGCCCTTTATCTCCTCACCCGGATTTGCACGCTCCTCAATGAGCGTGGGCTGCACCTTCACTCCGACCTCTTCCTGCGCCTGCAACGGTGATGCGGCGCCAAACCACACCACAAAAGACAACAACATAATGATGGTGGAGGGAAAGAACTTGCGCGCAGTAGACATCATGGAATTGAACGCTTAAACGAATATGCTTCTATCATACCAAGGCACTGTATATGGCAAAACCCCGCGCGTGCGGCGGGGTTTTGCTCCAGAATCGTATCGTGGGGACTGCCGCTCTGCTAGAAAACCGGTGTGGCAATGTAGGTCAGCGTTGCGGTGTAATCAGGCGCCGCTTCCTGGAGCGTGTTAATCTCAACCTTGTAGCCTACCCGGGTGTAGCTCTGGCCAGAGGTCGGTGACGAAGTGTAGCTCACCGGCTGATTGTGGTAAAAGACGGGAATGGGATTATTCACAAAGTTACCCACGTAGAATGCTGCACTGCCATTCCCAAAGATAAGTGTGGAGCTTCCCACATCGGTATCGTCAGTGGTAAGCCCCCAGTGGCCGTAGGTGTTTTCGTTGCCGAAGGTATTGGAGGGGCTCTGCCATGCAGTGGTGCTGGCGGTGCTATTCCCGTCAATGAAAGTGTCTATGTCAGCACCATTGCTCGCCGTTAAGGTTTGATCCGCCTGTACGGTGACGGTAAACCCGTTCGCCGCATTGGTGTCCACGCGCAACTCCTGCGCCAAGAATTTGGGCGTACCGGGAGAGATAACACCAAACGGCACACTGGTCGCCGTCGTGGTGGCAGAGGTTTGCACTGTCTCGTTATTTACCGTGGTAGAGGCGTTTACCCCGGTAATGGTAAAGGTGAAGATGGTTTCTACTGATGCGGTAACGGTAACGTCATCTACGATTGCCACACGGGTGTCGCCGCTGTCCTGCCACCCGCCGGCCCCGCCGTCAATTCGTATGACGTAGGAACCCGCCGTGGTGGGGTTATTGATGTCGTTAGTGCCCTCTTTTCCAATAAGAAAGTTTATCTGCGTGGAGGAGGCCACCGTGTCGCCAGGACATAGCACGTATTCTACGTAATCGCTGGTCGTACTAATCGCATTGACATAGAAATCAACTCCAGCGGCGCAGGAACCCGATGAGTCCCACACAGTATGGGTAGTGGAAGAAGACACATCAGTGCTGGTAAGACCGGTGAGGTCAAAAGCCTGGCCGCTGGGATCAAACGTGATGCGAATGGCATCTCCCGCCTGTAGACCGTTCGGAGTGGTAAAGGTAATAGAGTGCTCGGCGTCCACACCGAGGTCAGAATCAGAAATGGTGTCGCTCACGCTCTTAAGGCCTGCCGCTTGGGCACGTTGGACCATGTTGGGCACTCCCCACGTCCACGCCACCAATGCAAGGATGAGTGTGAAAATGAACAGGCGAGACTGCACTAGAGTGTAGACAATATGCATACTGCTAATGTGTTAACTGCGTTGCGGATTCGTACCGACTGATAATGGGGAAAGAAACCGACCCCTTGTACCTATCGACCACTTCGGTTTTTTCCCGGGATTCACCGCGCCCAAAAGTAGTAGCGCTCCTCGCCATTATAAAGCGTGTTCTCGGGCTTCCGCGCCTACTGCTGTGGATAACTGCCTGAGTGCTGACAAAACGACGCGCGGTGCAACGTCCCACACATGCATATGCATATACATATACAATGCCGCTACTCCAGACCGCTAGCAGTGACTAACCTCTCCGACGCTGCAATATCCTAGCGCGAGGAAAAATACCACGCTGTCGCTACCAGCAATACAGCCAAGAGTAAGAAAAAGAGCGCGAGTTTCCGTGTAAAGAATCCGGGCGGCGGGACCTTGTCGCCCCTGTCGGCAGCAACCGCGCGCGCATGCCTCCGCAGGGGCGCAACTGCAACGGTAAAGCCAGACGTGCGGCGTGCATCCTTCTCCCCCCTCTTGTTGTGCAGTGGCGCAGGCGTGACGCGGCGCGAGGGTGACGGATGCAGGGAAGAATGAGCTGTTGCCGGCACTTCACTCTCTCCAGCTCCATGCGCCGCTACAGCCTGCAGTGCTCGCCGAATGTACCACCTCAAGAGGTACCCGACTATTGCAAGGAGTGCCGCCGCTATCATCAATGCTTTTGCAAGCACCGCAAGGGGAATGATCCAAAACACTGTCTCGCGAGAAATATTTTCACGCGCCCGTGCGCCGTAGGCGAGCGTCGCAATCGCGCGAAAACGCCCAAAGAGAAACTCTCCATCGCGCCCGCGCCACGTGAAAGTGAACTTGCGCGTCGTGCCCGGCAGTACGTTGCCAAAATCCGTTTTTTGGTTAATGGGAATATTGCCGCGTAGTGTTCCCCACATGTCATAGATGGCAACATTGCCCTGCGGCTGGAGATGTACGTTACCCACGTTTTGAAAGCGGAGGCTAAAATCAACCCTAGGCTCCTGGTACAACAACCGCGCAACGGAAAATTCGCGTATTACCCCCTTCTCCACCACCTCACCCGCCACACGTAAAAAAACCAAAGAAGCCACCGAACTGGAGACGCTCAAACTCGTACCGCGCAGTGTGTCCCCCTCTGCATCATTACCCACCAATATGGCCGCATAGTGACCCCCCGGCGCCGCATCCTTCGGGACCGTTATCACCAAGGGAATCGATTTGGTTCCTCCTTTAGGAATGACTATGGGGCCCTCCGAGAGGGTAATCCATCCCGCGAGGGAAAAGGGGCGCGCTTCTTCAGAAAGCGTGCGAAAGCGCACCTGCCCTCCCTCACCCGCCGCCTCAAACGCCGCTACCCGCGCATATACGGTAATATCGTACGGATTGGTGTTGACTACCGTAAGGCCGCTCGACCACACCTCGCCAGGGGAAAGAGAAACCTGGAACAGCGGAGGGGTAACCGTGAGCGAAAAGCGCGGCGCCTTTTGCGCATGTGTCACGAGCGCTGGCGCACCCAGTGCTGCCATACCCGCACATCCCAAAAGCAGGACCCACCACACTGCGCACCTGCGGTACGAAAAAGCGCACAAGCCACGTGGGTATTTCCTTCGGCTAGGTTTTCTTTTTTGGTACCTGTACCACATAGCTTTTTTCCCGTTGCATGGCAGATGCGCAAGCGCTCCTGCGCCGCGCCTCTCCCCTCCTGCCTCCAGTGGCGGCATCACGCGCTGCTGGCGCACTGGATCGCGCCACCGTCCCAGAAAGAGGTGCCGTGGCGGGCGGCACTGCCGTTTCTTCACGCGGCACGGCACCCGGAGCTTCCTGCGGGGTACCCACCGCATAGGTCGCGCGCAGGTGCAGCACATAGGTGGTTGAAATAATCAGTATCAGCAAAAGCGCAATGCCCACGAGCACCTCTTTCCAGGGAAAGACCCAAAAATATATGGTGTCCTGTACCGTACCGGTTTGTCCGTAGGTGAGATCCAGTAATGCCTTGTACTTGCCGAACCGCCCTTGCGCATCCCATACTGCTGCCCATTGCTGCATTCCCGAGGGAGGGAGCGCCTGCGCCGCGCTATTGGCTGGAAGGCTCGCCACCTCCTGCCCGCGCCGATTGTAGATGCGTATCTCACCGCGCGGCACCACTGCGCGGTTCCCCACGTTCTTGAGCGCAAAAGTAAATGTGGCGGTGTCGCCTGAAAACACCGGAGATTCCGGCGTAAAAGTGTCTAACTGCAAACGCGCCACCGCATCATCCGCCACTTCCACCGCCATGAGTGCACGCACGGTATGCGCGCCTTCCGAAAATGCGTTTTTTCTGCTCGCACCTGCCCCAAATACCAATGTTGCGTAGTAGCGCCCGGGCTTCGCGCGTAAATTTATGTGAACTAAATAGGGCACCTGCAGTGATTCACGGGGTTCTAGCGTTATCACACCCCGCGTAATTTCTATCCAACGGGCAAGCGACTCCGCCGCCACCGCACTAGAAGAGGCGACAGGAGCGGAACGCTCTCCCACCGCAGGGTCAAAATCCCTCACCGCTACATATACATCCACGCGCTGATTGGTGAGATTGGTGAGGGTAAGGGCACTTTTTATGATATCGCGCGGCTTCCCTTTTTCGCTGATTACCAGCGGCGTAACTGAAAAGGGGCCCTGTCCCTCCCCTGGTTCTTGCGCCAACGCGGGTGTTGCAAGCCATACCCACGCTGCCGCCATAATCCCCAGCATCACCGCACGCCCCATCACCTCCATTGTACGAAGAGTTTGGCATTTCACAAAATGCATCTCCATGCGCGCATACCCATGTGTGGGAACCAGTCACACAGGAAAAACAGCAATACCGCTAATAAAGGGGTACCACCGTATAGACGATGCTGGTTTGGTAATTTCCCACCGGTTGGAAATTGGTCACCTGCAGCCGGTACACCACGGAGGTAGTCGCGCCCAACCCAGGAGACGCGCTATAGCCGATCTCCTCGGGCGTAGCGGAGAGCGCTGCGTAGGTGTCATCCACGAGAAAGCGGGTGGATCCATTCGCGAGCGTATTGTCACTCGTATGGTACCCCCAACAGCTGGAGGAGGTGGGGAATCCGCAGCCGCTCGCCCACGAGAGCGGCGCGGTGTTGCTTGCCGCAATGTTTTTCATGCGGTCCCCCTGTGCATTGGAGAGATCCTGGCGCGCATGCACAAACAATTGGTATCCCCCCGGTGCATTGGTGTCCACCGTCACGGTTTGCGCCGCCTCTTGTTGCGTATTGAGCGGCACCACACCGAAGGGTATGGAAGTGGCAGTAGTGGTAGCATCGGTTATCACCCCCTCAAGAGCCGTACCTGCGCCCACTCCCTGTACGGTGAGCGTGAGAGCTCCCCCCTCGGTCACCAAAGATGCGGGAGACGCCCCTGCGGCAAAAGGAATTGGCGCATCGCGCACCACGTCGTACAGCCGGAAAAAGTAAGTGGTGTTCGTTTTGGCACCCGCATGGCGTAAGGTAAATTCGTGTTCGGCAGACGCATTAGCGGCAATGATGTAGGTGGCGCTCCCGTCTGCGATAATGGTACCCGACTGGGAAAATGCCAAGAAACCAATGCGCTCGGCGGTATGGGTGCGCTCACCATCGTCACGCTCATCTATGGCAAACTGGATGGAAAGCGGCGCAGCGTTGTCAAAACGGACCCACCCTCCTTCTGCCCCGTTACGCGTTTGTCGTGTGGCGATAATACCCGGCGCGGCGGTAAAGTAATCGGCGGGGAAATTCTGAGTATACCAGGGCGTATCTGCCCAGCCTGTCACGCTCTGTGCAGTGGTGGCCACATAGAACTTTATGCCATTGTTGGTAAAGGTGCCCCCCTCAATGGCAACCCACCCGATGGTCTCTCCCTTCGCGGGCGCATTGGTCTCCCCATCGGGAACTTCTATAGAACACGAAAACTGGCTAGCGGTAACCGAAAGCTGTGAGGCGGTGAGAAAATCGGGCGTACCTGCATTGTTATTGGTTTGAAGCGAGGTGAGCACCACCGGGGGAGCAGCGAAAGGAGACGCGAACACACAGGTGTCATCACTGGTGCCCGACACCGCATTGCCGTAGTACCGCGTGGTGGAGAGGCGCCCCGCCTCCATTTTTATCCCACCCGGGAGAAGGTAGCTCCCGCGCTCCACCACCAGGTAGTGCACCGTCTCATTCCCGTGGTCGTCCTGCTCATTGTCGGGTTCTTGGATGCGCACGGTGAAGCTGTTGGAGGTGGTGGCCACTATTACGGCAACCGCAGGATCGTTGGCGGCGCTGCCGGTTGCGTCGCCGGAAATTGCCTCCACAATGAATACTGGGTCGCGGTACGTGCGCTGAAGGGTCACTGTGGTGCCAGTTGCATTCGTAACCACGGTACCCACTTCACCAATGGTAGCGGGCACGTACGAAAACTCATTGTGGGTGCCACAACCACTCCCCACCCCACTAGTGCACGCATCCGCATCCGGCAACAGCGCGGTGGTAATGGTGGCGTGCTCCGTTCCGCCGCCATCGGCGTAGCACCATGCGGAGGCACCATCCACACATTGGTAAAAATCCACTACGTCATATACGGGGCCAGAAAAATCAGAAGTCTCCGAGTATTGCAATTTGGTTTTGAGAATACCCGAGGAACCTGCCGTTTCTGTAATGGTCCAGCGCAGCTTAACTTCGTTGTTGTAGGCGACGTTGAGCGGAGCGGTATTGGTAGCCGCCAAGGGCACCGAGGGTGTGGTACTTGTCGCATCATCAAACCACTGCCATACGCCGCTTTCCAAGCCAAACCCGCCGGTCGTCAATGTGGGGTAAAAATTGTAGTTATCCAACGAGCTGCCATCAGCACGCACCATGCGGAAGCAGTACACCGTGGATTGGGGAACGCTGTTGGCCTGCAGCACCCAGTCAAATTCCATATCTTCATTGATGCCCACCTTGTAGGGATTGGTGACCGAGTTGTTCTCCTCTTCATAACTCCCCGCCCGATCCGACACGGAGAGCAGCAGGTCGCCGCTCGCCGGAGGATTGGTGGAGAGCGCCGTCCCGTCCGCCGGTGCCGCATTGTAGCCGCGCCAGGAGGCGGTGGAAGAGCTTATAGGCGCCACATCCTGCCAATTCACTACCGCACTGCAGGTGGTGGTGCCGCGCAAGCCATACTGCAGTTTAAATGCCTGCACGCCGGAAGAGAGTACGCCACCGCCCACCGTAACCGACATCCGCAGGCGCACCACTGACCCCGCACCCGGCGGCGCATCCGCGCCCGTAATCGCGGTGTTCTCCCCTAGGTCGGCTGCGCCCGCGGGCCACGGGTCAGTGGGGGTAAGCGCATTATTGTCCACATAAAACCGGTAGTAGTTTTGCGTAAAGTAGCGGCTTGCCGTGGGCCACTCCACCACCTCGGTGCGGTACGTGCGTGTCTGCCCCGTGTCAGAGATAAAGAGTTCGTATTGGGTGGTGGAAATGAGTCTCACTCCCATCATGGGGCGCGGGTAGGCGGTTCCCGTCCCCGTGACGCGGTTATTGGTAAAGATGGAAGCATTGGAGAGCGATGCGAGCGTGTTGCCGATGTTCACCTGCACCGTGGAGGGCTCCACGCCGCCAGACTGCGTGCCGGAAGAGCGCGTCACGCGCATCTCTGCGCCGCCCGATTGCACATTCTCTATCACCCACGCAACTGAGGTGTGCAGCGCAGGGGTGGTAGCAGTGCTCTCCAAACGGAATGCCACGGTATTAGTAGCAGCAATCCATACCTCATGGCCAAATTCATCCAAGCCGCTCTCGCCCACACCGGCACGCTTTTGCACGTGCAGAAATGCCTTGCTGGTATCCTGGAGGGATACCGCCTCATTCTCCTGCACCCCCGCAGCGCCATAGGTGTGTGCCACGCGCTGGACGCGCCAGTTAGTCCCCACAAATTCCACTACCGCAACCGACACGGCTATGGCGTCCCCTCCCGCCTCACCGCGCGTGAGGGTAGCAACACTGGAAGTAGCATCCCACGCCGCGGTTACCAAACCGGTGTTGTAGTCTCCCCTCCCCACATCAGGATTCCCCATGCCGGTTACAAACACCGCAACGTCATTAGCGTCCACAATCCCCGCAATGGTGGGGGTAGAAGATGAGAGGCCGGTAGGGGTAAAGCGCACCACATCTGCATACCGCACCGCAATTTCATTGTCTCCGCCCGGAGGACCAATGTACTCCACAATTTCCCACGACACACGGGTATCTCCCACATTCCCAAACCTCTCAAAGGTAATGCCGCCGGAAAAATTAGAAGGGGTGGCGATGAATACCGTGACATCATCCGCATTCTGCGGGCCGCCGCCGGTGGAATTCCCCGCGCCAGTGCTCTGCGTGTTGGTAATGCGCACAAACGCACGGGTGGGATCGTTCGGCGCAGTGTAGTCCACGCCGGGCACAATCGTGTAGGTAGTGGAGCCTGCGGGCATCGCAAAGGAGCCGCGCTGCACGAAAAAATCCTGATTCGGCCGCATTTGTGCCCTGGCATATTGCGAGTAGTTTTCCAGCGGTGCACCCGCACTCGTCACACGAAAACAGTACACCGTACCGAAGGTGGCATTATTCGTCGCCTCAATAGAGTATTCCAACTCCACAAAATCACTGGGAGAGAGGGTCAAGGACCCCGTCTGAGATGTGGTGTCTCTCACACCACTGTTAGGGGTGAGGAACGCGGCACCGGGAGGGTCGGTCACCCCGCCTGAAGCCACCGCCACGTTGGTGGTGTCGGCGCCGTCGGTGAGGTTGGGCGAGTCGCTCATGTCCCACGCGCCGCCCGCGGCGGCCACATCGGTCCAGCCCGTTGCTGCCGCGCAAGTGCCGTTTATCGGCGCGTATTCCA
>WFWH01000007.1 GCA_015491245.1 Patescibacteria group bacterium | reverse complement strand
TGGTGGGGTGTGGTGGCTATTTCTCCTTATACGTCATCCATTTGGCCGCGTCGCACGGAGATGGCGTCAGGGTTCGCCCAACTCTCGTTCGTTTTCACCGTTATTGCGGTGGGCATCATACTCTACGTTCTCTGGCGCAAGGAGAAACTGCCGCATGCGAAATACTTCTTTCTCTTATGGGCTCCCGCTGCAGCGTATGTGGGCTATCTCATTACGACGTGGTACCTCCTTTAAACGAATATGAAGATGCACCACCCATCAATTCCATTTCGTTTACCTCGCTTCCTCACCCACCCCTACACCCTCCGCACGCTGAACGTGCTCTTTCTCCTTGGGGCGGTGGGGATGTGGCTTTTTACGTAATAGTGTTTTGCACCCCCCCTTTTTTCTCTGGAGAAGCTAGGTGAGGGCCGCTATGGCAATGTTGTGTCCTTTTGCACGCGCACCCGCGCCCCGAGGCGGCGCAGCCGCCGCGCCAAGTCTTCATAGCCGCGATTGATGGAATAGACGTTGCGCAAGAGCGAGGTGCCGCGCGCGGCAAGCATGCCGATGAGCAAAATAGTGGCGGGGCGCAGGGCGGGAGGACACACTAACTCTGCGGCATGGAGGGGCGTGGGGCCGTGGATAAAAATGCGGTGCGGGTCGGCAAGGGTGGTGGCGGCACCTAATTTGTCCAACTCGGTGAAATACAAGGCGCGCTTTTCATACACCCAGTCATGGATGAGAGTGGTGCCTTGCGCTTGGGTGGCAATGACGGCAAAGAAGGGAAGATTGTCCATATTGAGCCCGGGATAGGGGCGCGCGTGGATTTTCTCCGGCGGCGCGGAAAGCCGTGAGGGGAATACGTCAATGTCGGTGAGCACCGTGTTGCCGTTCTCCGAAACGTAGCGCGGTCCGGTTCGGAAGCGCAGCCCCATTTTTTCCAGCACCGCGAGCTCCAATTCAAGAAACTGCAGGGGTGCGCGCGTAATGGTGAGCGCGGCGCGGGTGGTGGCGGCGGCTGCCAAGAAAAACATGGCATCGGTGGGGTCTTCGGCAATGGTATAGGTGACATTGCGCCGGATGTCCTTTTTCCCGCGGACCGTGAGGGTCGTGGTGCCGATGCCGTCAATGCGTACCCCCAGTGCTTCAAGAAAATAGCAGAGGTCCTGCACCATATAGTTGGCGCTCGCGTACTTGATCACCGTCTCCCCCTCAATGCCCGCCGCTGCCAATAGCGCATTTTCCGTTGCGGTGTCACCCGACTCATACATGATAATTTCGCGCCCCGCGCGCAGCCCCTTGTGGCGCACCTGCCACGTGTGCGGCCGATCTTCTACCGATACTCCCAGGGTTTCCAGTGCGTAAAAATGGGGGCGGACGGTGCGGCTTCCCAGTTTGCAGCCGCCGGATCGGGGCAGGGAAAATGCGCGGCGGCGATGCAGGAGAGGGCCCATGGTGAGAATAATGCTGCGCGTTTTACGCGCCGCCTCCGCATTGAGCCGCGAGAGCGTAAGGCGCGCGGGCGGCGTGAGGGTAAGCGTGGTGCCGCGCCAGCGTACCGCAACCCCCATGCTCTCCAAAACCTCCAAGAGGCGGTACACTTCCTCAATTCTGGGTACGCGGCGGAGAGTGGTGGTGCCGCGGTTGAGGAGTGTGGCGCATAAAATCGCCACCGCACCATTTTTGGAACGGTTGGTTTCTACCGTCCCTTTCAGCGGCCTGCCGCCTTCTATGACGAAGTTCAATACGGGTGCCATAGCGCCCCCTAGCATACCATAGAAGGCGCATTGAAAAGCCGCGCCTTTCAGCGTAGTATGAAACTCCATGTTCTCTCTGGCGCCCAAGCTCGGCATTGACCTCGGCACCACCACTACACTGGTATTTGCGCCCTCGCGCGGCATTGTGCTCAATGAGCCGTCCGTGGTGGCAATAGGGCCCGACGGGAAAAAGGTGGTGGCGGTGGGCGATGAGGCAAAAGCCATGCTGGGGCGTACCCCCGATGACATTACGGCATACCGGCCCATGAAGGATGGCGTGATCGCCGACTACCGCGTGACGGAGGCGATGCTGACGTACTACATACGCAAAGCGCTGGGGCGATGGAACCTGCTGCGCCCCGATGTGCTCATTTCCGTACCCGCAGGTGTTACCTCCACCGAGCGCCGCGCGGTCATAGAGGCGGCCATTCACGCGGGCGCGCGGAACGCCTTTGTGGTGAAGGAACCGATCCTTGCGGCAATTGGTGCCAACATACCTATTCAAGAAGCCAAGGGGCACATGGTGGCGGACATCGGCGGCGGCACCATAGATGTGGCCGTCATCTCGTTGGGTGGCATCGTCACCGCTACCAGCGTAAAGTGCGCGGGCAACCGCATTGACCGCGCCATTGTGGATTATGTGAAAAAGGCACACAATCTCTCCATAGGGGAAAAAACAGCGGAGGAGATAAAAATAGCGGTAGGGGCGGCGCTGCCGGTAGACGACGAGCTCGTGCATACGGTGAAGGGGCGCGAGGTGGTGAGCGGCTTGCCGCGCACCACTGAGATACGCACCAATGAGGTGGTTGCCGCCATCCAAAGGGAATTGCGCGAGATTATCCGCGCGATGACTGATGTGCTGCAGAACACGCCGCCGGAACTTGCGGCAGATATCATTGACCAAGGCATTATCATGACCGGTGGCTCCTCGCTCCTGCGGCACTTTCCCGAGCTGGTGCTGCGCCGCACCGGCGTGCGCGCGCGGCTTGCCAAAGATGCCCCGCTGTGCGTGGTGCGCGGCACCGGCATGGCACTCCAACATTTGGATGCCTACAAGCGCAGCATTATCACCAAACGCTAATGGGGAAAAAACCGGGAGAACGCGAGTATCTCGCCGCCGCGCTGGTCATTGCGGCATTCGCAGGGGTGTCGTTTCTCGCGGCGCGCTACCAAGACGCGCTCCTCAGCGCGGCAGTGCTGCGCGGGCCATGGGGTATGGCGGAGTACGTGCTGCTTACCGCTGCCGCCGTCGTGGTGGCACCGTTCTCCACGCTCCCGCTCATACCGGTGGCGGTGGTGCTGTGGGGCCCGTTGTGGGCGGCGGTGTTGAGTGTGGCGGGGTGGACCGCGGGCGCGCAAATTGCGTTTGAGCTTTCCCGCTCCGTGTTGCGCGGGGCGGTTGCGCGCGTGGCGCCCCTGGAGCGCGCCGACGCCTATGTGGGCGTGCTGTTGGGGCAGCGCCCTTTCTGGACCCTTTTTCTCCTGCGGCTCCTGTTGCCAGTGGACGTGCTCTCCTACGCGGTGGGCCTCTTTTCCACGGTTGCGCAAGGCGTGTATTTTTGGGCGACCCTGTTGGGGGTCACGCCGTTTGCTTTTGTGTTTTCCTATGCCGCGGCGCTACCGATACTCCCGCAGGTGCTCACGCTCATCGCCGTGTTTGCGCTGACGGGACTGGGCGCGTGGCGCATGCTGCGCGCACGGAAGGGGAACGAAACATCCACCGCGCCGCCGCACGCCTCCTGAGTGCCTCCATGTGGACAGGATTTCTCGGGGGTGGCAGCCGCATGGCATATACTCTGTAGCACATGGCGCACGAGACCCATCAGAGGTTTAGCGATCCGCAGGAAGAGCTGGCGCACCTGCAGCGGCAGGTGGAGGAAACGCAGCGCCGCCTCGCCGCTCGGGAGGCGCGCGAGGTGCCGGTGCACGAGGCGGCCGAAGAGGTGGTGCGCGCGTATGCGCAGGTGCCGCCCGAGCGGGTGCTCAGCGCCGAGTATCGGGCCGATGTGCATGAAATTGGCGAAATCATTTTGGATCTGCCGCCCGATGAGGACGACGAGGCGGTGGGGGAGCTGTTGGGTATTGTGCAGCGCCGCGGGGTGAAAAACGCGCTGTCGGTGGTAGCAAAAATGGGCAACCCCCATTTGGAGGATGATTTCCATCGCGCGTTGGTGCGCTACCTCGCGGAGGGGTATACGGCGAAAGATGTGCGCGAGGGGACGCCGCTGTGGGATGAGCTGCACATGACCCTGTTTGAGGTCATGCTCCCCAAGGTGGCGGATGAAAAGGAGCGGGCAGGCCCATCCGGGGGGCTGAAGGAGCGCATCTCCGTCATGGAGCAGTTTTACGCGGGCATGCTCTCCATTGCTGACCCCAAGACACTGGGTAAGCGGCATTTTTCCATAGAGCTGGCGGTGGCGGAGTCGGCGCCCGATATTGTGCTCTACCTTGCCGTTCCGACCGACCGGAAAGAGCTGTTCCAGAAGCACGTGGGCGGGCTGTTTCCGGATGCGCGGCTGGTGGAGCAAAAAGCGGACTACAATATTTTCGTGCGCGACGGCGAGGTGGAGGTTGCCTCCGCGCGCCTGAAGGAAGATCCCATTCTTCCTCTCAAAACGTACGAGGAGTTTGACCACGACCCGCTCAATGTGATGATTAACGTATTTTCCAAACTGGCGGACAAGGGAGAGGGCGCCTCGTTCCAAATGGTGATACGCCCCGTGGGCGACCGCTATACCAAGCGCTATTTGAAAGTGGCGGAAAAGATGGAAAAAGGGAAGGCGCTCAAGGAAGCACTCAAAGACACACCGGACCACTGGACGGGAGAGATAGCGGCGACCCTGCGCGAGGTCTTTTTCCCTCCCAAGGGCGAGAAGGATAAAAAAGACGAAGGAGTGGAGGACAAAGGGCCCGACCACACCACCATGGAGCTGGTGCGGAAGAAACTCGCAGCGCCCGTGGTGGCGGCTAATGTGCGTGTGGCGGTGTCCACGCACCGCGGCGGGCGCGCCCGCGCGCTGCTGCACGAGATTCTCTCCAGCTTCAACCAGTTTGATTTGGTCGGGGGGAACGGATTTCGCTTCGTGCCGGCGCCGCCGCGGCGCAAGCGGGAGGCAGTACGCGCCATTATCTTTCGCCGCTTCCTTACCGCCGAAGCGCTGCCCCTCTCCCTGCGCGAGGCGGCGAGCCTGATGCATTTTCCCGATCCGGCGCTCATCCATGCCTCGCCGGAGTTTCGGCAGAGCAAATCCGCCGAAGTTGCGCCGCCGCTTTCCCTGCCGCAGGAGGGCACCCTGCTGGGGGTGAACGAGTTTCGGGGCAGGACCACCCGCGTGTATCTCACCACCGCCGACCGGATGCGGCACCTGTACGTCATCGGACAAACCGGCACCGGCAAATCTGTGTTTCTGGTGAACCTCTGCGTGCAAGACATTCTCCAGGGGCACGGGGTGTGCTTCATTGATCCGCACGGCAATGACGTGCAGGATGTGCTCGCCGCCGTGCCGCCGAAGCGCCATAAAGATGTGGTGTATTTTGATCCCAGCTATATGGAGCGGGTCATGGGGCTCAATATGCTGGAGTATGACCAGAACCGCCCCGAGCAGAAAACCTTTGTCATCAACGAGCTGTTCAGCATTTTCCGCAAGCTCTACCGCCACATACCGGAGAGTATGGGGCCGGCATTTGAGCAGTACTTCCGCAACGCGACCGCACTGGTACTGGAGCATCCCGAGAGCGGCAATACGCTCCTTGACGTGTCGCGCGTGCTCTCCAACGAAGCGTACCGAAACCTCAAGCTCTCCCATTGCCGCAATCCCGTCGTGCGCCAATTCTGGGAAGAGATAGCAACGAAAGCCGGCGGCGAGGCGTCGCTTGCCAACATCGTTCCCTACATCACCAACAAGTTTGACGTGTTTACCGCCAACGACATCATGCGCCCCATCATTGCCCAGCAAAAATCCTCTTTCAATTTCCGCGAAATGATGGATACGCGCAAGATATTTTTGGTCAATTTGTCCAAGGGCCTGCTGGGGGACATTAACGCGCATTTGCTGGGCCTCATTTTGGTGGGGAAATTCCTTATGGCGGCGCTCTCGCGCGTTGATATGGTGGGAGAGAAACCGCCGTTCTTCCTCTATATTGACGAGTTCCAAAATGTCACCACCGATTCCATCTCCGCCATTTTTTCTGAGGCGCGCAAGTACGCGCTCTCGCTCACGGTCGCCCACCAGTACCTCGCGCAACTGGAGGAGGGCATCCGCGATTCCGTGTTCGGTAACGTGGGGTCGCTCACCGCGTTCCGCGTCGGCAGTGAAGATGCGCAGTTTTTGGAAAAGCATTTTGCTCCCACGTTTTCCGCACACGACCTTATGAACATTGACAACTACCACTGCTACGTGCGCCTCTTGGCGCGCGGGGTGCCGCAGGATCCGTTCAACATCCGCACTCTGCCGCCGCCCCAGGGTGATCCCGAAACGGCGGAAAAGCTCAAGCAGCTCTCGTATCTCACTTACGGCACGCCGCGTGCGGAGGTGGAGGAAAGGATACGCGCGCAGTACGGGTTATAGGCCGAGAATGGCACCATAAACCATAAAAACGTGTGGCTCGGTTGCGCTCGCGGGGACCTTCCTGTTGAAAAGCCCCCCTTCGCTCGTGTGAATGGGGTATGATAGGAAGTATGGCCACGCAAGGGCTGCGCGTCGCGTCTTACTGGAAACCGTACCTTTTGCTGGTTGCGGCGGCATTTTTGCTCGCGGGGGTGTTGCGCGCGTTGCCGGGCGCGGCAGCAGTGTTTCAGAAGGTGCCCGAGGGGTTGTATCTTTCTCTTGGCGTGCTGTTTTTGACGGGATACACCCTTAACTATTTTGCGCCGCGCACCGTGATTCCCTCGTTTGTGTGGGCCATTCTTTTCGGGGTGGCGCTGCAGCCTGCCTTTGCTCTCTTTACGGAAAACGGCGCGGCATTGCTCGTGGTGGTGGAGCTGCTCGCGGCGTTTGTGCTGTTTGCTGGAGGCGTGGAGGTGCCCTTTAAGAATTTCACGCGCTACCTCGCCCCCATTGCCAGCATTTCCCTCGTCGGGACGCTGCTTACCGTGCTCTTGTTTGCGCTGGCACTGGAGCTGTTCGTGCCCTTTTTTGGGTTTTCCGTGCCAGCGATAACGCTCTTGCTCACGGCCGCCATTCTCTCTTCCATTGATCCCACCGCGCTGCTGCCCACACTGAAGAATCTCAGCCTCAAAAAGCCCTTTTTGCGGGACATCGCGCTCTCGGAAAGCGCGGTGAACGATGTTGCGGGAACCATTGTCACGCGCTTTTTTCTGGTGGGGGCGCTCGCGGCCGCAGGCGCGGGGTCTGTGCTGGTGGAATTTTCGCCTCTGCTCTCGCGCGGGGTGGTGGAATCCATTACATTGGAAATAGTATGGGGTGTGGCAACCGGCGTATTCGGCGCGTGGCTGTTGGGGCGGTGGTCCGATTCCCTTGCGCGGAGCAAGCGCCACTGGTCGGATCCCGCGCTCTTTTTTTCCGTTCCCATCCTCATGTTCGCCTTGGGAAGTTTGGTGGGCGGGTCGGGATTTTTGGCGGCGTTTGTGGCGGGGTTGCTCTATGACGGGCGGCACGCCACCAAAGAAGTGCGCGCATTTTTTGAAACGTTTGTGGACAGCTTTATCAAACCGGTCATTTTTGTGCTCTTGGGGGCGGTGGTGCCGCTCTCCGCGCTTGCGGCAACGGCCGCCGTCGGTGCGGTGGCGGCAGTGGTATTTATGTTTTTCGTGCGCCCCTTGGTGGTGTTTATCAGCCTGCTCCCCTGGATGGTGCGGGACGAGGCGGTATTCACGTGGCGGGAGCTCATGTTCCTCAGCTTCATTCGGGAGACGGGTGCCATTCCCGCGATTCTCATGCTGGTGGCGCTCGCTTCAGGAGTTGCGGGGAGCGAGTTCATCTTTGCGGTGGGGATGTGGGTGATCCTGTATACCCTGCTCATTGAGCCGCCGCTCACGCCCTATGTGGCGCGCCGCCTTGCGCTGGTCCGCACGTGAAGTGTGCATGATTGCTGCTGCTTTTTATCGGGAGATACGTTAAGCTAGCCGTGTAGAGGTATGGCACACCAAGAAAAACCGCCCCAGCCAAATCCCGAAAAAAAACCGGCCTCGCGCGAAGAGAGCCCGTCCGCTCCCGCTGCGGAAAAAAAGCGCACAGTGCCGCACCGCGCCGCAGAAGCGGAGCGCGTGGCGGCAGCGGTGGCGCGCTGCGCGGAGATTGCAGAGGCACGCAAGCGCGCGGAAGATTTCTTCAGAGAACTGCAGGATAAGAAGGAACAGGAAGAATTTCGGGACTTTCTGTGGGGTGTGGCGCTTCCAGAAAAAAAGAAGTGGGATGAAGCAGCGTTTTCCAAAATAGAAGCGGTGGCCCAAAAAAGTGCGGCTGCAGGAAAAAAGAAGCCGCATGGATTTGAGGAGGAGCTCAAGGAAATTCTTCCCAGCAACGAAGCACTGGAACAGTGCCAGCACGCGCTTACCAATTTTGAAGAAGAATTGCAGCGCACTTATAACTCCATGCAGAGCACGCTCTTGAAGGAACTGCTGGAGGAGATCGGTGAGCAGCAGTCACCCTCTATTCCCGATGAGGGAAAGAAAAAGAGAGGGGGTGGCGCACCACAGCGCGGGGTTGTGGCGCAACAGATACTGCAGAGAGCGCAAGAGGGATTGCGCCCATTTGAAAAAGGGGGGAGCGCCAGTGTGAGTGAGAGGAATAAGTTTTGGAAAGCCGCCGTACATGCGGCACATGCCGCCCGCTTAGTCGCCCAGGCAAAGCCCGCACGTGCTTCCTCGCCGCCCTTGACGGGTGCGGAAAGAGAGAAAAGGTTGCGCGCCCTTTTAAAAGAGAAGCGGAGTGAAGGTGCCGTGGCGGGAGCGCAGCGCGCCGTGTCCGAGGAGCGCAGCGCGCCCGCGGTACCGCGGGCCGGAGAGGAAACGCAACCCCACGCGTCGGCAAAAGTAGCACCGGAGCTTGCAGAGGCAGAGGAGGGGAAGCCCGCTGCGTCTCCTAAGCTCTCAAAGGTCGCGGAAGAGGGCGGGGCGCGCGCTGTGTCACGCGCGGATGAAGAAGCAGCCGAGGGCACGCCCGCGCCTCCTGCCGGAAGGCGCCGCTTCCGCGTGCGCCGCACGCGTACAGAAGAGGACTTACACGGCGGAGAAGGAGGAGGGATTGCAGATGAGGAAGGGCGCACTGCCGGGCGCGGCACTGTCGCTGCATCGGAGCGTGTAAAAGGTGAACCAATGCGGCCGGAAAAAGGAGCGCTTGCCAAGTGGGCGCGACAGGTGGACGGGAACCTCAACGATGCGCTGCGGCTTCTCAAAGAGGAACGTGCGCCGGAGAGGAGAATAGCCAGCCTTGCGTGGGCGTGCTACAACGAGGCGCTGCGTGGATGGTACCCGGAATTGGGTACGGAAAATAAGGAAAAAACGCCACGTGGGCAAAAGGGGGAGGTGCCCGCGTTTGCGCTTGCGGATGAAATTAAAGATGCTGCTGCGTCTCTGAGGGAGGAAAAAGATCGCCTCGCACGGGAAATCATTGCCGATACCAAGACGGTGAATGATGGCCACGCAGCGGAGGAGGAAAAAGAGAAAGCGTGTACGCGGCTTGCGCAGCGCTTTGCGGCACTTCGGGATATTGCCGCTCAGGCGGAAGTTTTGAGAGAGAGGGTGGAAGCGCTTGTCGGCCTCAAGCGCGTTTTTGGGGAGATACTCGGGGCTGAGAGGGTGCAAAGTTCTGAAAAGGAAGAGATCCTAGAAAAGGTGCAGCGCGGTGAGCAGGACCATATAGAAAAGCCGCTTGCGGCACGCATGTTCCTCTTGCGGGGCTTGGCGCGGCGCGTGGGCGCGCCGGAGTTGGCACGTGCACTTGAGGAAAGAGTGCAAGCAATGGAGGAGAGGTTTAAGGGCGAAGTGGCCGCACGTCTGCAGGAGAATGGTTCGCAGAAGGGGGAGGATATCTCCACGTGGCTCAAGGAACGCGCAAAGGTGTGGGAAGGAGAAGTGGCTGCTCTTGAGCGGGAAATCATTAATGCAGTGCGCGCGCATGGCGCCGCGCCGGCGGAGCAAAAAACAGCTCCGCCGGCCATGCCGCCCGAGAAGGAAAAACCAAAGCCAGCGCAAGCTTCAGAGGAGGCGCCACCGGAGCGGCGAAAAGAAGCGGCTGGGGCATTGCGTCCTCTGCGATTGCAAGCGCTTGACGATGCGATTGCCGCCTGTGGCGAAGAGAAAGCAAGAAAGCACGCGTTTGTGGCGCTCGCAGCCGTACTTAACGAGGAGCTTGACGGCGCGCGCACACAGATAAGGGCGAGATATGGCTCATTGAAGGAGTTTGACCGGCGCCACGGCGGCGCGTGGGCCACTGCGCGCAAGGCAGTAGCCGAGGCGGTACAGAGGGCGGAAGCGCTGCAAAAAGCGAGAAAGAGAAATACCGCAGAGAGGGAAATATTGGTGGAGCGAGCCAATGTTGCGAAAGAGAAGCTCACCCACCTTTACCATGTGCTGGGTGCGGCCGCACCCGCTGAAAATGGAAAAGAATCCTCCGCACCCGAAGCGCCTGCACCGGAAACGCCGCTTCCGGAAGCGCGCGGCGAGGCAACACTGGATGTTTCTAAGGCGCGTAAGGCGCTGGAAGAGGTTAGGAATTGGCGCCAAAAAATAGAGGCGCGTTTGGCGCAAAGCGGCGTGAGTGTGGCTGAGGTGCGGGGAATGTTTATCTCTTTCCTGCGCGCGCGGGATGCGCTGCAGCATGCCCTCAATAAATTTATCCATTTGAGCGAGCAGCGCGCACTCGCCACTTCTCCCGAAGAGGAAAAGGAACATGCGGCAGAGGTGGCGGCGGCGCGCCGCAATGTCGCTGCAGCAACCAGAGAGTTTTCCGAGGCGCTGCGCCCTCTTTTGCAAGAGTGCGAGGAGCGCACCCTACTGAGGGATGCGCCGCGCCGCGCGAAGGCGCTGGCAGACAAGATACGGAAACTGCGCGCTGCGCTTGAGGGAGAAGAGCGCCACAAGCCCAAGGCTATAGCGGCATTGAGCGCGGAAGATTATGAAGAGCAGTGGGAAGCATACGAAGCATCCGAGTCAGGAAGGCGCGCAGCAAACCTTGAAAAAGATTTGCGCAAGGCACAAGAGGAATATGCCGCACTGGTGCGCTCCTTAACGGCACTGAAAGAGCGCTACGAGGAAGAGGCGCGCCGGGATGAGCAAAATGCCGCGGCAGGGAATGCTAACCCTTACTATACCCCTAACTTGTTTGCCGATGAGGCAAGGGAAAAGGTGGCGCGCATAGAGGCGCTATTGGCGCACGTGCGCGCCGCCATGGAGGAACCACGGCACTCCGGGGAGCAAGAGGCAACAGCACGTGGTGCGGGATTCGCCCCGCCACAGCCGCAGGCAGCAGCGGCAACACAAAAAGCGGCAGAGGCGGTTAGGCGCGGCGATGCGGATTCCGGCGCCGTTCCCGCGGCCGAAGCAGCGGAAAGAGCGCGGGAAGCGCCTGAAAAAGAGGCTGCATCCGCTCACCCGGAAGCTGCCCCTTACGCCAAACCTGCACCTGCAGAGGCAGAGGATCTCCTGCGAGTGAGCGAGGGATTGGTGCAGGAATTGCAGCTCCGCGCGCAGGATCTTGCAGGGAAGGAAGAGGTGCGGCGTTTTCTTGCCGCGGTCGGTGCGCTCGCGCAGGCGGTACAGGAATTTCGTGAGGCACGCAATACAGGATCGGGGCATGATGCCAGGAGCAACATGCGCTACCTGGCACAATTGGAAGAGAAGCGGCAGAGGATTGCACAGTGCAATGCGGCATTGCGCCCCCTGATAGCGGCCGTGCAACGTGTGCTTGGTGGGCACACAGAGGGGGGTGGCCACTCCCAGGAGGAACCAAAATCAGGGGACACCTCGCGCACTGCACCTTACGCGGAGGGCGCTTCTGCGCACCTTGAATCTGGCGCACGTGATCCTGAAGAGGCGGCGCGTGCCGCGCAGCGCGACTTCTTCGCCTTTATGGCGGAAATGCAAAAGGAGGGCAAAGATCCGGCGCAGCATTTTCTCTATGGTCCGCTGAAGAAGGAGATGGCGCATTTGGAACGGGTGCTGGGCCGTTTTGCGCGCTTTAAAGAAGGGAAGCTTAAAGACGAAGACGGAACTCCTACGGAGCGCCGTGCCGCGGCATTTCAGAAAGAGCTCGCGTGGCGCGCAGAAAATGTGCGCACGTGGATGAAAGAGCTCCGTGCGCAACTCACGGGCGCCGAAGGGCATGCGGCCGGTGCAGCACCAGCGGAGGCGCCCGCGCGCGGCGCCGAGGCCGCAAATGAGCGAGAGAGCCCGCCGCGCGCCACCGCCGCGCCCCTTTCCGCGGAGGCTGTGCGCACTTCCGAGGAAAAAGAGCAGCACGAAATATACGCCGAAAGGGAACACCTCGCGGAAGTGCTGCAGCGCCACGCAGAAGATCCTGCACACGATTTTTTGGCAGCGCTCCACCCCGCGCGCCCGCGGCCGGTTGGGGTGCGCGAGGCGAAGCCCGCACCCGCGGCGGAAACCTTTGACAGCCAGCGCGCCATTATCCTTGCCACTATAGACTCCCTTAATCACCACCTGCGCGAGGTTGAGCGCAACGCGGAGCGGCTGGACAACCCTCGGGGAGTGGCAAAAATATGGCAGTGGCTTCAAGGCACAGAGAGGGTGGCGCGAAAAAAGCTGCAATTAAAACAAGAGCGAGACCGGCTGATGCGCCAGATCAGGCAGTTCTCGGAAGAAGCGGACCGTATGTTGCTCTATCATCACGCAGCGCGCCTTATGCAGCGTGCGGTGGCCCGCACAGGCGAGGGGCAGTGGGAAGAAGCGCTGCGCCCGCTTATGCCGCGCAAGGATGAGACACTGCGCCAGTGGATTGCGCGCCTGCAGGAGGCAGTGCCGCGGCAGAACCAGCAAGGGAAAGCGTAACCACGGGAGGAGGGGGTATTCCGGCGGCAGTTTTCGCCCCCCTCTTCCCGTAGGCCTTATATGTTGTATGGGGCACTGAGCGTTAATGCTCAACAAAGGTATGTGGCACCACGCAACAGTGATTGAGGAAAAAGTATCCACTCCTGAGGAAGCACAGGCGGTGATTGCCGCGCGGGCCGGCGTACCGCTTTCATTGCATGACCCCGATGTGCGCTTTTTTTTGCATGATACATTCGGCATTAGTGAGGTGCGCGCGTTAGCGCATACCGCCACACAAAAACCCAGTGGCGCGCGGCAGTGGCTAATTGCGGCCGCGCTCACGTTTACCACTGAGGCGCAAAACGCCTTGCTGAAGCTGCTAGAGGATCCGCCCGCCGCTTCCCGCTTTATTATTATCATTCCTCGTGCCGCCACATTGTTGCCCACGGTGCGCTCGCGCGTAGCGCTCCTGCGCCGTCCCCCGCAGGACGTGCGCCCCCCTGACGAGGGAGTGCACCTGCTCGCCCTGGAGAGGGGTGAAAAACTGCGCTACGTGGCGCCGCTTGTAAAGAAGGGGGACAAGGAAGGCGCGTTGGCGCTCTTAGACGCGCTGGAGGCTGCGTTGGCGCGCTACGCGCGCGACGACGAAGCGGCGCGCGCCCTGCTGCGCCAGCTGCCGCTCCTGCGCACGTATCTCTTGGGGCGCGCCCCTTCCGTGAAGCAAATACTGGAGTACGTTGCGGTCACGTGCCCGATGGTATATCCTTAACCACTGCGTATGCGGTATTCATTTGCCACACTCACGAAAGAATTAGACCAAGTGCGGGAGTGGTTTTCTGCCGAACTCGTTGCCATACACACGGGGCAGGCAACGCCCGCCTTTCTGGACCAGGTTACGGTAGAGGTGTACGGGGTGCGTACGCCGCTCACACAGGTCGCCACCATTAGCACAGAGGGCGCAAAGGTACTGCGGGTTGTTCCGTGGGATGCGGCCAACGTGAAAAAGATTGAAAAAGCCATTACCGATGCGGATCTCGGGGTTTCCGTAGGGGCCGATGAGCGCGGCGTGCGTGTGGTGTTTCCCGACCTCACGGGCGAGCGGCGTGAGGCGCTCAAGAAAAAAGTAAAGGAAAAATTGGAAGAGGCGCGCGTGCGGGTGCGCCGCGCGCGCGATGATGCGTGGAGTGACATACAAAAGAAACAGCGAGAAGGGGAAATGAGTGAGGATGAAAAGTACCGCGCCAAGGAGGAGATGGAGAAAATAGTGCGCGAAGCCGGTGAAGCGCTCCAGGAAGCTGCCGCACGCAAGGAAAAAGAGCTAAGCTTTTAGTGCGCTGTTTGCTGAATGTCCTATGCGCTTCACCCATTCCGTACGCAGTGTGGCATCGCGTGTTTCCGTGCAGGCACTTCGGCGCAGGGGCGGGGCAATAAGCCGCTTTGCTTTTAATCTCCTATGAGTATTCTCTTGTTTTTTCTTGTTCTTTTTTTGCTTATCTTGGTGCACGAGTTGGGGCATTTTCTTGCCGCCAAAAAGTTCGGCATTCGCGTGGATGAATTTGGGATGGGGTTTCCCCCCAAAGTGGTGGGGAAGAAAATAGGGGAAACAGAATATACGCTCAACGCACTCCCCCTGGGCGGGTTCGTGAGAATTTTCGGTGAGGATGCGGAGGAAGAAACACTCAGCGAGGAAGAGAAAAAACGCAATTTTTCATTTCGCCCCTGGTGGCAAAAGGCGATAGTGCTGGTTGCAGGAGTAGGCTTTAACATCCTGTTGGCGTGGGTTCTTTTCGTGGGCGGGTTTGTATGGGGCATGCCCACGGCACTCTCACCCGAAGAGCGTGCTGACGCACAGGAGGTGCGCCTTCTTGTGGTGCGGGTGCTGCCGAACTCTCCCGCAGCGCGTGCTGGTTTGCGCCCGGGAGATGAAATTGTCGCAGCAGCGCTCCCTGATGGCACGGTGGCGGATGAGTTGACCCCAGAGAAAATAGTGGATTTTGTTGCTGCGGCGGGCGCGCGCGAAGTGCCTGTGTTGTTTACCGTCCGGCGGGACGGAGCAGTGGAGGTTATTCCGGTAACTCCCCAAAGGGGACTTATCGCAGAAGAAGCGGAGCGCGCTGCGGTGGGGGTGCAAATGTCGCTTGCGGGAGTGAAGCGGCTCCCCCTCTTGCCGGCGCTGTGGGAGGGCACGCGCATGACAGGGACGATGCTGGCTGCGGTGGCGGTGGGGATTGCCGGCTTTCTCTACGATGCGCTCACCTTGGACGCCAATTTCTCGCAAGTTACGGGTCCGGTGGGTATTGCAGGGATGGTAGGGGACGCTTCCGCGCTCGGCTTTGCCTACCTGGTTACTTTTACGGCATTTATCTCGCTCAACCTTGCCGTGATAAACCTTTTGCCATTCCCCGCGCTAGACGGCGGGCGCCTGGTGATAGTGCTCTTGGAGGCGCTTTTGCGGCGCCCGGTGAATGCCACAGCGGTGCAGATGCTCAACCGTTTCGGATTCGTTTTCTTGCTCGTGCTTATGGCGGTAGTCACCTACAATGATGTGCTTAAGTTGTTCCGCTAACCGCCGTGCTTTCTCCCCGCCACGTGCGAGAGAGACGGGAGGCACCTAAAACCGCGTGCCTTTTCAGGCACGGGCGCTGTGGTAAGATACTAGGGCACACCTCCGCCTGCGCACGCCTGCACGCTTCTGTTGGTTTGCGCTTCTTTTCGGCGCGGGGACATATTCCCTTATTTCTCTATAGGTATTTACTTTTCATATGAGGCAATCATTGTTTTTTTCCAAAACGAGGAGAGAAGCGCCGCGGGATGAGGTGGCAAAGAACGCTCAGCTGCTCATCCGCGCTGGTTATGTCCATAAGGAAATGGCGGGGGTGTATGACTTTTTACCGCTGGGCCTGCGCACCCTGAAGAAGATTGAAAACATCATTCGCGAGGAAATGAACGCCATTGGCGGGCAGGAGGTGCTACTCTCTTCGCTGCAGGATCCTGCACCGTGGCAGGCGAGCGGCAGGTGGGATGATACAGTGATGGATGTGTGGTTTAAAACCCGCCTGCACCACGGCGAGGCATTCCACCAAGGGAGCGAACTGGGGCTTGCCAACACCCACGAGGAGCCCATGGTGCGCATGATGAAGCACCATATCGCCTCCCACAAAGATCTACCGCAATATGTGTACCAGTTTCAGACCAAATTCCGCAATGAGGTTCGCGCAAAGAGCGGCGTGATGCGCACGCGTGAGTTTGTGATGAAGGACCTCTATTCCTTCAGTAGGGATGAGCGGGAGTTCCGTGCATTTTACGAGCAAGTGGCGGCAGCGTATTTAAAGGTATTTGCGCGGTGCGGGTTAGGCGCATGGACATTCCGCACCTTTGCGTCTGGAGGATCGTTCAGTAAATTCAGCGATGAATTCCAAACGGTCTGTGAGGCGGGTGAGGATGTGATTTACGTAGATGAAGAGAAGCGTATTGCCGTGAATGAAGAGGTGTACCGGGACGAAATACTGCGCGAGATCGGGCTGGAAAAAGCGCGCCTCCAAAAGAAGAAAGCAGTAGAGGTAGGCAATATATTTCCGCTGGGCACCAAATACTCCACCGCATTAGGGCTTACCTATAAAAATGAGGAGGGGGAAAACGTGCCGGTGTATATGGGATCCTACGGCATTGGCCCTGCGCGTGTGATGGGGACCATTGCGGAGCGGTATGCGGATGAGAAAGGGCTGGTGTGGCCCCTCTCGGTGGCACCCTTTGCGCTCCACCTGGTGCGGCTGGGAGAGGAAGAGGGGGTGCGGGAGTGCGCCGATGCGCTGTATACGCGCTTGCAAAAGGGAGGCATGGAGGTGTTGTATGATGACCGTCCGCATCTTCATGCGGGAGAGAAACTCAGCGACAGCGATCTCTTAGGCATTCCCTGCCGCCTCGTAGTGGGAAACCGCGGCATTGCCGATGGGGTGGTGGAATGGGTGGAGCGCCAAACTGGATCGGTGCGGCAGTTACCCATTGAAGAAGCCGCCTCGCTGCTATTGGATCCCGACGCAGGGGTAATGCCTAAGATATGAAGCCACTTACCGTACTCAGCAATTTCATTGCATACCATATTGGTATTGATTTAGGAACCGCCAACACGCTGGTGTATGTGCGCGGCAAGGGCATTGTGGTAAATGAGCCCTCGGTGGTTGCGCTTAACGAGAAAACCGGCCAAGTGGTGGCGGTGGGGCGGCACGCCAAGGAAATGCTGGGGAGGACGCCGCAACATCTGCGCGCAGTGCGCCCTCTTGTGGACGGTGTTATTTCAGATTTTGAAGTGGCGGAAGAGCTTTTGGCGTACCTATTAAATACTGCCCAGCAGGGGAGTACGAAATTGTTGGGGCCTCGTGTGGTGGTGGGCGTTCCTCCCGGCATTACCAACGTAGAGATACGGGCGGTGAAAGATGCGGCCATCGGTGCCGGTGCGCGCGAGGTGCACATTGTGGAGGAGCCTATGGCGGCCGCCATTGGCGCGCGCCTTCCGGTGCATTTGCCACAGGGCAATATGATTATTGATATAGGCGGCGGCACCACCGATGTCGCCATTGTGTCGCTGGGCGGCATCGTCACGTCGCAGAACATCCGCATTGCGGGAGACCATCTCAATCAGGCCATCATGCTGCACATGCGCGATGCGTTTAAAATTGTCATAGGGGAAAAGACCGCGGAAGAGCTTAAAATTGCGGTATGTGCGCTTACCGAGGGGCCGGAACCCCTTGAGACGACGGTGCGGGGGCGGGATGTGGTAACGGGTTTGCCGCGCGAAGTGGTGGTTACCGATACTGACATGCGCGAGGCGGTGGTGCCGCTCATTGACTCGCTGTTAGAAAATTTGCGCAGTATTATGGAAGCGACGCCGCCCGAGATTCTCTCAGATATTATGCAGGAAGGGGTGGTGCTGACCGGCGGCGGCGCGCTGATTCCTGGATTTCGAGAATTACTGGAGGAGGTATTGGGAATTGCCGTCCGTGTTGCTGAGGACCCTCTGACCACAGTGGCGCGCGGCACTGGCATCATCTTAGAAGATTTTGCCGCGTACCGCGACGTATTGTTGCGCCATGACGAAGAACCGGTCATTCCAACCGCTCGCGGACCGCGTACGTAGCATAGCGCGGCGCGTCCCCGTGCTCTTTGCCGTTATGGTAGTGCTCGTGGTGCTATGGTGGGCACCCGGGCCGCCGCGCATTCTTTCGCGCACGCTCTATGCGCTGCAGGCAGGCGCCTACACCTTGAGTGATACTGTGTACGCTTCTTTCCAGGAGGGTATGGCACTCTTCTCAAGCAAGCGTGCTTTGGAGCAAGAAAATGCGCGCTTAAGGGAAGAGTTGGAGCGTTTTTATTTTGAGCGGCAGCTGTTGGCGTATCTGCGGGAGGAGAACCAGAGGCTGCGGGAACAGGCGGAGGAAGCGGATGGGGAGGCTACCCGCGTGCGGGCGAAAATTTTGCGGCGGCCTCCGGAAACACCCTATGATCTCGTGACAGTACTGCTGCCGGCGGGTAAGGCGGAAGAGGTGGCGGTGGGCGATGTGGCGCTCTACGGCGAGGAGGTGGCGGTGGGAGAGGTCGTGGCGCGTGAGGGAACAGTGGCATTCATTTCTCTCTTTTCTTCTCCCGGTACTGAGCGTTACGCATGGGTATTGAGCGACGGCCGTATGACCGCAGTGCGGGTAGAGGGATTGGGGGGCGGCGCTCTGCGCGCGCTCATTCCCCGTGATGCGCCGGTACGTGAGGAGGACCTGCTCCTGCTTTCAGATACCGAACTGTGGGTTTTGGGAACGGTGGAACAACTGCGCGCCAAGCCGGAGGATGCACTCCGTACCGTGCTCTTCAGCACTCCCTTCGCACTGCGTTCCGGATTGTACCTGAGCATCGTAACCAGCCGCCCATGAGCGTACGCATTCCCCCATTGCTCTCGCGCATACTTTCTTCTCTCGCACTCATCACCTTGGTGGCGCTTGCATCTTTTTTTGCGCCCTGGTGGGTTTTTTTCTTCATAGTGCCGCTCATTTTCCTCATGGGGTATCGCGCAACCGCCGTGGCGTGCGCATTGCTGTTGGATATGTGGTGGGCGGCGCCCACCCCTTGGTTGTCTCATCCTCTCGTTATCCCTTTTCCGCTCACTACCGTTGTGGTGTTACTGGCGGCGGCTCAAACAGTGTTGCGGCGACGCATCATGGTTTCTTGATAATGGTATGAGGTTTTTCAGGAAAAAGAAAAAACACTTTGTCGGGGACGGGGTAAACCCGGAAGAGATACTCTTGGATGCGCACAACCTTCCCGCGTACAATATCTGGCAGTTGGAGGGGAGAATGGAACGTCCGATAAGCGCGCGGGCGCTCGTGTTGGTCAGTGGCGCGTATGTGGTGATTTTACTAGTGTTCCTCGCACGACTCTTTTGGCTGCAGGTAGTGGCAGGTGATGCGTACGCAGCGCAGAGTGAGGAAAACCGCCTGCGCTACGAGCCGGTGTTTGCCGAGCGTGGCGTAATTTATGATCGCCGGGGGGTAGAATTGGCGTGGAACGTACCCAACCCGCGCGACGTATTTGCTATGCGTTCCTATACCGCTACCTCAGGATTCGCCCATGTACTGGGGTATGTGGCGCTGCCGCGCCGCGATGCGCGCGGGGTGTTCCATCGCGCCCGCATTGAAGGCATTGCGGGAGCGGAAAAAATATACGACCGACAGCTCGCGGGGAGCAACGGGTTGAAAATTGTGGAGACCAATGCTGTGGGGGCGGTGCAGACAGAAGGAGTAATTGTGCCGCCGCGGAGCGGCACGTCAATGACGCTCACCATAGATGCACGCATACAGGAACAACTGTTTTCTTTTCTCCGAGAGCGTGCCGAAGAGGGCGGCTTTCGAGCGGGTGCGGGGGTGATTATGGACGTGCGCAATGGTGACCTCATTGCGCTTACCAACTATCCCGAATATGACCCCAACGCACTAGTGCGCGCGGAAAACGCTACGGCTATTCGCGCATTCCGTGACGATCCCCGTAAGGTGTTCCTTAACCGCGCGGTGCGCGGCTTGTATACCCCGGGGTCGGTCATTAAGCCATTTGTGGCGCTCGCCGCACTGCGCGAGGGTATTATTGATCCCCGAAAAACCATTGTTAGTACGGGTGCGCTCGTGGTGCCCAATCCCTATGATCCCGCGCACCCCACCGTTTTTAAAGACTGGAAAGCGCACGGGCCGGTGGATATGGAGCGGGCGCTGGCGGTTTCTTCCAATGTGTACTTCTTTGAAATCGGCGGAGGATTTGGTGACCAAGAGGGATTGGGGATTGCGCGCATTGAGAAATACGCACGCCTTTTCGGGTTGGCGCAATCTACCGGCAGCGTGTTGGATCCCGAGGACTACGGGGTCATCCCGTCCCCGCGATGGAAAGAGGAAACGTTCGGCGATCCCACATGGCGTGTGGGTGATACCTACAACACCTCCATCGGCCAGTATGGCTTTCTCGTGACCCCACTGCAGGTGGTGCGCGCGGTGGCTGCCATCGCTTCCGAGGGCAGCCTGGTTCGTCCACGGCTTTCACTGCTGGAGCGCAAAGAGCAGCGCAAGCTCCCCTTTACCCCTGAACAGTACCAAGTGGTAAAGCGTGGCATGCGCCGCGCGGTGACGGAGGGGACCACGCGTGCGCTGGACGTTCCGTGGGTTGCGGTAGCGGGGAAGACGGGCACGGCGGAGGTGGGGAGAAAAAAGGAATTCATGAACTCCTGGGTGGTAGGATTCTTCCCCTATGAAAATCCGCGGTATGCGTTTGCGGTGGTCATGGAAAAAGGCCCCGCGGGTACGCTCATTGGCGCACCCTATGTTATGTATGAATTACTGCGATGGATGAAAGACGGTGCGCCGGAGTATCTTGCGGCGGAGTAACCTGCGCTTCTTGTTTGCGGGAGGTAAATTCGCTATACTACGGCAGATACTCGAATCCCAACAGACGCTAACCAATAACTATGCAGGATGACCAAGAACGCGACTTCCTGTCGCCGGAAAAATTTGAAGAGCTGAAAGAGGAGCTCAAGACCCTAAAGACGGTACGGCGCAAAGAGATCGCGGAGAGCTTGGAGTATGCGCGCTCGCTCGGCGATCTCTCGGAAAACGCCGAGTACCAAGAGGCGCGCGAAATGCAGGCGGCGATAGAAGAGCGCATTGCGCACCTGGAGCATCTCATCGCCCATGCGGAGATCGTATCTCCCAAAAAGAAGGGGAGTGTCGTTTCCATGGGTTCCAAGGTCGTCATACAAAAGGTGGGAGAGAAAGAGCGCCATGAGTATGAGATAGTGGGCTCCGAAGAGGCGAATATCATGGAGCGAAAAATTTCCTACCTTTCCCCACTGGGTGAGGCGATGATGGGGAAGAAAAAAGGCGAGGAGTTTTCCTTTGAAACGCCCAAGGGGAAACAACGCTATAAAATTTTGGAAATTTCGTAAACAGTATGTTGGTGTGTCGTATAAGCCCCGCGCCCAAAGTGCCAGTATGTTGGAAGAAATACGCACAGAGCGGTTGAAGAAACTGGCGTTGCTTAAAGAGCGCGGGAGAGATCCCTATCCGTGCCGCACAAGGCGCACGCATACCCTTGCGGCGGTACTGAGGGATTTTTCGGCGCTCGCGCAGGCCGATGCGCGCCCCGTGATTGCCGGGCGCATCATGTCCAAGCGCGCACAGGGGGCGCTCACGTTTCTCGATTTATTTGACGGGACGGCGCGTCTACAAGCGGTGTTGAAAAGGGATGAGATGGAGGATGGGGAGTATGATTTTTTCCTCTCCGTGGTCGACCAAGGCGATTTCATAGAGGTAGAGGGCCCCCTGTTTACCACCAAGCGCGGCCAGCAATCGCTGTTAGTCACTCGTTGGGCAATGCTGTCCAAGTCGCTCCAGCCGATACCTGATGAGTGGTACGGCCTCAAAGACGAGGATGAGCGCTACCGCAAGCGCTATTTGGATTTCCTGCTCAATCCCGCATCACGCGAAATAGTGGAACGTAAGGCGGCGTTTTGGCGCGCGGTGCGCACCTTCCATGAGCAGCGCGGGTTTTTAGAGGTGCGTACCCCTGTGTTGGAGTCAACTCCCGGCGGCGGTGACGCGCGCCCGTTTGTAACGCACCACCACGCGCTGGATATGGATGTGTACTTGCGCATTTCCGCAGGGGAACTGTGGCAGAAGCGCTTGATGGTGGCGGGATTTCCCAAAACGTTTGAGATAGGAAGGATATTCCGCAATGAGGGCATGTCATCTGAGCATCTTCAAGACTACGACCAGTGCGAGGCGTATTGGGCCTATGCCGACTATCGCGCCATGTATACGTTCTTGCGCGAGTGTTTTCAATTCGTGGCGGAGGAAACCTTCGGTACGCTGAAGTTTTCCATGCGCGGCTTTGAGGTGAATCTGGGCGGTGAATGGGAGGTGGCGGATTACGCCACCTTGATTCGCGAACACCTCAAGGTAGACATATGGAAAGAGGACAGAGAGGCGTTGGCGGCAAAAGCGGACGAGCTTGGCATTACGCATGAGCCCGAAGCGGGGAAGGGGCGTCTCGTGGATTTGCTGTGGAAACAGGTGCGCAAGAACATAGCCGGTCCACTTATTCTCGTTAACGAGCCGCTCTTTACCTCGCCGCTGGCGAAAAAAATTCCCGACAAGCCGCATATGGTGGAGCGTTTTCACTTTGTGATTGCCGGTTCGGAGTTGGGCCAAGGGTACTCGGAGCTCAATGATCCGTTGGACCAGTGCAAGAGATTTGAAGAGCAACAGGCGCTGCGCGATGCGGGGGATGAAGAGGCGCACATGGCGGATTGGGATTTTGTAGAAGCGCTGGAATACGGCATGCCGCCTGCGGCAGGGCATGGGTTTTCTGAGCGCTATTTTGCGTACTTGGTGGATAAGCCGGTGCGCGAGACCCAGTTGTTTCCCCTTATGCGCCCACGCCCGCGCTCTTAAGGCACTTTTTGCGGCGCGGGCAGTATTCTCTCCTTGACAGCTCCCCTCGGGGGAGTTCTTTTGTATCGGATCATGTATTTTTCCACATGCGGTCCCCTTGCATGCGGCATAAGGTGGTATATAGTGGAACGCAGTGGAATAAAGTGGGAAATCGACAACAACTCCATAGCAACAACGCTATACCCCAACACAACATCCCCAAAAACCTCACAATCCCCTCACGCGATTGAACCCCTTTATTTCACTACGTGCCGCGCATGCTGATCGGAGAATATCTGCACACTCTTGACGGCAAGCGGCGCATCTCACTCCCTGCGAAATTCCGCAAGGAGCTGGGAAAAAAAGTGGTGATAACGCGCGGGCTGGACGGCAGTCTCTTCGTCTTTCCCGCAACACGCTGGAAGCGGCTCGTGGAGAAACTCGCAAACCTCTCCATGGGGCAGTCGGAGGCCCGTGCGTTTAACCGCTTTTTCCTCGCCAGTGCACAGGAGCTGGAGGTAGATGCTCTCGGGCGTGTACTGCTTCCTGAATATTTGGCGCGGTTTGCAGGATTAAAGGATAAGGCAGTGCTTATCGGCGTTCACGATCGTGTAGAGCTCTGGAGTGAGGCGCGTTGGCACGCGTACCGTGAGCGCACACTACAGCAAGTGGACGTGATGGCAGAAAAACTGGGTGAGCTAGGCCTTATCTAAGGGAGCGGCAGGGTTGGTTTCATGCCGGAAGGAGTGCCAGGAGCCCACGGAGCGCACGAGAGTGCCGTGTCGCACTCTGCGACTGTGCATGTTCCGGTTCTTTTACATGAAGTGGTAGAAGGATTGGCTCCCCAGCCGGATGACGTAGTGCTGGATGCTACGCTGGGTGGAGCGGGCCATGCGTGCGCGCTGGCGGCGCGGCTCTCTCGCCGCGGTGTCTTTATCGGGTTGGATGCGGACAGCGGCGCGGTGGCACGCGCACGCAAGGCGCTCGTTGGTGCGGCACCCCGCGTGTTCTTGGTGACGGCTAACTTCCGCGACGTGGCGCGCGTGCTGCGGCAGGCAGGAATTGCGGCGATTGACCGAGCCCTTTTTGACCTCGGCTTGAGTTCTGACCAGCTGGAGCGCTCAGGTCGCGGCTTCTCGTTCCAGAAAGATGAACCCCTGCTGATGACCTTTGCGGCGCACCCCTCTCCCGACGCCGTTACCGCAGAGGACATTCTCAATGAGTGGGAAGAGGCTGCTCTCGCAGATCTCTTCTGGGTGTATGGGGAGGAGCGTGCGGCACGCGCAATCGCGCGCGCTATAGTCGCCGCCAGAAGCGCGCGCCGCATCACCCGTACCGCCGAGCTGGTGCACATCATCACCGAGGTAAAGGGAAAACGGCGCTACCCCAGCGGCATTCATCCTGCCACGAAGGTGTTTCAGGCATTGCGCATTGCGGTCAATCGCGAGCTCACCGCGCTTCAGGAAGGGGTAGCAAGTGCCTGGCGGGCGCTACGCCCCGGGGGCCGCATCGCCGTGATCTCTTTCCACAGCCTTGAGGATCGCTGGGTTAAGCGATTCTTCCGTGCGCAGGTACAAGAGGCACAGGCGCACCTCATCACCAAGAAGCCGATTGTTCCTTCTGCGGATGAGATGCGTAGAAATTCGCGCGCGCGCAGCGCCAAACTGCGCATTCTTGAAAAAGCGGTACAAAACAAAAACACGTAATCATTCTATGTGGCTGTCTATACTGCAATACCGTTTTCTTCGTAAGCAAAAGCGGCCGAGTATGCGTCGCGCGCATGCTCCCTATGCGCGCGAGCGCCGCGCGCTTTTTGCAATAGGACTTGCCATTGTGGCGCTCTCGGGACTCTATATGTATTTCATCACCGCTTCAGTCATGAATGTGGTACTGCGCAAAGAGTTGGAAATGGAGCGTGTTGAGGTACATTCGCGTTTGAGTGCTCTCGAGGAAGAGTATCTGATCAAGATAGCGGCAGTTGACCGCGCACACGCTGAGGCGCTGGGGCTGGTGCCGCTTGCGCAGAAGCGTTTTGTCACCGTTTCGGATATTGCAGAAAAGCCATTAGTGGTGCGGAGCGAAGAATAGTGTATGCGCGCGCGTTTTATTCTGCGCACAAGAGTTATCTTCGCGCTGGTACTACTCTTTTTCCTCGTACTCGCGGGGCGTCTTTATTCGGTGCAGATTGTGCATGGGGAGCGCTACGCGGAACTGGCGTCGCGCCAATACCTGCGCCCGGTGCGCAATCTCTATGACCGCGGCAACATATTTTTTACCGACAAAGAGGGGAGAGAGATTGCCGGGGCAACGGTGCGCTCCGGTTTTTTGGTTGCGGTAAATCCGAAAAAAGTGGAAGACCCCGATGCCCTTTATGCCGCACTTTCACCGCTCATTCCACTAGACTATGAGTCCTTTATTGCTCGTGTGGGCAAAAAGGACGACCCTTATGAAGAAATCGCCCACAAGGTGAGCGCGGAAACCGCCCGTGCCATAGATCAAATGGGACTTGAGGGAATTTCTCTGTACCGTGAGCGTTGGCGATACTACCCGGGTGGCTCACTTGCCGCACACGTGCTCGGCTTTGAGGCATTCGGCGAGGATGGGGAGACGCGCAGTGGCCGCTATGGATTGGAGCGCTACTATGACGATATTTTGCGCCGCGAGGAGAAAAAGGTGTACGTGAATTTCTTTGCGGAAGTTTTCACCGGAATATCCGATCGTATTTTTGACAGCGGGAAAAACCGTGCGGGGGAGGTTATTACTACTCTAGAGCCCTCGGTGCAGGCACAGGTGGAAGAGGTGCTCGCCGCGCTACAGGACACGTGGAGTGCAAAAGAGGTAGGGGCCATCGTGATTGATCCGCGCGATGGTTCCCTCATCGCTATGGCTTCACTCCCCTCTTTTGACCTCAATGAGTTTTTCCGCGCCGACCCTTCCGTATTTGACAATCCGCTAGTGGAGAGCGTGTTTGAAATGGGTTCTATTATGAAACCCATTACGATGGCAATTGGCTTGGATACCCAAGCGGTTACTCCAGATACTACGTACGTTGATAAAGGGGCCATTACCATAGACGGCTCCACTATCCGTAACTATGACAATCGCGGGCGCGGTGAGGTACCCATGCAGGAAGTGCTCAACCAATCGCTCAATACCGGTGCGGCATTTATCGTTGATCAGGTGGGGAGGGAGGAATTTACCCGCTACATGCTGCGCTTTGGATTTGGGGAAAAAACGGGCATAGAGCTCCCCAATGAGGTGCGCGGGTTAATTGCCAATTTGCATAGCCCCCGCGCGGTGGAGTACGCAACTGCCTCTTTCGGGCAGGGTATTGCGGTTACTCCCATCGCCATGGTGCGTGCGCTCTCCGCGCTTGCCAACGGCGGCTACCTGATTACCCCGCACCTCACGAAAGAAATACGATACGAAAACGGCGGGTCCTACAAGCCCCCCCTGCCGGAGCCGAAGCGGGTCATTGCCGCCGACACCTCAGAGGAAATTTCCCGTATGCTTACGGTGGTGGTGGACGAAGCATTGCGCGGTGGGACTGTGGCGAAGGAGCGCTATCGGATCGCTGCAAAAACGGGCACCGCGCAAATTGCAAGAAAAGATGCACGCGGCTACTATGATGATCGTTTTTTGCATACCTTTTTTGGCTACTTCCCCTCTTTTGACCCTCAGTTTTTAGTGTTTCTCTACGCAATGGAGCCGCGGGGTGCGCGTTATGCGTCTCAGACGCTCACGGATCCCTTCATGGATATTGTGAACTTTCTTATAAACTACTATGAAATACCTCCTGACCGGTAGCGGTTATTGGTTTTTGCGTGCAGCGCGCTATACTGAGGCGTACGGCATGAGAAATGCAGCATACTTGTCCCGCAACTATGCATGCGCTATTTAAAAAAGTTGTGGCAGCGGCGCTTACGCAAGAGGCGCGCTTCTTATTATGGCGGCATAAGCCGCGTGTAGTGGCAATAACCGGCAGTGTAGGAAAAACCACCACTAAAGATTTCACCGCGGCGGCGCTCTCCGCGCATGCCGCGGTGCGCAAAAGCCCCAAAAGCTACAATAGCGAACTGGGAATCCCGCTCACCGTGTTGGGGTTGAAGAGTGCATGGGGCAGCCCATGGGGGTGGTGCGCCAACGTAGTGCGCGGGGTGGCGGCGCTGTGGGCGCGGGAGCGCTATCCTGAGATCGTGGTGGTGGAAGCGGGAGTGGATGGTCCGGGTGATATGCGCGCACTGGTGCGCTGGCTTCCTGTTGATGTAGCGGTTATTACCCGCTTTCCCGAAGTGCCGGTTCATGTGGCATTTTTTTCTTCTCCCGAGGAAGTGGCGAAGGAAAAAGCACTGCTGCTTGACGCGTTGCGCCCCGAAGGGACAGTGGTGGTAAACCATGACGATGCCAAGGTGCGCGCACTTGCGCCGCGCCACCCGACCCAAAAAAAAGTCACCTACGGCTTGGCATACGGTGCGGATGTGCGCGGGACCGAGGTACGCATCCGTTATGGCGCCGAGGGTGTCCCTTTGGGCATGGAATTCCGCGTCACGTGGGAGGGGAAGAGCGCACCGGTGTTTTTGCCGGGAGTGGTGGGAGAACAGAGCGTGTATGCCGCACTCGCGGCACTCGCGGTCGCCCTTTCACTGGGAGGTAATATGGTGGCGCTTATCGCGGCGCTGCAAAAGGCGCCTCCCACGCCGGGCCGCATGCGTGTGCTGGCGGGAATACGGAACAGTACCATTATAGATGACAGCTACAATGCATCGCCGGTTGCCCTGCATAAGGCACTGGATACTCTGGCGGAGCTGCCCACGAGTGGAAAAAAGGTGTGCGTATTAGGTGACATGCGTGAACTGGGGCAATTTGCCCACAAGGCGCACCTGGAGGCGGGCCAGCATGCGGCACAGGTGTGCGATCGCCTCATCACGGTAGGGGAGTATGCGCGCATGGTGGCGCAAGCGGCACAGGAGGCGGGCTTGGATGCAGCACATATAACAGTATGCGAAAAAAGTGCGGACGCGCCGGAGAGCGCCGTAGCGCACATTGCCGAGGGCGATCTTATTCTGGTGAAGGGATCGCAGGCGGGCATTCGCTTGGAGCGCGTGGTGCGTGCGCTCCTGCGCAATCCCGATGAGGCGCCGCAGCTTTTGGTGCGGCAGGAAAAAGAATGGCGCCACCGCCCGTGAGGCGCCTCCGCGGTGCGTGTATTAACGCAGCATGCCTCTTAGCGAGCTGCGAACGAAGTTGTGGAATGCCACACCTCAGCGCCGCGCTTCGCGTATCACTTCGGCAAGGACCCGCTTCACCTCGTTGATGGGAATGGAAAATCCTATATTTTCTGATCCGGCAACCGTGGCAACATTAACCCCCACCACCTCGCCGCGAAGGTTGATAAGCGGCCCGCCCGAATTGCCGGGATTGATGGCGGCGTCCGTTTGCAGCACCCCTCTGAGGGTAACCGGTGTGCCGTTTGCACCCCGTGCAACCACAGTGCGGTTGAGGCCGGAGACAATACCGGTGGAAACGGAGTTTGCGTATTCGCCCAGCGCATTTCCGATTGCTGCCACCCGCTCTCCCAAACGCAGGAGCGATGCATCTCCCAAGGGAGCGGCGGGGTAGCCTCCTCCCTCAATATTCAGCAGTGCCAAATCGTGCACGGGGTCGCGATACCGCACCTGCGCGCGCTTTTGGGAGCCATCAGAGAGCAGGACCGTATATTCCGCGTTAGGATCGGCCACTACGTGGCGATTGGTGACAATAAGGCCACTTGGAGTAATGATAAATCCTGATGCGGCGCCTATTTTCCGCTTTTCCGTTCCTTCTTGTCGATAGACTGGTATGCGGAAGCCGAAGTTGCGGAAAAATGGGTCGTCCCCAAAGGGATTTACCTATTCCACGCGGAGGCGCGAGACTTCCTTGGCGGCGACAATGGACACCACCGAAGGCGCCACGCGCGCCACCGCCTCAACCAGTGCGCTATCTCCGGTCACTTGGCGCGCCATTTGGCGCTCCATTTCTTCACGCGGCTTCTGCGAGAGTTCCGCCACTTGGATCTTTAGTGCAGAAAGCTCTTGGGTAAGCTGTGCCACGGAGGATTGCAGAGCATCACGTGCGGCAGTATCGGATTGCCCCCGCAGTGCTGCCGCAGGTGCGGCGCCGGCGGACATATGCAGATACAGTGCCGCTCCCGACGCGCCGGCGGCTGCTGCGCCCAAGAGGCACACAAGGTATCGGAAAAAGCGCTTCATGCTATACTGAAACACAACACCCAGTATGGTAAAACGCCGATAGAAACAGTGCGGGCGGGAGCGCGGAGGAGAGACATACGCTATGAAATCATTGCAGTATCAGTTGCAGGAAGTGGCAGCAAGGCTGCAGATACGCAAGCGCCACTTGCACGAAAAAGAAAAAGCACTGGAGGAGGTGACACGGCGCATTGAGGCGCCCAAAAAAGAGATTGCGCGCATGGAGCGGGAAGCACAGTACCTGCTCTCGCGCGTGCGCGTGAAGAAACAGCAAATGCGCCGCGATGAAATGGAAAAGGAAAAGTTAGAGGCCGAAGCGGCGCGTTTGGCGCGGGAAGTGCGCCTGTTGGAAGAGGAGAAGCTCGGTTTGGAGCACAAGCAAGAAGAGGAGAAGAGAAAAGCCCAAAAAGCGCGGAAATTGTAGTGTGCTGTTTTCGCCTATCTATCCATTCAATCCTGTCCTCCGCTCCTCATGCGCGTATCCGCAAGCAATTTAATGACCTCTTCGTCAGTCGTCTGGGGAAAGTCTTCGTAGTAGGCGCCCACCGCCCCGAGGTAGTGCGCTTCATTCAGGAGCACCACCACTTCATCGGCCTCTTTTTTCAGCTCCTCCACCACGTCATGCGGGGCAACGGGGACGGCGACCACGATTTTTGCGGGGCGCTCTTTGCGCAAGGACTGCAGGGCAGCCTGCAGTGTAAGGCCGGTCGCCACTCCGTCATCCACGAGAATTGCGGTTTTGCCTGTTGCGGGAATGTGCCGTTCCTGCGGCAGGTAGGCGTTTCTTCTCCGCTGCGCCTCTTCTTGTTCTTCGCGGGCCGCTGCGGCAAGCCATACACGGTCGGTGAGATGGGCGACGTGCTCATTGCACAGCATTTCTCCTTCTTCCGTTACCGCACATACCGCAAATTCCGGATTGGCGGGGTGCCCCACTTTGCGCGCCACCACGATATCCAGCGGCACGCCCAGTTTTTTTGCCACCTGGTACCCCACCACCACGCCGCCGCGCGGCAGCGCATATACCACCGCTCCTTCGTCTGCAAACGGTTCCACTGCGTCCGCCAAAAGCAAACCCGCCTCCTCTCTGTCCTTAAAACGTCGCAGCATAGCAACACTGTACTACCGAGGATGGCGCGCGTAAAGGGTACGGCTTCACGGTCGTAGACACGCTACGTCTCGCAGGTTCTCGTGGAATGTGCGATTTTTTTGCCAAGCGCAAAAGAGGAGTATAAGAGAAGCCCCACACCGAGAAAACCGAACTCCGCGCCGCCGAAGGGGAGGTGGGTGAGCACCGCGACGGCGCCGGCTACACCCAGCAGGGTGCTGAGTACAAACGTGCCGCAGGCGGCGCACCCTATGCCAAACAGGCCGCTCGCCAAGCCGCCGACACTCCACGATGCGCTTTTTGCTGCACTGTGCGGCGCACGGTTGTCCCGCAGGTAAAAGGTAAAGAGGGAGAGGTTCACTCCCAAGAGCAGCGCGATGGCAAAGGTGTACGTCGCCGAGACGGCGGTAAAGTTGGTGCCAATGGATCCGAACAGGCTGCCTACCACGCGCACCTTCTGCGAGAGCGGAATGCCCGAATCCGTTGCCACTTTGGCAACGAGGGAAATATTGGGCAAGAGGACGGAAAAAGCGAACACTACGGCGGCAGTTCCCGCCGCCAGCGCAAGGTACCAAGGGCGAGAGAATACGCGCATCAGAGCCGCTTTCAGTGTCATAGGTGCTGATTGAAACTACTGTTGCGCAAGGGCAATTTCAATAAGCTGGCGCACCGCCGCATAGGGTTGGGCGCCGCTGAGAGGAAAGGTCTTGCCGTTCGGGGCTATTACTATGCTCCACGGCGTGCCGCGGCCGCCGGTTTCCAGCGCGTTGCGGATATCGTCGTCAATATGCGCGTCGTAGCGCCCACTTTTAGTGCACGCTTCAAATTTTTGCGCATCAAGCCCTATTTCCGCGATTATCTGCGGAATCACCGTTTCAATGTCTGTGCGGTTGTTAGAGGGAGTGAGCTCAAAAAAGCGGTCGGTAAATTGCCAAAACGCTTCATTGCCGCCCAGCTCATTCACACATTCGGATGCCACGGCCTCGGCGCGCGCCTTTACGGGATGCAGCTGTTCTAACGGAAAATGACGGTACACCCACGCCACTTGCCCCTTTTTGCCATACTCGTCCATGACGCGGCGCATGGTGGGATGAAACCGTTTGCAGAATGGGCACTCATAATCCGAGTATTCTACTATTTTTACCGGAGCGTTAGGATTACCACGAATATGGTCTTCTTTCCCTATGGGGCGCACTGCATCGGTGGACCCACTCGGCTGGGGCGCCGCTGCCTGCCGCGCGCCCACAGGCGCATTTTCCAAGCCGGAAGGCCGTCCGTTGGTATATATAACTGCGCCGGCAATCATCGCACCCGCAATAATGATGGAAAGGGGTATCGCAAAAACAGATGATGTCCGTGCGGTGCGCGACGCGCCGTCGCTGCGCTGCACATCAGGTGATTGCGGCGAGATGGTCGCGCTGATATTTTCTGGTTCCATGAAGTAACAACAGACTGAGTAAGCGGTAGTGCAGGCTCAACCACTTGATGGTGCACTGCGGCATGCGAGTGTGCGCCGTTGCGGTGCAGTGCGTGCTACGGCACACGCTCTTATAATCCCATATTCCATGCCCGGGCACAAACTCGTTTCAACCGATGCCTAATTTCGGGGATGGCGCAAGGGAGTGCGGTATGCTATGCGCGCTCAAGGTCAATACTCCTCAATGTCAGCGCGTTTACCACCACAATGACCGTGGACAAGCTCATTAGGAGGGCGCCCACTTCCGGGCGGAGAAATATGCCCCACGCGGCAAACGCACCCGCCGCCGCGGGGATTGCCACCACGTTATAGCCGAGCGCCCACACGAGGTTTTGTATCATCTTTCGATATACTGCGCGCGCGAGTTTGATGAGGCGCACGATATCCAAGGGGTTGTTGCGTGTGAGCACCACATCTCCCGCCTCCACCGCAACATCGGTTCCCGCCCCGATGGCGATACCCACGTCGGCTTGTGTGAGGGCGGGCGCATCATTCACACCGTCTCCCACCATGAGCACCACGTTGCCTTTTTCTTGGAGCGATTTGATATGCGTATATTTGTCTTGGGGCAGCACCTCGGCAAAATACGTGTCTATACCCAATGCTTCCGCGACACCTCGCGCCACCTTTTCGTTATCGCCTGTGAGCATGGCCACCTTTACCCCCAACTCGTGGAGTTTTTTAACCGCTTCATAGGATTCGGGCTTGATGGTGTCGGTAAGGGAAATGACGCCCAATACTTGGCGTGCATCGGCGACATAGACAATGGTTTCGCCCCGCGCGGCAAACGAACGCGCTTTTTGCTCTAGCGCGTTGTCAAGGCGCAGTCCCAGATCCTCCATGAGCGCGCGATTGCCCGCCGCATAGCGCGTGTTGCCCCATACCGCGGTAATGCCCTTGCCGGCGATGTTCTTTACCTCGGCTGCTTCCTGCAGGACCACGCCTCTTTTTTGTGCCTCGCGGACAATGGCGTGCCCTATGATATGAGAGGAATGCGCCTCAATAGAGGCGGCGGCCGCCAAGAGCTGTTCGGGAGATACCCCCGGTGCTGGCGCCACCTCATGCACCTCAAATGAACCTTTGGTAAGGGTGCCGGTCTTATCAAATACCACATAATCGGCTTTGCGCAGCACTTCTATTTTTGCGAGATTTTTTATGAATACGCCGTTTTTCACCGCAAGCGAGGTGGTAATGGTGGTCACGGTGGGAATAGCGAGCCCTAGCGCATGGGGGCAGGCGATGACCAATACGGTAATGGCGAGGGTAATTGCGAATACGAACGGCTTGCCCAGCAGCGCCGTCCACACCAGGATGGTAAGGAGTGCGGTGAGTGCCGCCACAAAGGTGAGCACCGCCGAAGCGCGGTCGGCAATACGCTGTGAGCGCGGCTTGGTCCCCTGCGCCTCTGCGATAAGGGTCTGAATTTGACCGATGGTGGAGTGCGCGCCTACGCGCGTGAGTGTTACGGTGAGCGCGCCGTCCAAGCAAATGGATCCCGCGACCACTTCGTCACCTTTTTGCTTCTCCACCGGCTTGGATTCTCCGCTTACCAACGATTCATCCACGTTGGCGGAACCTTCCATGATACGGCCGTCTGCGGGAATTTTTTCTCCGGGTTTTACCAGCACGATGTCGCCTTCTTGGAGCGCGCCGATGTCCACGGCAACCTCTTTCCCGTCAATCAGCTTGTGCGCTTTTTTGGGAAGCAGTTTTGCGACTTCTTGGAGTGCGTTTCCCGCGGCGGCGCCGGAGCGCGCTTCCAGGTAATGCCCGAAGAGTAGCACCCAGATAAGTGTGGCAATTTCAAGATAAAACTCCACTTCCAGCGAGGGAAGAAAGGTGGAGGCGGCCGAAAAGAGATACCCCGATCCCACCGCCAAACTCACCAGCGTCATCATGCCAAAGCGGCGTGCGCGTATTTCATGCCACGCATGCTGGAAGAACACGAGGGAAAACCCGAAAATCACCGTTGCGATGCCGAAGCCAATCCAACGCGAAAACGGGAGCGGCGCAATACCCATGAGCCCCGCCACGGTTTCGTTAGTGAAGAGCAGGGGAATGAGAAGGAACGTGACGATCCAAAAGCGCCGCAAAAATTCTTCGGCGCTGCCGTGCCCCATACCGGGCGCGTGGTGACCGGCATGGTGGTGGGCATGATGCGGGTGGGTGTCTGATGTGCGGGGGTGCATGGAAAAGCGGCGGTTTACTACATTACGTTTCAATAAAAGGATGACGTTCCTTGGTCCAGCGGAGCATGCCGCCGGCAATACTTTTTACGTTATGGTAACCCAGTGAAGTCATAATGTCATACGCGGTTTTGCTGCGCACGCCGCTGCGGCAATAAACGATAATTTCTTTGTTTTTCATGTCGCTCCCCAACCCGATGTGTGCCAGTGAAGCGGCGGAAAGTTCTTCCACCGGTAAAAGCTGCGCGCCTTTAAGGTGCAGTGCCGCATACTCTTCCGGGCGGCGCACGTCCACAAGAATAAAGTCTTCCCCGCGCGCGATTTTATCCGCAACGGTACTCGGGGATATTTCAAAACTTGCGAGCACGGAGCGGCTGCCGCGCCTAGAGCCGCGGCGGCCCGTTGGGTGCGATGATGCTGCTCCCATGCCTGCAATATACCCCTGTGGGGTATTAAAAGTCAACCATGGTATGGGGATATAAAATAGGCCAAGGTGCGCGCGGCGCGCATGGATTGCTTGCGGTGCCGTATCAGGCGGCAGCGCATTTGGTGCGATGTTGTGGGTGTCTCCACTTTACCCGCGCACGGATATGCTGCTATAGTGGTACTGGCCAGAGGGAAATTGGGGCCGGAGAAGCATTGCTTCACCGGCCCATTTTTTTGTTTTTTGCAAAATCCTCAACGGTAGGTTGTATTGATACGGCGAGTGTGTGCGTACGTGTTGCTCCAAAAAAACGGCAACACAGCAGCGTGCGGGCTTTTCTATCCAAGAAAAATAACCCCCGGGCCCTGGTGGCTAGGGGGGTGAAGGATAGGTGCGGGCTGCACCTGCCGTTGCGTGCAGACCATCATTGCGTTTCCAAAAAGCGCTTTACGTAATCGGGGAGCCCTCCCTGTGGATGTCGGGTCCACAGGGCATGGTGCCGGTGCGGGGCAATGTCATATAGCCGCTTTGTTTTCTGGTACCACGCGCGAAGGAATACCTCCTTCGCTGAGCAGTGGCGTGTTGTCATGTAGGCGACGAGCATACGCTCGTACTTCCCTTGCTTTTTACGCGCCATTTGCGTCGCTCCTGTGCTGGGGGTGCAGGTATCGGCAATTTACCGCCTGGCACCCATGTGGTTACTGCAGAACCGGCGATACGTTCCTCGCCACTTTCTTGAGGCAGGGCGTGCAGAAGCCACCTCCTCTCTACCCCTTGGTCATGTGTTTGTCAATTCCTTTTCAGTTTCTGCACCGAGCTGAAGATCGGACGAAGAGAAGGGTGAGAGATTGGGTTGTGCAGGGGGGTATTCCTCGGAGAGTAGGCACAAAAACTCAAGACTCGAGGGCAAAAACCATCCCCCGCAGTGGTGCACCACTGCGGGGGGGATTCTGTGTGACCCCTACGGGAATCGAACCCGTGTTTCCACCGTGAGAGGGTGGCGTCCTGACCGCTAGACGAAGGGGCCGCATTTATTCCCTCGTGGGCGTCGGTTACTATACCACAGCAACAGCCTCCTCGCAAAAATCTAAAGGAAAAAGCGGTGCACAGTGTGCACCGCTTACCCGTCGACCCCGATCCATTTGAGGTCACGGAAAAAACAGGGATTTAAGTTCTTAAAACGCTCTGCTCTTTTTGTTGGTTTTGTGGCGACCAGTCGAACCTCATCGGCTGCAACTGGGGTGACGGGAAATGGAACGGTGACGTTTTTTATTACGAGCGCCGTCATCCCG
>WFWH01000006.1 GCA_015491245.1 Patescibacteria group bacterium | reverse complement strand
CATCCCGTTTGCAAAAACCGGGGAGGGCAAGGATGTAATGCTGAATGCTCCGGATGTGATTACCGAAAAACAACGTGCGGAATTAATGATCACGGTATCGAACCCTATAACGCAGCCGTAATTCCCAGCGGTCGGGGATTGGGCCATCGGCGCCGAGGTTGCCATGGCGGGGCTAAAATGCCGATATCCTTAATTGGCACTGCTCCTTTCCAGCTCTCGTTTTTGCAGTAAAAAGGGGGGATGCCCGGGATCTTCCCCTATATTCTATGGTGTACGTGTATCAGAATAGCGTTGCCCCCGTCTCCTATGCGAGAGGAGCGCCGCTCTCATGGAGGTAGGAGAAAGAATACCCGCAAGGGCTTCTCTGTGCCAAAACGGCAACCGAGTGCCGATAAATAGTGTACGGGGGGTGTGTGCATTGCCGCATGGCATTTTGCAATTATCTGCGGTGTGATTTTGCCGCACAATTATGCTATTATCGCACTATCTTATTTCGCCGCGTTAATTGGTTACGCGTATGCAGCATACTTCACTTTTTCACCGTATTCAGCAAGAAAAGGCGCCAGAGATCCTCTCACTGATAGTGGAGATCAGCCAGGGCGATTACACCAAATACGAGTACAACCACGAGCTGGATGTGCTGGAGGTGGATAGGGTACTGTATGGCCCCCTGTTTTATCCCGTGAATTACTGCGATGTGCCGGGTACCTGGAATGAGCACGACAATGACCCTCTAGATGCCTTGCTCTTCAGCAGTAGCCCCATCATTCCCGGCGCCATGGTGACGGGGCGGGTGATCGGCGCCATGGAAATGATTGATAATGGTGAGATTGACCACAAAATAATTTGCGTGAACGCGAAGGACCCCCGCTACGACCACGTGCATAAGGTGGAAGACCTCACCCCGTATCAGCGCAAGGACATGGTGACGTTTTTTGAGCTGTACAAGATCCCCCAGACGGGGAAAGATACCACGCAGGTGGGGAAGTTCATGGGGCCGGATGAGACCGCAGAATTTATCAACACTTGCATAGAGGCGTACAAGAAGAAGTTTGCGCCGCGTACTGCCTAGATTCGGCCGCTGCAGAGGATAGCGGCGCTTTTACGGTGGAGCTGGTGCAAAATCAACGCACCGCTACTGCGGGCGCAGCACACGATAGTGACACGCGGTGCACGCCGTGTTAGGGGGCACGCTTGCCGCAGAGCACACGGCCGCGCAGGTTGCGTTGGGGCAGCACCTTCGGTTTTCCGGATGTGTGAGTGGTAATTATCCTTTGCCGCCTACTACATGGGTGCTTTATACTTTCCTTACCTACGGTTTATTATGGACGCGGAGTCTGGAAGGGTATATTTTTCTGTGTAAGATGCCTCTTCAGGGTTGGCAGGATGGGCAATGTGCCTTTTGGCAGCCTTATTGCCATGTGAGCGCGTGTCCACATGGTATGCAACAAGAGAGGAACGCGCCGGTGATCAGGTGCGAATGTCTAGCGAAAAGTATGAAAGGTAGTATTGTAGCGCGGGGTTTCACCCTGATAGAATTGATGGTCACTATTGCGATTATCGGCATTTTTGCCGCAATATCAGTCGCAATTATACGAGAGGCGAACACCAAAGCGCGTCTTGCGCGCGCCCAATTTGACATGGACCAAATAAAAAAAGCGATGATTATGTACAAGGAAGAATTTGGCGAATTACCCCCTCCCGGCGATAATTGCTCCGCGTGCAGCAATCCCCCCAATGACTCATGGCTCACTGTTATGGATGCGTTGGTGGACGGTGGCTTTATAGGAAGGCGCATAGACACCGACCCATGGGGCAATTATTACGGATACGATGACAACGACTGCAATAGCAATCCCGGAGTTTCGTACCTCCTTACCGCCGGACCAGATAAGGTGAGCGGAACTGAAGATGACTACACACTTGTGGTAACCAAGGGGTGTGACGACTGGCAGTAGGAAAAAAGGTGGTAATAAGAAAACCCCCCGGTGTTGTAGATAACACCGGGGGTTTTCATTATCGGTTTTTTATTGCACTATCGTGCGTTGAGTGCTACGTAAATATCTTCCAATGCCTTCACGCCGTCTCCCGCGGCTATATTGTTTTGGTGGTAGAGTTCGTCCGTGCAGTCTCCCGCCGCCCAAATGCCGTCGGTTCCGGTGCGCTGATTGCGGGGGTCTACCGTAATGTGCTTGCGCGCATCCATTGCCACCACACCCTCGGCAAACGCAGTGTTGGGCACCATGCCGATTTCCACAAAGACCCCCTCTACCTCTAGGAGGTGTTCCTCATCGCTCTTTCGGTCTCGGTAGCGCACGCCGGTCACCGTGTTTTCTCCGATAATTTCCAAGAGTTCAGCGTTAGCGATTGCTTTCATGTGGGGGTGCGCCAGCACCTTGTCTACGGTAATTTTATCCGCTTTGAAAGAGGGTGCGTATTCCAGCAAGGTTACGCTTTTGGTGTAGGCGAGCAGTTGTGCCGCCGTTTCAAAGCCCGCATTGCCGCCGCCAATAACCGCCACGTCTTTCCCCGTGAAAATGGGGCCGTCGCAAGAGGCGCAGTAAGTGACTCCCCTATGCTCAAACTCGCGGGCGCCGGGAACGGAAAGTTTCCTGCGGTCGGCACCTGTTGCGATAAGAAGCGCGCGGCCGATCCACTCGGTGCCATCTGTGGCCCAGGCGCGGATATTGCCCTCATGCCGCTCTATGCCACCGATGGTTTTTCCCTCCACTAATTCCAATACCTCGTCGGCGTATTCCTCCAAGTGGCGTTTGAAGGATGCGGCGAGATCGGTCCCAGAAACATGTGGCGTGCCGATCCAGTTTTGTATGTCGGGAGATACCACGCTTTGTCCGCCAAATTCCTTAGTAATGAGTACTGTTTTTAAGCGCTTGCGTGCGGCATACACTCCCGCGGCTACCCCGGCGGGCCCCCCTCCTAAAATAATAACGTCATACATACTGGGTACTGGTTGTTATTGATAGGCTGCGTGCTGCCATTGTAGCACGGGGTAAGGGTGTGATGTGTCGTGTGCTGTGCAGAACACACTACACCGCAGGCATCCCACGTTTTAGCGTGGGGGAAACTCTTTTGAGATCCTTGCGGTATCCTCCGGGGCGCATCAGCATCAGCTGGGTGCTGCTGGTTATTTTATTCGGCTCCTGCGCAGGAAAGCGGGAACACCCCACTCTTCATCATCGTCGGTGGGGCTCTCCTCCTGCGCGCTGGGTTCGGGGGCGGGAGGAGTTGTGCGCGCGCTGCGCTTTGCTGCTGTTGCAGGTTCTCCCCCTTTCTCTTTTGTGGTACTCGCGCCAATGCCGCGAATGCCGGAAAAGGTGTGGTGAATCTTTCCTTCGTCTGTGTCTTCTCTTTTTACCGTGGCAGCTCCCGCTTCCTGCGTTTCCTCGGGGGAGGGCTGCGCTGCTGCAAACAGCGAAGAACTGGGGAGTACCTGATCATCGGGAAAGCCGGTGGCGATGACGGTGACCTTCACCTCATTCTTCTTCAGCTTATCATCGCGAATGGTACCAAATATGACACGGGCATTGGGATCGATGTTTTCCGTAATCGTTTTTGCTGCATCCTGTACCTCTAGCATGCCGAGGTCATCGCCGCCTGCAATTGCAAAGAGAACACCCTTGGCGCCGGTGATGGAAACTTCCAGAAGGGGAGAGTTGATGGCCGCTTGTGCCGCCTCTACCGCGCGGTTGTCACCCGAGGCGGTGCCCACGCCCATAAGTGCCGAACCCGAGTTTTCCATTACCGAGCGAATGTCGGCAAAATCTACGTTAATGATGCCGGGGGTGGTGATGAGATCTGCCATGCCCTCAACCGCTTGGCGCAGAATGTCGTCACACATGGCAAATGCGTTGGTGACGGTCGTTTCTCGGTCCACAATCGCCAGGAGGCGATCATTGGGGATTACAATTAATGCATCTACCTCGCGCTTGAGTTCTTCAATGCCTTGCTCTGCCACACGCATACGCGCTTGGCCTTCAAAACCGAAGGGTTTGGTCACTACCCCCACGGTAAGTGCGCCCAACTCTCTCGCAATGCTTGCGATAATGGGATTGGCGCCGGTTCCCGTGCCGCCTCCCATGCCGCCGGCAATAAACACCATGTCGCTGCCCTTGAGTGCCTCCAAGATTTCTTCGCGCGTTTCTTCCGCGGCGCGGCGGCCGATATCATGGTTGCCGCCCGCACCCAAGCCACGCGTGAGATTTTTTCCTATGTGAATTTTCTTTTTTGCGGGAGACTTATTCAAATCCTGCGCGTCGGTATTGATGACGATAAACTCCACCCCCTTTACGCCCGAGTTAATCATGTGATTAACGGCATTGTTTCCGGAGCCCCCCGCTCCCACTACGCGAATGCGTGCGAATGATTCAACATCGGTTTGTACTTGTTTCATATTACCATTTGTTTAGCGTGAAGAGCCGTATGCGCCGAAGGGGAGCGCGTTGCCGCACACGTTACTCGTGCACTACCCGACCTTTACAGAAAAAAGCGACGTCGTACCGCATTGGTCCCTACCCCCCAAAGAGCAACCCGGTTTAACTCATCGTACCATTGGGGCACGATGGCGTAAAGTTGACGTTTTTGATATCTATAGCCGTATCCACCGCTCTCCGCGGAGCGCTATGGCAGGAAACGCCGCACAAAATTAAGCGTAGTTGTGCTCAGCTTGCGCAAACCCTCTTTAAGGGGGGATTCCGGTTCATTACTCATCCCCCATATACACAGGCCATACGCGACCGCCCACGCTCCGTCGCGCACTCGTGCCCCTTCTATGGCGAATGAGCCGGCGCGCCTCGTGGGGAGCTTGAGGATATTGCGGGCAAGGTCTTCCACAGTTGCCAAACCAGAGCCGCCGCCGGTGATAATGATGCCGGCCGGCAGGAGGCCGCTCTTGCCGATGCGCGTCAGGTGCGCTTCTATCAAATCCAGCATAGCGGAGAGGCGCGCTTGAATAATATCGTCCAGGCGCTTCTGTGAGAAACCGGTCCCCAACAATGTGCCGCGCTTCAATTGCTCGGCATCTTCCAGGGATATCTTCAATCCCAGGGCAATATCATTGGTGATGTCGGAAGCGCCTATGGGAAACACTTTTACGGAAATGGGGGTATTGTTCTCAAATACCGCCAAGGAGAGCGTCTCCGCGCCGATGTTGGCAAGGACGCACCCAGTCATTTTCTGGGCGCGCGTGAGGGTGACGAAACTGGCGGCAAGCGGCGCGGGCGTAACATCAATAACCGACACCCCCGCGTCTTCTATAACCGCAATGAGGTCAGCGAGGTGCTGCTCCAAGGTGGTGATGAAGAGCATGTCCACCGAGAGCTTGTTTCCTTTGAGTCCCTGGGGGCGGCCAAGTACCTCCTCGCCGTCTAGGCGGTAGCGGAGGGGGATGGCATGGAGTATTTTCCGATTCAGCAGTTTTTTTTCAATGGCGCGCTCCGCTTCTTGGGCGGCTTTTTCCATATCGAGATCAGTGAGTTCAAGGTCGGCGCGGGAAATCGCTACCTCTCCCCGTGCGCGGAATTCTTCCAAGCCCACACCGCCCACCGCCACATATGCGCCTTTAATGCGGTCACCAATTGCGCCCTCTGCTTGGGTGAGGGCGCTCTCCAGGCTCTTGCGCACATCGCTACTGTTTATGATGTAGCCATGGCGTAAGCCCCGTGATTCGGCGAACCCCGTGCTGATTATCTTGGGCACGTGCTTATTGCCCTTTTGCACCTCCTCTGCCACCACCACTTTCACCTGGCTGCTCCCGATATCAATGCCGACGGTTCTCCTGCTCATGGAATGCGTGACGAGGCTTCTGCCGTGATAGCCTAATCCGGCATCGGCTTCTACGAGAGGGGCTCGCACTACCTGAGAAGGTGATCGGGATAGCGTATCCCGAAGCGCGCACATAGGGATTGCTCTCGCTTTTCCATTGTACTACCGTGTGTATACCCTTTCAAATGCAGGAGTGCGTGGATAAAATGGTGCCCCACGGCGCTTTTCACCGACCCTCGGTACCAGCTGCGCGCGCGGCGCGTGAGGAGGGGGACGCAGAGGTATATCTCGCCTGCGTCGCTGCCAAGGGGAAAAGCGAGCACGCTTGCTGGCGCATCTTTTTTGCGCCACGTGCGGTTGAGCGTGCGCGCGCGACGCTCACCGATGCATACCATTGAGAGTTGATACCGCGTTCCCAAAACCGCTTCTTTTATTTTCCGATATGGAAGAGCGGGTGGAGTGCGGCGTAGGGTAGAGGAAAGAGAAAATGTTACGTCATCAATACCACCCATGCATCCTTGTTTGTGGGGGTGTTAAGCGGCGGCGTCCGGCTGTCGACCATCTAGTATCCAGGATATTACCGCCGCTTCTTTTTCGGCTTGAGCAGCCCCAGTTTGGCGAGCTCCTGAATACGTTCACGGCGCTTTGCTGCTTCAATTGCTGCTTGCTTCATGAAATTGCGCGATTTGCGCCTCGTGTAAAAGCGCAACTGCCGTGCCCGGGTTATTACGCCGGAACTCTGCGCGCGCTTTTTGAAGCGCCGCAGGAGGCTCATTGGGTTTTCATTTTGGTGCCGAACCACCTCAGCGTTAATTGCCATAGCGCGTTAAAGGGTACCATGGAAAGGCGAGGGGCGCAAGCGCAGCGCCCCTGCAGCGAGAGATGAGTCGAAGGGGGTCTGTGTGGGAGGAGGGAAATTCAGTCACTATGCCATTGCGGGCAGCAAACGATGCATTCGAGGGATTTTCAGGTGCGCACACCTTTAAAGTAAGAGGGAAGTTCGTCAATGGAGACCGTTTCTTGTGCACGCGACGCGGTATGCCGCACGATAACCCGCCCCTCCACCGCTTCTTTTTGTCCCATAATGATAGTGTAGGGGATCTGTGCGGCTTCTGCGTAGGAGAGTTGTTCCGACAAAGGGCAGGAATGAACGTAGTGCAAGGTGGGCACTCGTGCCCGGCGCAGCGCTTCAATAATGGCGAAGCTTTTCAGCTCGGCCGCATAGCCTAATCGGATGAAAAACACCCGCGGTCTGCGGCGCAGTATGCGGTCTAGGTTAAGAGGGCGCGTTTCTTTCCGTGTCTCGGGTGCGGCGGCAACATGCAACACCATGCCCACCGCCGGTGTAGGCGTACGGAAGAATTTTCGGGAAAGTTCGTCAAATCTGCCGCCGCGCGCAAAATGAGTGGTGTCCTCGTTCGGTTCCGCGCTAGAGCGTAACTCAAAAATAGTGTGCGTGTAGCAGTCGCAGTGTCCGATGAGCGCATCTTCAAAAAGATAGGGAATTTCCGCCGCCTCAAGGTATTCCAGGGTCTCCCGCAGGTGCCGCCGTGCGGTACTGGTGAGGAATTCCATAGGGCGGGGAAGATCGGGAGGAATGTCCTGGCGCCGCCTGGAGAAGTATGCATAGGCGAGGAAGGCATCTTCTTTGTGCGCTTCAAGGATCGGCCGCGGCAGTGTGTCAGCGGTGCGACGAATGTAGGCGGTCAATTCACGGGCAAACTTGAGTGAGGAATCTTTGTCGCCGATGCTGTTGAGGTGGGTGTAGCTCTCTTTTACGCCTAATTCCTCCAAAATGGCCGTTGCCGCCTTCAGGACTAGCGCCTCTGCGATGCTGCCTCGTATGCCCAAGAGGTAGAGGCCGAACGAAATTTTCTTGGGTGCGGCGCCGTGTGCGCTGTGCGGGGCGATATTGCTGGTAAAGAAGAGGAGGGGTTCCTTTTGGGGCGCCAGGTTTTCGGCAGCTAATGTCTTCAGGGTTGATTCAAAATGCCGTGACACCGCATCTACCCTGCGGTAGAGCGGAGGAGCGGTGCTCTTGGATGCCGGTTTTGCAGCGTTTTTCTTTTTGGCTTTGGAGGATGTTTTCGTTGCCGTAGCAGGCGCTTCTTGCGTTCCCTGGGCGCGAAAGCGCTGTAGCAGTTCATGGAGGGGGAGGAAACCGTAGTGTGCCGCACACGCGACCGCTTTTTTGTAAAACTCCGAAGGGGAGTAGGAAAAAAGCCGCATGATTAATGAGGGTGAGATACTATGCTGGTAATACCACCGTGCTGCGTGCGGAGCGCGGTGTGGCACTTGCTGCAAAAGCTTCCCCTGAATCAAAGATGGCGCGCCATTGGCAGTACATGGGTGATGAATACGGCGAGAGCATCATTATTGCGGAAGGGATGTGGTAAAGAGATGGTACACCCCTGGAAACAATCCGCTTTGGCTAAGGGGCAGAAGGCGCAACAGCACGCGCCCCACTATCAAATCTTCAGGAACCGGTCCCCAAATGCGCGAGTCAGAGCTGGCGGCGCGGTTGTCACCCAAGACAAAATATTCATTTTGTTTAAGTTGCACTGTTAAAAAGTCTTCGCGCAAATTTGTTCCCTTTACGTAAGGTTCTTCTAGGCGGAACTGCGTTCCGGTGATGGGGTCCTTAATAATGACGTCCGTTCCTTTGATTTCCACCGTTTCGCCCGGCAGGCCGATAATGCGCTTGATGAAAAATTTAGAGGTGTCTTCGGGAAAGCGGAATACCACTACGTCACCCCGCGCGGGCTTTTCAAACTGGTAGCTCAGCTGGTCAATGATGAGGTATTGGCCGGTTTCAAACGTGGGAGACATGGAGGCGCCGCTGACGATAAACGGCTGCGCAATAAACATGCGGAAGGGCACCACGATTACCAGTGCAATTGCGGCGAATTTGAGTATCTCTACGAAGAAGTTTTCCCGCCCTTCTTTCACTGGCAGCGGCACAGAGGCAGTCTCTTGCGGCGTGCGCATTTCCTCGTGTCGCTCTCCTTGCGGAGGAGAGGTGCGGGGTCTTCGCGAGAGATTAAGGGGTTCCATACAGCAGCGGGCGAGTTATTTTTGTGCACCCATTATACTCTTTGCGCGCGCGAGGACAAGCGCGGTGTTTTTGGTTGCGCGCGCGTAGCGGCGTGTGCGGTGCCGAAAGAGTACTACCCTCTTTCTTTGGGTGTGTTATTGGTACTACTCTTGTTGCGTATGAGGTGGGTAGAAGTGATGACGCAAAAAGAACGCTTGCCCATTTGCCCTCACCGCGTACACTGGGGGTATGCGCTACGTGGTGGGCTTGGGAAATCCCGGTGCGGCATATGAGGGCACGCGCCACAATGTAGGGCGTGAAGTGGTGGAGGCATTCCATGTGCGGCACGCCACTGCCTTTACGCCGTGGACTTATGACAAGTATCGCCATGCGCACTGCGCGCGCGCAATGGCGCAAGAGGGGGAAGAAATTCTGCTGATACTCCCCGAGTGGCACATGAATGAATCAGGGGAGATTTTCTCACGGCACCAGCCTCGCCTGGGAGAAGGCGATACGCTTATTGTCGTACACGACGATCTGGATCTGCCGCTGGGAACGGTCAGGGTGTCCCACGGCAGGGGCAGTGGCGGCCACCGCGGGGTGGATTCCATAATGCAGGTTTTGAAGACGCGTGATTTTACCCGCGTGCGCATCGGCATCGCGCCACAGGGGGGGCAAGAGGATGTTGCCGCCCGCCGCCCCCGGGGCAGGGAAGCGGTATCCCGTTTTGTGTTGGGGACATTTGCTCCAGAGGAGCGCAAGGCACTGCGCAGGATACAGGAGGAAGCGATGGATACAATGGAAACACTCGTGTTCTCTCCTCACACGAGGCACATTGGTGCAATTGCGGTTCCTGACGGACCCGAAGAAAGGAAAAGTAGCAGGGATTGAGTGTGCGCCCCAAAGCACTTGCACAACAGAAAACCGCCCCATGGGGCGGTTTTCTGTTG
>WFWH01000005.1 GCA_015491245.1 Patescibacteria group bacterium | reverse complement strand
GGGTACTCTGCGCCACACACCTCGCGGATCGCATTCTCTGCAGCACATGAGGATTGTGCGTATTGTGTGCGGCTTCTTTGCCCCCTATACTCAACTAAATATTACCGCACATATTTGTGTACGATCTCATCATCATCGGCGCCGGATCAGGCGGCTTGAATATTGCTTCTTTTATGCAGAGCGTGGGCTTGCGGGTGCTGCTCATAGACCGTAGTGATGCGCATATCGGCGGCGATTGCCTCAATACGGGATGTGTGCCTTCCAAAGCGCTCCTGCATACCGCGCGGCTTGCGGCAGCTGCGGCAGAGGCGCGCGCATTGGGTCTGCGCATTTCGGGAACGGTGGATATGGGAAAAGTGCGCGCGCACATACGCGCCGCGCAGGAGGCAATCCGCGCGCATGAGAATGCCGCGCATCTCCGCAATAAAGGAATTGAGGTGGTGCTGGGGGATGCAGCATTTGAAGGAGAGGATGCAGTGCGGGTGGGTGAAAAAGTGTTCCGTGCGCTGCGTATAGTAATAGCCACAGGTGCGCGGCCACGCACGCTTGCTCTGCCCGGTATGGCGGCGGCAGAGAAGGCGGGGCGGGTGCACACGCATGAGACCATTTTTTCCCTTGCTACATTGCCGCGTGAAATGGCAATTATCGGCGGCGGGCCCATCGGCATAGAGCTGGGGCAGGCCTTCCTCCGCTTGGGGAGCAAGGTAACGGTGGTGACGTGCAACGATCGCATTTTACCGCGGGAAGACGCGGACCTTGCGGGGGTGCTGGAGGCGCGCCTTCGCGAAGAAGGCATGCGGTTTCTTTTCAATGCACTGTCGGTGCGCATTGGGGGAGACGATACGCTGGTGGTGCGCGGAGAGGGGAAAGGCGAGCTCATCCTCGCATTTGATACGCTGCTCATTTCCATCGGCCGCGTGCCGAACATTGAGGGATTGCGGCTAGAAAAAGCGGGCATTGCACAGGACAACGGAAAAATCAGAGTAGATGCGCATTTGCGCACCACTAATCCCCGCGTCTTTGTGTGCGGTGATGCCGCGGGTAGTTATCAATTCACCCATACCGCCGAGGCGCATGCCGCGCTTCTCATCCGCAATTTTCTCACGCCGCTTTTCAAGAAGAAGCTTTCCCCTGTACCGCCGCCGCGTGTTACCTACACCACGCCGGAAATTGCTGCCTTCGGTTATGGAGAGCACGCTTTACAAGCGCGTGGGATACCCTACCGCACCCTCACCCACTCTTTTGATGAAGAGGACCGCGCCATAACCGACGATGCACGCTGGGCGTGCGCAAAGGTATTCCTCCACCCGAAAAAGGGCACGTTGCTGGGGGGCGCGATGGTGGCGCCCGGCGCGGGAGAGCTGGTGCAGGAGCTTATATTGCTCATGGAGCAGAAGCTTCCCCTGCGCACATTGTTTGAAAAGACGTATCCCTATCCGACGGCGGCGCGTGCGAACCGCGCGCTTGCCGCCGTACTGCAAAAAGAGCGCCTCACGCCGCTGGCGCGCTCCCTTTTTCGGGGCATCTATCGCGCGCTTAATCGCTAGCACCCCCCAGCGTCTTTGCGCACCTATGCTGCAGTGTCCGCGGGCGCAACGGGATCTTTTTTCCTTCGTGCAATATGCCGATGGCGCCAATGGGCCGCGGCGGTAATGAGCGCAAAGAGCGCAAGTGAGGGGATGAGCAGGCGCGGGTCGGTGAGCGAGCCACCTAAAAAGATGTACGCGGTGAGCCCGGGGATCACCCCCAAAAGAGTGCCAGCAAGGTAGCTGCGATAGCGCACCGCGGAGAGCCCCGCCGCGTAATTGACGAAATCAAAAGGGAATAGGGGAATGAGGCGCAGAAGCAATATGGTTTCAAATCCGCAGTCGCGCAGACGCTCGTCGTATTTCTTCAAAAAGCCCTTCTCGTGGGAGCGCACAAAGCCGCGCCCGAAATAGCGCGCGGTAAAAAATGCCACGGTTGCCGAGAGGTTCTCACCTATGTAGGTGATTATCCACCCGAGCCACGGGCCAAAGAGCACGGCGGCAAGGGGCGTCATGATGGAAGTGGGGAAAAACACCAGCGGGCGCACGGTATAGGCGAGAATAAAAGCGGGAATAGACCACATGCCATATGCGGTGAGGTATTCCCGCACTTGGTTCACGGAAATGCCGTGGGTAAAAAAGTACCACCCTGCCGCGGCAAGAAGGAGCACCCATAGCGCCGCGAGCGCCTTTCTCACCCTGTTGTGTGAAAATAATGATACGGGAGACGCAGCGGGCGTGGCGTTCATAGAAGAGCGCGAAGGAAAAAAATACTAAAATCTAAAATAAAGAAAGGTAATGCCGTGCCCGCGGAGGCGGGAGTGCGCCGCACACCTC
>WFWH01000004.1 GCA_015491245.1 Patescibacteria group bacterium | reverse complement strand
GGATTCCCCGCAAGGCAACCGCCTCCTTCACCCTCCCGCAACCTGCCACCTACGTCGCCGCCTATACCTGCGAGTGGCAAGGCAACACTTGGCGCTGCGGCTGCACCACCCCCGCCTGCACCCAGCGTGCGTGGCAGCTGCAGAGGGTGCGCGGAGAGAAAGCGTTGCGGTGGGAAAAGACGAATTGCCGCCGGCGCAAAGGGTGGTCCCCGTCTCTAATGACAGGGAGCTGCAGCAAGCCATTGCCGCGGCGCGCCCCGGCGACCACATTGTGCTTGCCGACGGGCGCTACCAGTCGCGCGTGCGCATCAGCAAAAAAGGCACGTGTGTGGCGCCGATTGTCTTGCGTGCGCGCAATGTGCTTGGGGCGCATCTGGCGGGGGGATTTGAGCTCACTCCCGATTCCGCTTTTATATGGATCTATGGCGTAGACCTTAAAGACGCATCTTCAATCGTGCAGGGGGAAAACCATGTGCTGCGCCGCGTGCGCATTTTGCCTCCTTTTCGCAGCCAAGGGGGAAGTACGGGCGTCGCATTCAAAAACGGAAAAAATGCGCGCTTGGATTACTGCGAGCTGCGCATGTATGCCACCAAGGAAGTAAAAGACCGGTACGGCACGGTGTGGGCGCGTGACTCCAGCTATGGCGCGGTGCGGTCGGTGTTCCGGGGAGGGGATTGGTTTACCAATCTCGTGATAGAGCGCTGCCTTTTGACGGGCGGCCCCTCAGGCGTGCCCTACAGCGCTCCCAACAGCCAATTTATAGAAGCGCAAGGGCCCTCCGGAAATAACGCGAAGCTGCGCGACACGTATGACATTAATTGGGTTATGCGCTCCCTCTACGGCAATGTGCCGCGCGACCGGACCATTTTGGATTTCAAACAGCGCGGCATGGCGCTAGAGCGCTCTCATATCATCTCCAATAACGGGCAAATACAGGTGCGCCACGGCTGCTGCAATGCGGTGAAGGAAACACGTTTGGAGGGTACCGCCATTACCGTCAGCAATGCATACAATGTAGTAGAGAACACCATCGCACCCAGCATCAAAGTGCTTGCGGGGAACGCCCCGTGGGATAAGCCGATTTCCGGAGGACCGCATCGCCAGGCGTATGCGACGCGCCTTTCCAATACACGCGGCACGCTCCGTATAGGGCATCAATTCGGAAGCGAGTTTACCTATCCGGCACTCAATACGGTTGTGGAGAACCACTCCGGCACCATAACGCGGGGCTTGGAGCGGGGTACGGTGATTCGGTCCCAAAGCAGCGTGCCGATACAAGAGCCGCCGCGCCTTTCGCCGCGCGAGGTGGGGCCTTTTGCGCCGTGGGTGGGTGTTACCCCCTAGCGCGCTATCGCAGCGGGTGCGCGGCGGAGGGTGTGTGCCACACTTTTCTTTCCTTGGCGCCGCCGCCTTGCCCTTGCGAGTGAGTGGCGCTTTCAATGCCCGTGTGCACCTCCCCTTAATGTGGGTTATCCCCATACAAGAGAAAAGAGCGCCCCTTGACGGGTGAACGCTCGTTCACCTATTATGGGGAGTGATGCAAAGAGAAGTCGCCGCCATCTACAAATTTTATCGCCGCCACAAGCGCATGCCCACGTATCGGGAAATTGCCGCGCTCATGGGGTTTGCTTCCAAAAACGCCGCCTACAAGCTGGTGCAAAAGTTGGTGCGCGAGGGCGTGTTGCAAAAAGATAAAGAGGGGCGCCTCGTTCCCAACCGTTTGCGCGCCGAGGTCATTTTGGCGGGGGTGGTGGAAGCGGGCATTCCCTCCGAGGCGGAAGTTGCCGCGCTGGAGCGGCTTTCTCTGGATGAGACGCTGATAGAGGGGAACAACGTCACCTATGCCTTGCGCGTGAAAGGCGATTCCATGGAAGGGGCGGGTATCTTGGAAGGAGATTTGGTACTGGTGGAATGCGCCGAGGATGCGCCGGTAGGTGCCATAGTGGTGGCGTGCATTGACGGGGAGTGGACGCTCAAGTACCTGAGGGAGGGGCGCGGCGGGCGGTATCTCGCGGCGGCCAATCCGCGCTATCCTGATCTCTATCCCTCGGAGAGTTTGCGCATCGGCGGGATAGTGCGCGCCGTGGTGCGCACGTACTGAGTGAGGCGCCGCATGCGGCGGCGCGAGGAGCGATACGGTCCAGAGAGCGCGCTTCTCGGCAATGCACATCATCAATAGCTTATGCCGATACAAAAAATGACCACATTGATCCCTTGCGGCTTTCCTGCTCCTGCTGCGGATGAAGAGGGGAGCGCGCCGCTTTCTCTGGACGCACTAGTGGGCAGTGCGCGCCCCTCGGTATTTTTCATGCGCATGGAAGGCAACGGTGGGGAGGCGTGGGGTATTTATAGCGGCGATCTTTTGGTGGTGGATCGCGCCGCACCCCTCCGCCGCGGCGCGCTCGGGATACGGGAAGAAGCAGAAGGGTTGGTGCTGTGCCGTGTAGCACCTCCCGCGCGCGGGACCGCCATTTCCCCGGCGCGCTGGTGGGGCAGGGTGACCCATGTGGTGCGCGCACTATGAAGGAGGGTGCTGCAGCGGTATACCTACTGGCGGATTGCAATAATTTTTTTGTTTCCTGCGAGCGCGTATTTTGTCCGGCGCTGAAGCGATGCGGGGTTGCGGTACTCTCTTCCAATGACGGCTGTATCGTGGCGCGCTCCGACGAGGTGAAGCGCCTCGGGGTTTCCATGGGTGCGCCGTATCACACGGTGCGCGCACTGCTTGCGGCGCATGGTGTTGCGGTGCGCTCTTCCAATGTTGCACTCTACCGCGACATGAGCCGCAGGGTGATGCAGGTGCTGCGGGAGCATGCCGACGCAGTGGAGGTGTATTCCATAGATGAAGCGTTTTTGCGGTTTCCCGCCACGTGCGCGGCGGCGCCGCGCACGTGGCGCACCCTTGCGCACACCGTGCGGCGGCAGGTGCGGCGCGCGACAGGCATCCCGCTCTCCGTGGGGGTGGGCCCCACCAAAACGATAGCCAAGGTGGCGGCATCCCTCGCCAAAAGGGGCGGAGGGGTGTGCGCGCTGCTGCGCGAAGAAGCGCGGGCGCGCGCACTTGCGCGCTTTCCGGTGCAAGACGTGTGGCAGGTGGGGCCGCGCGCCGCCGCGGCTTTGGCAGCATCCGGCGTGCGCACCGCTGCGGAGTTTCTCGCGCTTCCCGAGGCGTGGGTGCGCATGCGGTTGGGCATTGCGGGGGTGCGGGCGCACCGCGAACTTGCGGGCCTCTCGTGCGGTGCGCCCGGGGCATACACTCCCGCGCCGCGCAAAAGCATCACGCGCTCGCGCGCGTTTGCGCGACCGCAGGGATGCGGCGCGGCGCTGTTGCGCGCGTTTTCCTACCACGCGGAATGGGCGGTGCGCCGCGCGCGGGCGCAGGGGAGCGTGGCGGGAGCGGTGGCGCTTTTTGCGCGGGTCGCCCTTCCCGGCGGCGTGCGGGAACAGTGGGAGCAAGTGCAGAAACTCCCCGCGCCCACATGCGATACGCGACGTGTATTGGCGGCGGTGACTCGCGCCTTTGCGTATTTCCCGCCGGAGGCGCGCGCGTACAGCGCAGGAGTGCGCCTGTTGGCGCTTGCGCCGCGCCCGCAAGGGCCGCTTCGCACCCTGTGGGGGGAAGAGGTGGGAGAAGGTGAGCGCCGGCGCCGCCTCATGGAGGCCATGGACGCGGTAGGTGAAAAGTACGGATTCACGGCACTGTGCTTTGCGGCAGCGCTCCCCTCTGCCGCGCCTTCTGCGCCTCCCGCGTGGCTGCCGCGCGCCGCGTGGCGCTCCCACGCCTACACGACACAGTGGGCGGCACTGCCGCGCGTGCACGCGAAGGATTGACTAAAATTAATTTATGTGCTATTATTTACCCAATGGCAAACCCTTACCTTCGGTATGTTGCACCCGCGCGCACGGTAACGCCCTATGAGGGCGGTGCGCTCACGCGGGACCAATGGGAAGCGCTCTACGGCGGGCTGGAAGCCCTGCGCGACCAAAAGGGCGCCTTCCTTGCCGCAAGCGGCCCGGAGTACCGCGCCTGCTGGATGCGCGACCAGCTGTACGCCAATTTTGCGTATTTTTACACGGGTGAGTACGACAAATTTGTGCAGGGATTGCGCGTGGTGTTCACCATGCTGCACAACGCGCGGGAGAAGATAGAGCGCGCGACCTACCGGCCGCCCCGCTCCATCCACGAGTACATCCACGCCAAGTACGCGCCCGACACGCTTACGGAAATCACCAATGACTGGGGGCACCACCAGGTGGATGCGCTCGGCCTGTTTCTCTACATGGTGGCGTTTGCCGATGCGCAGGGGCTTGCGGTGCTGAAGACCAAAGAGGACCGTGCAATGTTGCAGCTGTTGGTGAACTATCTCGCCGCGGTGCGTTACTTTGAATATCCCGACAACGGCATGTGGGAGGAATGGATGGAACTGCACGCGTCTTCGCTGGGGGCGGCGGTGGCGGGCCTTGCGGCTGTGCGCGCGCGCGAGCTTGCCGTCGTGCCCGAGGGGCTCATTCGTGAGGGGAAAGAGGCGCTGTTCCGCATCCTGCCGAACGAGACAGCGGAGCGCGAGCAGGATCTCGCCCAGCTCTCGCTCTTGTGGCCCTACCGCGTGGTCCCGCGCGACATCGCGGATATTATCCTCTACCGCATCACCACTAAATTGGTGCAGTCCAAGGGGGTAAACCGCTACTGGGGCGACAACTACTACCGCTCCGATAACGGCATCTCCGCCGAGTGGACCATGGGGTTCTTTTGGCTCGCGCTTGCGTATGCGGCGCGCCGCGCGCCCGCACAGGCGAAATTGTGGTTTACGCGGGGTATGAAAACCATGACACCCGAGGGGCACTTGCCCGAGCTGTACCAGAACGGCCTCCCCAACCCCAACACGCCGCTTGCGTGGAGCCACGCGCTGGCGATTATCGCAGCGAAAAAACTCAAGCTCGCGTAACGCGCGCTGCGCCGGCGGCCTTCTTTTTGCGCGCGCCGGAAACAGAGGTGCACTGCGTGCTAGAATGGCGCGCATCAGCGCTATGAAAAAGAACACACCTTCTGCGGCACCCGCTGGCACCCTGTGCGTGCGCGTGCATTTGCTGCGCGCTACCGAGGAAGAAGCGCAGCGCGCGCTCGCGCCCTTTGCGCCAAAGCCCGTGCCGTCTCTGCCGCACGCCTATACTGTAGCGGCGGAAAAAAGGGCGCTGACCGCGCTTCCTTTATATATGCGCGGCGGCTTGTATATCCAAAGCGCCGCAAGCCAATTTGCCGCGCACCTGCTTGCGCCGCGCCGCGGTATGCGCCTCTTGGATATGTGCGCCGCACCCGGCGGCAAAACCCTGCACCTTGCTGATCTTATGGGTGACGAGGGGGAGATACTTGCGGTGGATGCGAGCGCCGCGCGCCTGCGGAAGCTGCGTGCTCTGCTGGAGCGCTACGGAGTAACCTGCGCGCGCACTTGGCGCGGCAGGGGAGAATTTTTATGGCGCCGCTTTTCGGGGTACTTTGACGCGGCGCTGGTGGATGCGCCGTGCTCCATGGGGATCCCGCGCCCTGTGCGCGAGGTAAAAGCGCTCGCGCGCCGGCAAACGTATCTCCTGCGCGCAGCGCTCTCGTGTGTGCGTCCGGGCGGCACGGTGCTTTATGGCGTGTGCACCGCGACACCGGAGGAAACGCGCGGCGTGGTTTCCTGGGTGGTACGCCACGTGCCCTCGTGCACGCAGGTGCCGCTCCCTCGCGCACTGCCTTTTGTCACAGAAGAGGGATTTCTTTCCATACCCGAGGTGGCGCCGCCCTTTACGCCTTTTTTCTACGCGCTGTTCCGCCGCGAGGAATAAGAAATAAGGAGAGCTGCGCGTATGCCCGGATTTGCGCGCGTATGCGCATGCAGGTTCGCTCCGCAGGAGCCGTGCACCAACAGGACCGCCGCGCGCTTGCCCCTGTTACTCAAAGAGGAAGGGAAGGTACTCGTCAATTTTTCGCTGGTCCCACTCGTAGAAATACGCTCCCGCGCGCTTGAGCTTGGTGGCGAGTTTTACGCCCACAAAGCGCCAGTGCCACGGCTCAAAAATGTAATACTGGTTTCCCTTGGGGTAGGAGAGCACGAAGCCGAAGCGATGCGCGTTGTCCTGCAGCCACGCATAGGCGTCGGTGTTCTCAAAGCCCTCCAGCTGGCCGCCGAGGCCTGTGGTGATGAAGTCCACCGTGGTGCCCAACTGGTGCTCAGAGTAGCCCTGATCGGCCGAGAAGGTGTTGGCGGTGCCCTCGCCGTAGCGCACGGTGTACTGCGACTTGGTGTTTCTCTGCTCCTCAAACGAGCGGTAGGCGGATTTTATGTAGAGGGTAATCCCGTCTCGCTGCGCCTCTGCCAAGAGATCCTCCAGGTAGGGCCACACGC
>WFWH01000003.1 GCA_015491245.1 Patescibacteria group bacterium | reverse complement strand
ATCAAAATATAGGGAGTTCCTTTTCGTTGCCCGCGCACGGGTGGTGTGGGGCAAGGGTGACTATAAAAAATATGATAGCCCCGCCAAAAATTTCAGGACGAAGCCCAAATAGGCGGGCAAAAAGGAAGGAGAGGTCTCAAGGAAAGGAATTTTTGCCCGCCTACTCTGCCGCGCGAAGCGCGGCGTGGGGTGGGAAGTGGCTCGTCCTTGCGTCAGCAAGGAAGCAAAGTCCGCAAAAATTGTTTCCTTAATTGAAAAAATTTTTTACGCGTGCCCATTTAAAAATGTTTCATTTTTTTCGGGCTTTGCTTGCCGCCATCAGGCGGTGAGCCGCTGGGCGGGTCAGTCAGCAAAATCCTCTGGATTTTGCTTAAAGAAAGTTCGGATTGCATTCAGTGTGCAGAGCCACATAAAAACCGCCCCCGAAATCGGGGGCGGTTTTGGGGTGTGGCTCCGCGGGTAGGATTCGAACCTACGACCAATCGGTTAACAGCCGACTGCTCTACCACTGAGCTACCGCGGAATGTGCGGGCGCCTTTTTCTCATGAAAGAAAAGAACGCCCTGGAGAAAATTATACCGAAAAAGGCAAGCTGTGCAACCGAAGCGCGCCGGCGCGCGTGACAGCGGGACACTGTTCCTCCGTGCCGTTTTGTGGCACTATAGGGCGCGATGGTGCGCTTTGCCCTCTATCTTGCCACTCCGCTTGCCGCCGTCGGGACGGCGCTCATGGGGCTTTCTTTTTTCCTGCCGCAGGAGCAGAGCGCCGCGGTGGCGCTTGCGCCCAGAGGTGCGCAAGAATCCACACCAGCAGATTACTCTTTCCTTGAAGAGGAACCCTCGCGAGAAGGAAATGCCGCGCAGGCAACCGCAACGCCCGAGGCGCTCCCGCCTGACGCCTTGCGGGAAGTGGCGCTTGCGCCGCGGCGCGCCGAGGCAGCGCGTGCTTCTTCCTCCCCCGCAGAAGAGAAAGGTGCGCAGAAAGTTGCCTCCGGACAAGAGACAGGCGCACGTGCGGAAAACGCGGCGCTCCCCTTCCCTCCCGCGCCCGAGGGCGCGCGATGGGATGAGGGCGGCGGCCTTGCGCGCAGCGCGTGCGGGCAAATTGCCGACCGAGCGCTCGCCGACAAATGCGGAAAGGAGCGCGCAGTGGCGCGGTACCTTACCACTATCGCCCCCACCCTCACCGTTACCAACGGCTTTTGCCTCCCCGACACCGCTTTTGACGATCCGCAAAACGCGGGCACCTGCACCGACCTCTCCGGCCTTGCCGCCCCCACCCTTACGGCGCTGAAAAATCTCTACGGCCGCATCACGCAATTCTGCGCCGCACGCGGCGAGCGCGCCTGTGCGCTTGCGCTCACCGGCGGGAGCGAGTGGGGGCACCGCGGCGAGGCAGTGGCACCCGACGGCACCCGCATCTGCACCGAGCGCTACGCCCACTGCGCGGGCAATAAGTTTGATATGCGCCTCACGCCGGGCCTGGAGGCGTTTGTGACTGAAACCCTCACATCCCTTGCGCCGCGCGCCTATGACCAAGCGCCGCTGTGGCTAGATGAGGAGACAGGCGCAATTTTCGCGCGCGAGCGCGACCACTGGGATGTGTTGGTGCCGTAGAGCGCACCCCTCCTGCATCCGAGATTACACCACATTTTTAAAGCCGCCGAAGGCGGTTTTTTGGTAGAGTAACAAAAGAACAACAGGGAGAAGGGAAATGAGTTGTTTGCGTTTGGTGATTGCCGCATGCGCCACTGCGGCAATTGTCCTTGCGACCCCACACACAGCAGCGGCACACGCGGCGCCGTCCAAGGCACAAAGCGCCGCGCCGGTGGTACCCTCCCCCGCGCAGGAGGAAGCGGGGGTCATCAAGGTGGACTTCCGCACCGCCACCCTCACCTATGTGGTGCGGGGCGAGGTGCAACTCAAGGCGCGCGTGGTATTGCCGCGCCCGCGCGCACAGTACCCCCTCCCCGTCACCGGAAAGGTGACGCGAGTGTGGATCGGCGCTCCGTGGTACCCCACGGAAAACATCCGCCGCAGCTATAAGCGGCGGACGGGCAAAGAGCTCCCGCGCGTCATCCCGGGAGGCGACCCCCGCAATGCGATGGGAGCGGGGAAAGTCATGATGCGCTTCGACCAGCGCACCATTTCTCCCTCGGTGCGCATTCACGGCAATGCGCGCGAGGAGGATCTCGGGAGGCGCCTCTCGGCGGGGTGCCTGCGCCTCACCGATGAAGCGCTTCTGTCGCTCGCCGCCTTGGTGGGCGAGCGCACGCCAGCCATTCTCTTCTTCCGCTCGGAAGAAAAGAATGTGGCAGGCACCGCGCAGCAATAGCGCCGCCAACTCTGAGCGCCGCCCCTCTGGCATTGCAGGAGGCGGCGCTTTTGCGCGCGGCGGCCCCCGAGAGGTGTGGGAGCCACACGTGCAGCCACGCTCCTTACTCTCGCCGATACCTTCCCACAAGGCGCGCCTCGGCAAGCACGTGCCCCTCGGCGAGTTTTTCTATCACCGCATAGGTAGGCGCTTCATCCGTAGGGACGGAGAGCATGGTATCCAGCGCCAGAAGGCGGAATACATAGCGGTGCTCGCGGGGCTCGTACTGGGGCGGCGGGCAGGGCCCTTGGTACCCCGGCGTGCCGGAGGAATTCAATCCCCCTTCCCCGGGCGCTTCCCCTTCGGCGATGGCGGCAGTGCCGGGCGCAATGTTGTAGCGCACCCAGTGATCCCACTTTTCAATGCCGAAGCGCGCTTTCACCTCTTGCGGTATGTCGGGGTCATCTACCAAGAGCGCGAATGACACCGTTCCTTCGGGCGCGCCCTCCCAGCGCAGGGGCGGATTGATGTTTGCGCCGTCGCACGTGTAGCGCGGCGGTATCATGCCGCCGTCTTCAAATGCGGGCGAAGAGAGGGTAAACGTGGCCATGGGCATGGTGCGATTAGCGGATAACGGCGGCGCCGCCGAAGGCACGGCGGGCGTGCGGGGCGATGAGGCGCCGCGCAGCGCCCATAGCGCTGTGCCCAGCGCCACGGCGGCACACAGGAGGAGAAGCGCGCCGCCGCCCCACCGCGCTTTCGTACGCGCGCGGGGCGCGGCTCCTTGCCGCGGCACCGGCGCGGCGGGGGAAGTGCGGCGCATCTCCTCTTGCATGATGTATGACGCCAAAGCGCGGCGGGCAACTTGCTCCTTAGTATACCCCAAGGGGCCGCACCCCGCACGCGTGTCCGGCGCACCTTGACGCTCCCTTCCCCACACCCTACTATGAAGCGCACCATGCAAAACACTCACCACGGCGTGCGCGTGCGCTTCCCCCCCTCGCCCACCGGCGCCATGCATTTGGGCAACATCCGCACCGCCATTTTCAACCACCTTTTTGCACAGCGCCATGGCGGCGCGCTCATTGTGCGCATTGAAGACACCGACGCGGCTCGCTCTAAAAAGGAGTATGAAGAAGACATCCTCGCCTCGCTTGCCTGGCTCAATATCCCCTATGACGAATTGCATCGGCAGAGCGCGCGCGCCGCGCGCCACCAAGAGTGCCTGGAGCGCATGATACAAGAGGGGCATGCCTACCTCGCCGAGGAAAACCAGGAAGGCACCGGGCGCGTGGTGCGCTTTAAAAACCCCAAGAAAACGGTTACGTTCCACGATCTTATCCGCGGCGCAATTTCTTTTGAAACTGCGGAATTGGGTGATTTTGTCATCGCCCGCGCACCCGATCGCCCGCTCTACCACCTTGCCGTCGTCGTAGACGACGCAGATATGGCCATTACGCACATCATCCGCGGCGAAGACCACATTTCCAACACGCCCCGGCAGATACTCCTGCAGGAGGCCTTGGGGGTTGCCACGCCGCAGTACGCGCACCTGCCGCTCGTATTGGCGCAGGATAAAACCAAGCTCTCCAAGAGGAGCGGGGCGCTCTCCATCGCCGCGCTGCGCGATCGCGGCTATCTCCCCGATGCGGTGATAAACTATCTCGCCCTCTTGGGGTGGCACCCCGAAGACGACCGTGAAATATTTTCCCGCGAGGAGCTCGTCGCCGCTTTTGATCTCTCCCGCGTGCAGACAGGAGCGGCAACATTTGATCCGAAAAAATTGCGCTGGGTGAACAAACAGCATCTCGCGCGCCTCTCGGACGAGGCGTATGCGGCGCACCTGCGCGCCTACCTTGATGCGCACCCGCTTCCCGTCCCTTTGGAGGGGCGTGCTTTTGCCGCGCTGCTGCCGCTTTTGCGGGAGCGCGTGGAAGTGTGTGAAGATATGGCCGCCATGGCAGAGGAAGGAGAGTTTGATTTTTTACGTGAAGATTTTTCCCTGCCCGAGGCTGCGGCGGAAGCGCTGGTGTTCCCCAAAAAGCGCGATGAAAAAGATGCGCGCGAAGAGACCGCGCGGCATCTTGAGGAAGCTGCCCGCCTGCTGGACGCGCTCCCCGAAGAGGCATTCACCGCAGAAGGGGTAAAAAACGCGCTCTGGCCCTACGCCGAGCAAGAAGGGCGCGGCGAGGTGCTGTGGCCTGTGCGCTATGCGCTTTCGGGCCGCGACCGCTCGTTTGACCCCTTTTCCATGGCTGCGGCGCTGGGCAAAGAGGAAACCCTTGCGCGCCTGCGCCGCGCCGCCGCGTGCGCAGCGCCCGCCTAAGGCTTTCAGAGCGCTGGGGGCGCTTTTTACCTCCGCAACAGCGCCCAATACATTTTTTTAAAGCCTTCCCGTTTAGGAAGGCCCTTTATGGAAATATCTAGATCAATAGATTATGCCACAACTTGAATGTGGCCATGGCGAGGAAAATACCCGCCAGGTAGAAGAACAATGCCATTGAGAGATGAAATAATGTACATTTCGATGACATGTAGGGAGAAAGAAAGTGTACCTTCATTATGTGTTTGTGCGCCTCCCCTACTGATAACATAGCAAGAGTGGGTAAAAGAAAAGCCATGATCCATGCCGACGCATAATTCATTTTTCCTCCTCCTCCTAGCTCACCCCGGCGTCCCTGCACCGAGGGTAACTTACCCGGTGGAAATGTAGCGGTTTTATAAAAAATGTCAATCCTCTCCTGTATTCGCTACCCTCACTAGATGCGGGTATGGGGTCACGCCTACACATGAAAACCACCCGAGAGCGGCAAGAAGAAAAAGAGCACAAACGCACCCGCGCCGGCAAGCGCGCGCACCAAAAGGAGCTTTATCATATTCTTATTATGCCATGAGTATGTATGTTAGTCAAAACCACGCGCGCGGATACTTCGGCGCGTGGTATACTGCGCCATGACCGCTATGAAGCCCTTTACTTTGGTACTGCTCCTCTCCGGCGTATTCCTTCTCCTCTTGGCGGGCATGGGGGGCTGGGGGTGGCGCCAATTCCAGCGCGTAGAGCTGCGCCTTGCCGCCGCAGACCAAGAAATCGCACAGCTGCGCGACACTCTGGGGGTGATGAATGACTCCTTTGAGGCGCAGGTCACCGCCCTGCGCGAGGCGCTCAATCTCGCGCAAGAGGAAAACCGCGCACTGGTTTCCCAGCTGGAGCGCGCGCAGGAAAAAGTCTCGCGGGCACTGGAGGATATAGAGAGCGACGTAGGTACACTGGAGAAACTCACCACCACCGACCCCGAACTCTTGCAAAAGTACTCCAAGGTGTTTTTTCTCAACGAGAACTACGCGCCCGCGCGCTTGGTGGAGATTCCCAAGCGATACCTCTATTCCGAGTGGCAAACCCAGCGCATAGAATCCCGCGTGTGGCCCTACCTGGAGGATCTCTTGGCAGAGGCGCAGCGAGACGGGATTACCCTCTACATAAAATCCGCCTACCGCTCGTTTGAGGAGCAGAGAAACACCAAGTCGCAGTACACCGTGCGCTACGGCGAGGGCACCGCCAACACCTT
>WFWH01000002.1 GCA_015491245.1 Patescibacteria group bacterium | reverse complement strand
GGGAAGGGGAGGAGCTTACCTATCACTACGGAAAGGAGTATTGGGATGAGTACATACGGCCGCACGGGTGCCGCTGTACGGCATGCCGCTCCCGCGCGCGCGTGAGGAAAGGCACAGGCTCATAATTTTTCACTTTGTGCTAGCATGGAGCCATGCGGCGGTACGTATTCGTGGCTTTGCGGCATGCACTGCAGCGGGAGGAAACTCGCCGCAGGCCCGAGGCGCTATTTTCATTGCGATGGGGGGAGGCGTGGCAGTATTGGCGCTTTCCTTGATTCCTTTGATGGTTTCTGCCGCCCCCTGCGCGGCGTACACCCGTGCCTCCCAAACCCCCGCGGGATACGCTCCTCCCGTCTCGTGGTACACGAACACCCTCCTCCTGAACGCCGACTGCACGGGCACGCAAGCCACCCTCACGGTGGGCGACAATAGCCCCACCACCTACGTCTACGACACCGCCTACTACCACACCGGCACCTCCTGGGTCCCCCTCACCCTCACGGGTACCGGCAAGCAGGGCCGCTGGATTCCCCGCAAAGCCACCGCCTCCTTCACCCTCCCGCAACCCACTACCTACGTCGCCGCCTATACCTGCGAGTGGCAAGGCAACACCTGGCGCTGCGGCTGCACCACCCCCGCCTGCACCCAGCGTGCGTGGCAGCTGCAGAGGGTGCGCTCGTTTGATGGTGGCGCTTCCGCCGAAGAAACCGCGGCACGTGCCGGAGAGGGGAGTGTGGGTGCACGCGCAGAGGGTGCGGCGCTCTGTTATGCGGGAAAGACCAAGGAACGCCAATACGTCGCAACGCCCGAGGCGCTGCGCACGGCACTGCGCACCGCTTCCTGCGGTCAGGAGATTGTGGTGGGGCCGGGGGAGTACGGCGGCGCCTACACGTGGGGTAAGGTATGCCCCGCAAACGCGCCGGTGGTAGTCCGGGCCGCGCGGCCGCGTGCGAGCATGGTCACCGGTACGATAACGCTCGGCGGCGCTTACGCGGTATGGGAGGGCTTTACCTTTCTCAATCCCGCACGGATATCCGTGAAAGGGAAGGGTATGCGCATAACGCGCAATCTTTTCCGCGGCACGGGGAAGTCCATACAGGTGGATAAAACGGCACGGGATACGCGCATTGACCACAACGAGTTTGTGGATACGTTTGGGGGAGAGGCGCAGTGCAAGGGCAGCTACGTCGTGGCGTGCTCGGACATCGTGTTGAACGTCCGAAAGGACGACCGCCCCCTGCGCACCCTTATTGACCGTAATTACTTCCATACTACCGTGAGCACGCTGCGCCAAGGCAACGCAATTTACGTGGGCACGTTTGACGTGCCCGGAGATACGCGCACCGATACTGTTATTGAAAACAACGTGTTCCAGAATTGGTGGAAGAAAGGCGTGGTGCACATAAAATCAGACGGCACCACCTTCCGCAGCAACGTGGTGCAAGGCGGTTTTGCGCGCGTGGACGTGCGCCAAGGCAGCTTCAACCTCTTTAAAGACAACCGCATGGAGCGCACGCAGGAAAAAATGTACCTGAGGGATTCTTACAATACCGCGGAGGGAAACTACGTGCCGGTGGGGATACGCCTCATGGCGGGCAGCGGCTGGGAGGGGCGCGAGAACACCTATAAGGCCGCGCACAACACCGTACTGAAAAACAACGAGGGACCAGTTACCGTGGGGTTTATGTGGCGCGGCACGACGCTCTATGAAATCCCGCGCAACATCACCATTATTGGCCAGAGGGGCACGGTGCAAAAAGTGGCGGGGCGCTATGATCCGGCCACCTATCGGGAGGATCCCACTCCCACCGGCCCGGTGCGGGGCAAGGCGCTGTCGCTTGCGCCGCGCGACGTGGGGGTGAGTGCGCGAGATGCGCGCTGTTCGCGTTAGGAGGCATTCGCTGGTAGCATGTACGCACACAAAGGAGGCACCATGCAGCACCCATCTTTTAGCTTCCGTGAGTTGCTGCGCGCCGCTGCGCCGAGCGCGCTTCTGGCGCTGCTCTCACTCGCTTTTGCTTGGGCGCTCCCGTCGCCGCCTGCGGCGGGGCAAGAATTTTGGGGGCCTTGCAGCAGCATTGCGCCCGGCGGCGCGGTGCCCGCGGGGTACGGCGCGCCGTACGACGTGGTAGGGAACACCGGTGCACTGCTTATCTCAGGGAAGTGCACACTCAATGAGCCGCGGGTGAGGGTGTCGGTGGGAGATGGGCGCGCCACCACGTACATATATCAGGATTCGTATTTTTGGAACGGGGTATCGTGGGAAAAGGTATTCCTGGGCGGGGCGGAAAGAGTCGGCGCGTGGTTTAAGGGGCGCGCCTCAGCAACACTGCGAAATGTGCCGGCCGAGGTGTGGTATGCGGCGTACGTATGCCAATGGGACGGTGCCGCATGGCAGTGCGGGTGCCGTACGGCAGGGTGCACCCAGCGCTTTTGGCAAATCCAAAGATTTACGCGGCCGATAGCCGATCTGGCGCCGGCAGGCGCGTCTGAGTTTCGCCCCTTTCCTGCCGGTGCGCGCGCCGCGGTGGCATTTGATACTCCCCTGAGCGGGCTGGGGGTAACCGCAGGCGCATTCCTCCGCCAGCTCAACGAGGGGCGCGACCCCGGTGACCGCTTGTCGCTGTGCGATTTGCGCGTGTACGGACTGGTTGCGGATTGCGAAAGGGGCGATGCCCCCTTTGCGCCGGGGGTCACCTGGCGCACCCTGGGCTTTTCCTATGAGGCGTTTGCCGACGGGCTTATGATAGAAAATCAGGGGAGCAGGATAGAGGTTTCCTACTTTGATCCCCAGCAAAAGGAAACGTACCTCCTTGCCGCGACCTTCAGAGAGCGGGATTCCGGCGCGGTGCGCTGGGAGCTGCTGCCCCTCATTACCGATGAGGCGCTCAAGGGGCGCGCGCCGGAGCGCAAGCCGTCTTCCTACATACCGGAGCAGGCATACACGTTCGGCATGGCCTATGTGAAAGTGTTTTTAGAGCAGCATGTGAGGGGCTTGCGCGAGCTTCCCAACGGCGCCCAAACAGACCTCCCCCTTTCCTACGGCGAATAGCGCCACAAGGGGCGGTGGGGAAAACGGCGGGACCGCGCAGCAATGCGCGGGAGTATACTATACACATAGCGCGTACTCGGCACATGCCGGCGCCGCCGCGGGGCACCTATGGCGTACCTTACAGAAAAAAAGCGCATTGAGCTGGAAAAGAAGGCGAACGAAATGCGCATCGCCCTGGTGGATATCTTGGAGGATGCGGGGTCGGGCCATACCGCAGGCCCTCTCGGCATGGCGGATATTTTCACCGCGCTGTACTTCCATGTACTGGAACATGATCCGGCAAACCCTCTCTGGGAGGATCGTGATCGTCTCATTCTCTCCAACGGGCACATTGTTCCCATTCGCTACGTAGCGATGGCGTTTGCCGGTTATTTTCCCCGAGAGGAGCTGCGCACCTTGCGCAAGTTTGGTTCCCGCCTGCAGGGGCATCCCGAGCGCACGCGCCTTCCCGCGCTGGAGACCACTTCGGGACCGCTGGGAGAAGGCATGAGCCAAGCGGCGGGCATTGCCTATGCCGCGCGCATGGACAGCAAAAAGTTCCGCACCTATGTGGTATTGAGCGATGCGGAGCATCAGGCGGGCAACACGTGGGAGGGGGCGATGTTTGCCGGCGCCAACAAGCTCTCCAATCTCACCGCCATCATAGACCGCAACAATATACAGATAAACGGCATGACGGAAGACGTGATGCCGCTGGAGCCCCTGCGGGAAAAATACGAGGCATTCAATTGGCACGTGATGGATGTGGATGGCCACAACATGGACGCGTTCGTTTCGGCGGTGGAGGAAGCCAAGGCGATTTACGAGCGCCCCACTGCCATCATCGCCCACACCATTCCTGGAAAGGGCGTGAAGGAAATAGAATTTGACTACACGTGGCACGGCAAGCCCCCCTCCAAAGAGGAGGAAGAGCGTTTCCTGCGCGCGCTGCGCACATTGGGGGGTAAAATAGAGGCGAGCCACCATGAATAATCATAATCGCACCGTGCGGTAAATGCGAAGCACCTATGCGCTACCTGTATTCCGACAACCGCTACCTCATCGCACTTCCTCGCGGCGCGCGCGTGCGCGAGACGCTCACCGCGTTTTGTGCCGCCAAAGGCATCGCGGCGGGGACGCTTTCAGCGCTTGGCGCGCTGCGTGACGTGCGCATCGCCTTTTACGATTTAGATGCTAAGGAATATTTGGAAGACGTGCGGGAGGGTGACCACGAGGTGCTCTCCCTTATCGGCAACATTGCGCTGGTGGAGGGGGCGCCGTTTCTGCACGCGCATGTGGTGCTGGGGGACCGTGACATGCGCGCCTACGGTGGCCACTTAGTGGAGGCGGAGGTGGCGGTGACGCTGGAGGTTGCGCTCACTCCCCTTTCCGAAAAGGTGTCCCGCGCCTACGATGAGGAAATCGGCTTGAATCTTTTGGCGCTGCCGGAAGAATTTACGCCGGAGGAAGAAGGAAACAGGTAATGCTTGTATTGTTCCATGGTGAACGAGAACGCACATTTAGCATCTGCAATATTAGCGCCCGATACGCTGGAGCAGAGCGCTACCCGCGACGGCTTCGGTATGGGAGTAGTTGCCGCGGGCGATGCGGACCCGCGTGTGGTGGTGCTCTGCGCCGACCTTGCAGAATCCACACGCTCTCACTGGTTTCGGGAGAAGTTTCCGGAGCGCTATGTGGAGGTGGGCGTTGCCGAGCAAAACCTCGCGGCGCTCGCCGCAGGAATGGCGGCGGCGGGCAAGATCCCCTTCATTGCCTCTTACGCGGCATTTTCTCCCGGCAGGAATTGGGAGCAAATACGCACCACCGTGTGCCTCAACGAGATGCCGGTGAAGGTGATGGGGATGCATGCCGGAGTGTCGGTGGGGCCCGACGGCGCCACGCACCAGGCGCTGGAGGATATTGCGATCATGCGCGTGCTGCCCCGCATGACGGTTATTGCCCCCTGTGATGCGCTGGAGGCGCGCAAAGCGGTAGAGGCAGCGGCAAAAACCGACGGCCCTGTATACATTCGCTTCCACCGCGCCAAAACGCCCGTCTTTACCACGCGCGCCACTCCTTTTGCAATAGGAAAAGCGTATCTGGTGTGGGAAAGCGATAATCCCGAAGTGGCGGTGTTCGCTTGCGGCCCGTTGGTGTACGAGGCGGTGCGTGCCGCCGCTGAACTTGCGCATGAGGGAATTGATACCGTGGTGGTGAACAACCACACGGTAAAGCCCATGGATGAGCCGCTGGTGATAGAGGTGGCGCGCAGGGCGGGTGCGGTGGTGACGGTGGAAGAGCACCAAGTTTCGGGGGGCATGGGCGGCGCGGTGGCTGAGGTGCTCATGCATAACGCGCCGGTTCCCCTGGTTACAGTGGGCGTGCACGACCAGTTCGGCCAATCGGGCACCCCTGAAGAGCTCATGCGGCATTACGGTATGGATGTGGCGAGCATTAAAGAGGCGATAAGGGCGGCATTGGCGCGCAAGGAAGGGTAAGGCACGTATTGCCACGCACACGCACGGACTGAAGGAGAACGCACGGCGCTTCCCGCCTTCACGCACGTACGGGTATGGTGCACTCATTGCTCACCCAGCGCATCAACACCATACCGTCGGTAGCGCTGTTGGCCAGCGTGGCGCTTTTTGCGAGTTTGCTCGTTATCCGTGTTGAAGAGGCGGCGGACAAGGAATGGTGTGCGCTTATGCTATCCCGCTATGACACGGTGCGCATCCCTCCCCCTGTGGCCGCGGCACGCCGGCAGGCACCGAGAGAAACCACAGGCACGAAGATTTGCGATGTAAGTTAGGAAAGCGGCGCGCGAATTTGATGGGGTACGTAATGGGAAGGAGCACGCGCAAGAAACTCCTCCAGCGCGTCCATACTCAGCAATCCTTCCTGCGCGCCAATGTGCTGCACCACGCTCATGGAATTAATGGGCGCGCGGCGCAGGGCTTCGGGAAGCGCCATGCCGCGCGCGAGGCAGGCGGTGAACGTGGAAGCGAACGCATCACCCGCGCCCGTGCGGTCTACGGGCGGCGCGGGATCGGGGTACATAGGCATGTGCCAGATGCTGCCGTCCTCTTCGCGCACATAGGCGCCCTCCGGCCCGTCGGTGACGACCGGTGTGGCAACGCCGCGCTCGTGCAGGCCGTCCAAAAGCGCGGTAATATCGCGCTCTTTGGTTTCCAAAATGCTCATTGCCTCTTCACGGTTGCAGAAAAAGAGCGCGCATGCCTTATAAATGTCTTGGAGGGTTTCGTAGCCCAGCTTGATTTGAAAACTGCCCGGTTGAAAGGCGAGCTTTACCTCCGGGTGCGTTTCAATATACGCGGCGATTTCGTGGTGGTAGGGAAGTGAATCTTCGCCCACCGAACTGAAGTAAATCCAGCGCGGTGCGCCCAAGTCGGGGAGGCGGTACTCGTAGCGCTCGTGCTTGATGAGGATGGTGCGCTCGGGGCCGTAGCGCAGGACATAGTGGTGGTTGGTTTCTTTCCCTTCCTGTATTTGGACAAACGTGCGGTCAATGCCGTTTTGCTCCAGTTGGGTGAGGATTTCCCTGCCGCCCTCGTCGTCGCCGATGTGGGTAACCAGTGCGGTTTTCAGCCCGAGGCGGGTTGCCGCAACCGCGGCGTTGGGGCTGTTGCCGACGGCGGGCACGGTGGTTGCCCCGCGGTACGGCAGTTTGTCGCCGAAGTGCATGGAGAGTATTTTTCTCCCTTCCTCGTTTTCCGAGACGACCGCCTCGCGGGGGTCCAGCTCTATGAATTCGTCGGTTACGATGTCGCCGATGGCAATGAAGTCAAAAGAGTGTTCCATACTATCAATTAAAGCGCAGAAGATTTTGTGGCGCCGCACACGTTTTGGGTAAATATAATGTAAATGTGTGAGCGTGTGCCCCTTTCGGCTCGTGCGCCCTTTCAGTATACCAAGGATATGGGTGCTGCCGCGAGAGGTATGGTACCGGTGCGCGCCCAGCGCGGCATGTGCGCGGCACCGCGCTGACAAGGTTGACTCTCGGCAGGGGGCAAGTTATAGTGCTACCGCAACATTTATGGCATCACTCTCGGTGGAAAAGAGGGACCGCGTTTCCAAAAAGGAAAATCGGCGTTTGCGCGCCGAGGGAAAAATTCCTGCGGTGGTATACGGCAAAAAATTTCCCGCAACCCCTGTGGCAATTGAAGCGCGCGCGTTTCACCGCGCGTGGAAAGAGGCGGGCGAGACGGGCATGGTGCACGTTGAGGGGCTGGGGGATCCGCTGCAAGTGCTGATACATGAGGTGGCGTTTGACCCTGTGTTGGGGAACCCGCTTCACGCAGATTTGTACGCTATTGACCAACAGAGTGCGGTGCGAGTGGAGGTGCCGCTTGAGTTTACGGGCGTGGCGCCCGCCGAGAAAGAGCGCGGCGGCATTCTCATCAAGGTGCTGCACGAGGTGGAAATTGAGGCACTACCGAAGGATTTGCCGCGCGCCATAGAAGTGGACATATCGCCCCTCAAAACCTTTGAGGACCAAATCCATGTGCGCGATGTGCGCCCACCCGCGGGAGTGAAAATCCTCACCGATGGCGCCGAGGTGGTCGCGCTGGTGCAGGAGGCGGTGGAGGAAGACCTTTCTGCAGAAGCTGTCGCACCTGACTTGGATACTATTGCGGTAGCGGAGAGGGGGAAGAAAGAAGAGGAAGGAGAAACGGCGTAGCGCTGATTGCGCATCGAAATGCATGCCGCATCTGCAGTGCCTCGCTGGTCCACATACGGGGCCTTTTGCTTCTCAGGATTGTGTGGTTTTTCCTCAGTGAGGGGATTGGTATAATACAAAGCTGCGCCTTTCAACAGGCGTACGCCCATTAGGGGTTAGCCCATGAATCACGGCCCTACAGTCCTTGAGGACAAATCACCCTGCCGTCACTTGCGCGCGCGTGCGGCGGCTGCGCTTTTTTTGGCAGTGGGTACCGCGCTTTTTTTCACGGCGGTTTTTCCTGCGCCGCTTACGGCGGAAACTGATGACGCAATTGCAAAGCGCCGTGCACAGTTGGAGCGCGAATTAAAAAGGATTGAAGAGCAAATAAAGTACCAGCAGATACTCCTCTCCACCAAGCAAAAAGAGAGGGTATCGCTTGAGCGCGACATTGCCATCTTGGATGCGCAAATAGAAAAAGCACGCCTTGCCATACGGGCGCGCGAGTTGGTCATACAAGGGCTCTCTGCAGATATTCGCAGCAAAGAGGGCACCATTGCCGATTTGGACGAAAAACTGGCACGCGAGAGGGAAGCGCTCGCACAGCTGGTGCGCAAGACCAATGAACTAGATCAGGTGTCCCTCGTGGAAATTGTTTTGAGTAACAAAAATCTCTCAGACTTTTTTGAAGATTTTGACGATGTACGGAAGGTAAAAGCCGCATTGGCGCGTTCCTCCCGGCGGCTGGAGGCACTGAAGGAGTCGGTGCGCAGCGAGCGGGACGCACTTGCGGCAAAACGCCGCGAGGAGGTGGAGCTAAGGACGCTCCAAGAGCTACAGAAGCGGGAGGTGGAGAGCCGGGAAGCGCAAAAGAAGGAAATACTCGCCGAAACGCGCGGGGAAGAGGCGCGCTACCAGGCGCTTATTGAAGCCAAACAGCGCACCGCCGCCGATATCCGCGCAGAACTGTTCGCACTGCGGGACACCGGCGCCATTCCCTTCGGGGAGGCACTGGAATATGCCACGCGCGCGGGTGCAAAGACGGGGGTGCGCCCCGCGCTCATTTTGGGCGTACTCACGCAGGAAACGAAGCTTGGAGAATTTTTGGGCACCGGCAATTACCGGCGCGACATGCACCCCACGCGCGATGTACCGCTCTTTCTCGCACTCACGAAAGCGTTGGGGCTCAATCCGGACAGCATGCCGGTATCCAAAAAACCCTCGTACGGATGGGGTGGTGCCATGGGACCGGCGCAATTTATTCCCTCCACTTGGGCGTGCTATGGCGGGTGGGTTAATGTGAATACGGGCGATTGCAGCAATGCGCGCCGCAGCTTGAGTTGGGACCAATTTTGGGCGGGACCATGGCGCTATGAAAAATCGCAGGACCGCCTGCGCGCGCTCAGCGGCCGCGCGCGTCCCTCCAATCCATGGGACAAGCAGGATGCGTTTTTTGCGGCGGCACTGCTGCTCAAAGATAATGGTGCCGATCGCGGCGGCTATGAGGCGGAGCGCCTTGCCGCCCTGCGCTACTTTGCGGGTTGGAGCAATGCCACCAACCCCGCCTATGCGTTCTATGGGGACGGGGTCATGCGCCATGCCGCGTACTACCAGCGGCAGATTGATATCCTCCAGCGTGCGGGGCGCTAAACGCCCGCCTCGGCACGCGCCTCTTGCAGGAGCGTATTTTTTTAGTATAATGCGCATGCAATGAAAAAAGGGATACACCCAAAAAACTACCGCCCGGTTATTTTTGTGGACGCCGCTTCCGGTGCGCGTTTTTTGCTGCACTCCACCATCGCCACATCGGAAGAAGAGGTGTGGGAGCAAGACGGTAACACCTACCCCAAAGCAACGGTGGAAATCTCTAGCGCTTCCCACCCCTTTTACACCGGAAAAGAAACGACCGTAGACACCACCGGTCGGGTGGAAAAATTCCGCAAGCGGCAAGAGGCGGCACGCGCGGCACGCGCCGCGCGCCGGTAACCAACATATACCGCGCTCCCCACGCTGCGCGTGGTGCCATGGGTTTTTTGTTACGCGTTCCTTTTTGGTAATGTTGCGTAGGTAGAGGGGCGCGCATTCTCGTGTGCCTCCGTGAACATCATGGAGCTTCCAACCCGCCACCAACCGTTCCGTGCGCATCCCAAAACCGCATTCCTGGCGGGCGAGGCCGCGCGCGTTGCCGAAAAAATGCGCGAGGCCGATGAGTTGGCAGAGCGCGATCCCTCTCTGCGCGCGCTCGCGCAAGAAGAGGTGCGCGCGCTTTCCGCGCAGTACGATGCGCTGGTAGCGCAGATGGAGGAGATTGCCGCCCAAGAAGAAAAGGAGGAGCAATTTCCCCACGAGGTGATCCTGGAGGTGCGCGCGGGCGCGGGAGGGGAAGAGGCGGCGCTGTTTGCCCGCGAATTGGCGGAGATGTATGCGGCGTACGCGCGCAGTAGGGGCTGGCGCATGCGCACCCTTTCAGAGTCGCTCAGTGATTTGGGAGGCTACAAGGAGGCATCGTTTGAGGTGAAGGGGGAAGGCGTGTACGAAGCGCTCAGGTTTGAAACCGGCGTGCACCGCATCCAGAGGGTGCCCGAGACGGAAAAATCCGGCCGCATCCACACCTCCACCGCGTCCGTCGCCATCTTGCCGGTGCGGAAGAAAGTGCACATAGAGATCAAGCCGGAAGATATTGAAATAGAGTACTCCCGATCCGGCGGCGCCGGCGGGCAAAATGTCAACAAGGTGGAAACGGCGGTGCGGCTCATCCATAAGCCCAGCGGGTTGGATGTGCGCTGCACCTCAGAGCGGAGCCAGCAGCAGAACCGCGAGAAGGCGCTGCGCATCCTTCAGGCAAAACTGCAGCAGCGGGCGGAGGAAGAGGAGGCGCGAAAATACGCCCATGCGCGCCGCGCGCAAATAGGCACCGGTGACCGTTCGGAAAAAATACGCACCTACAACATCCTGCAGGATCGGGTCACTGACCACCGCATCAAAAAGTCGTGGTCCAATGTGGCGGAGGTGCTGCGCGGGGACTTGGGCCGCATCCTCACAGATGTGGCCGCAGAGGCGGCGCGCGCGCACGCGGCACCCGCCACCGCGTAATGGCAGTTCCCCCACGCTCCGCGGCATCCTTGCGCAGGCAGGATTCATCTGGTACGATAGCCACACTATGGCGCGCCGCGTGCGCGGCGGGGCGGGTGTTGCCGCTGCGGCAGTGTGTGCTGCGATACGCAAGGCGCCATAAGTTTGTTGCGCATACTTTATGACGAATACCACGGTGATTCCACAAGGAACAGAAGACCACTTAGCGCAGGCGGAGGTGGTGAGCCGCATGTTTTCTGTGGGGGCGCACTACGGGTGCTCGCGCGCGCGCCGCCATCCTAGCGTTGCGCCGTATATCTACGGCACCAAAGAAAAACTGGAAATCATTGACCTTACCAAAACCGCCGCGCAGCTCGCACGCGCCAAGGAATTTGCGCACACCCTGGGCGCAGAGGGGAAGGTGCTGCTCATGGTGGGCGGCAAAAGTGAGGCGCAGAAAGCGGTCCGGGAGACGGCGGAGTCTTTGGGGCTCCCTTATGTCGCTGGCCGCTGGATTGGCGGCACGCTTTCCAATTTTCCCGAGATAAAGAAGCGAGTAGCGCGATTGGAAACTTTGCGCACCCAGCGTGAGAAAGGGGAGCTTGCCAAGTACACCAAACGGGAGCAGCTCATGTTTGACCGGGAAATCGCCAAGCTGGAGGAAAAGTTCGGCGGCCTTATGGGCATGGAAGCGCTGCCGCAGGCGCTGTTGGTGGTGGATCCCCGCTTTGAGCATATTGCGGTGCGGGAGGCGCGCGAATTTTCTCTGCCGGTTATCGCGCTGGCGAGCACCGACTGTGATATTGCTCCCATCGCCTATCCCATTGTGGCGAATGATGCGGCACGCGCGAGCATCGCATTTTTTGTGGAAGAGATAGGCAAAGCGTATGGAGAGGGCATGCGCCGTAAAAAGGAAGCGGCGGCTGCTTCTCCCACTGCGGAACCAGGGACCGAAGAAGAGGGAGCGTAGTGCGCGTGGGGCGCTGCGCGTCTCGCAAGTTCTGCTGTCATTATTAGTAATGCAAGTTGTTTTTTAAGTACCTATGGCGATTACTCCCGATCAGGTAAAGGAATTGCGCGCCCGCACCGGCGTTTCGGTCATGGAATGCAAAAAGGCGCTGGAAGAGGCTGAGGGCGACATGGAAAAAGCTGCGGTTATTCTCCGCAAAAAGAGCGGGGCCGCGGCGGCAAAAAAATCTGACCGCTCGCTGGGTGCGGGTGCGGTGGCAGCGTACGTGCATGCCGGCCATGAGGTGGGCGCCATGGTACTCCTTACCTGCGAGACTGATTTTGTCGCGAAAAACGAGGATTTTGTGCGCCTCGCCTATGACATTGCCATGCATGTGGCGGCTGCAGATCCGCAATTCGTACGCCGCGAGGAGGTAACAGAAGACGACGTGCGCGCCGCGCGCGCGGTGTTTGAGAAAGAGGCGGCGGACAAGCCCGAGGAAATCCGCGCCAAGATCGTGGAAGGAAAGATGGACGCATACCTGAAGGAGCGGGTATTATTAGCGCAGCCCTTCATCAAGGATGAAACCAAAACGGTGGGGGCGCTCATTCAAGAGGCGGTGCAAAAATTCGGCGAGCGCATTGAAGTGGAGCGCATCGCGCGCCTCTCCGCGCGCGGGTAGTGCTGCCCGCCGCCTCGCACCCACCACCGTGCAGCCGGCATAGCTCAGTTGGTAGAGCAGCGGTTTTGTAAACCGCAGGTCGTGGGTTCGAGTCCCTCTGCCGGCTCTTACACACGCGGAGCCGCAGGGCAGTCCCTGCGGCGACCAGCGTGTGTTGCCGGAGAGGGACTCGAACGGCGGAGCCGGTATACAAGACGCTCCGAAGGAGCGTGCTTGTCGGCGAGCCGCGTCCAGCGTTCTTAGCGTGCCGTGGCGCGCTTAGAAAAAGAAGCGGGCGGCGGAAAAGCCAGTGCGTATGCCGGACTTTCTCGGTAGAGGCGCGGCGGAGGCGCCTCTTCGCTTGTCGCGCCAGAAACGCCCCGCTATAATCGCCCATAACGTGGATTACGCGAAAACGCCCTATTTTCATGTTGCGCACGCGCGCGATCTGCAGGGGTGGGACCGTGCGCTCTACCGTGCGTTTGAAATACTTCCCGGTGCGCTCGCGTGGGGGTCGCTCTTGGGCACGGCAATCCTCTCCGCAACCAATCCGCGCCTCGCGGCATACTTCATTATTCTATTTGACTTCTACTGGCTCTTGAAGACGGTGTACCTTTCGGCGCACCACCGCCACAACTGGAAGCGGCTCCGCCACAACATGGCAGTGGATTGGCCGCGCATGCTGGAGGGGGTAAAGCACGAGCATCTCTACCACCTCATTCTCCTCCCATTCTACCGAGAGGGGAGAGAAGTGGTGGAGCAGAGCATACGAGCGCTCGCGCGCGCCCGCTACGATTTGCGGCGCTTCATCGTGGTGTTGGCGGCGGAGGAGCGCGCGGGTCCTGCGGCGCGTGAGCTTGCGGAGGACATGCGGCGCAAGTACGGGGCGCGGTTCGGGCACTTTTTGGTGACGGTGCACCCCGACGGCTTGCCCGGCGAGATACGGGGCAAGGGACCCAACATCACCTATGCGGCCCAAGAGGCGCAGCGCGCTGTGCTCGAGGCGCACGGCATTCCCTTTGAGGATGTGATTGTGTCGGCATTTGACATTGACACGGTGGTGCACCCCCATTACTTCGCCTGCCTCTCGTGGCACTTTATGACTACCGAAGACCGCCTGCGCGCTTCGTTCCAACCGGTTCCCCTCTACAATAACAACATATGGCACGCGCCCGCCGTGTCGCGGGTCGCCGCGCTCTCTTCCACGTTCTGGCAGATGATCCAACAGGAGCGTCCGGAAAAGCTCACCACGTTCTCCTCGCACGCAGTTTCATTTGCCGCACTCGCGCGCGTGGGATTTTGGCAAAAAAACATGATCTCCGACGACTCGCGCATTTTTTGGAATTTGTATCTCGCGCATGACGGCAACTACCGCGTGGTCCCGATTTCGTTTCCGGTATCCATGGATGCCAATCTGACGCCGTCCCTCTGGCGCACCATGGTGAATATCTACCGGCAGCACCGCCGCTGGATGTGGGGGGTGGAGAACATTCCCTACATGCTGTTTGGTTTCGTGAAAAACAAGCGCATACCTCTCAAGGAGAAAATACGGCACAGCATTGTCCAGATTGAGGGATTTTGGTCACTCGCCACCAATCCGCTCTTTATCCTGCTGCTGGGGTGGCTGCCGCTCTTGCTGGGCGGGGAAGCGTTTCGGGATACGGTGCTCTCCTACAATCTGCCGCTCTTCACCCGCAATTTGATGATTCTCGCCATGGGCGGGCTCGTGCTCTCCGCCATTGTCGCCTTTACGCTGATTCCGCCGCTCCCGCCCGATTTGCAAAAGCGGAAGGCATGGCACTATACCATTATGGCGCTCCAGTGGACGCTGGTTCCCGTTACCATTGTGGTATTCGGGGCGATCCCCGGCCTGGATGCCCAGACGCGCCTCATGCTGGGCCGCTATCTCGGTGCGTTTTGGGTAACCCCCAAGCATCGCGTCGCTGCCGCCCCTCCGCTCGCCCATGAAACCGCTTGAGAGAAAGAAACGGCGCATACTGCTCTGGACCTCGGTGGCGCTCTTTGTGGTGTTAGGCCCGCTCCTCGCCGCGTATGCGAGCGGCTACCGCTTGGATGACGCGCTCAACGTAGTGCGCACGGGGGGGATTTTCATCCATTCCGATGTCGCCGGCACGCGCGTGTATCTCAACGATAAGTTTGTAGACCGCAACGGGTATTTTTTGCGCAACACGCTGATACAAAATCTGCGCCCCAACCGCACCTACCACATACGCGTGGAGAAAGACGGCTACTACTGGTGGGAAAAAACACTCTACGTGCGCCCCAATTTGGTTACCGAGGCGCGGGTGCTGATGCTGCCACGCACGCATACCTGGAAAACCATTCCCGCTACCACCACACCGGAAGCGACGCGAAGCGGTGCGCCTGCGGTTGCTACCTCGTCACGCGCCACGAGTACGCCGCGCGTGGTTCCCAATCCCGCGTATGAAGAGTTGATGGCGTACTTTACTGCAACCGCACAGCCGCAGTTTGCGGTAGTGCGTGCCACGAGCGCGCCGCACGCTACTAGTACGCAGGCGACCAGCAGTGCCGCACGTGCAGCGACCACCACCGTGTTTAGCATAGCGCTCCCGCCCTACTTGGAGGAATTTATGCAACGGGAGGAGGGGCGCTGGGTGGATTTCCGCGCACAGCCCACCTTGCGCGAGCGCAACCGCGTGGCGGCGTGGCTGGAGCGGGGTAATGTGTATGCAGTATGGGTGGGCGACCGCGCCGCCATTCCTTTTTACTTCTGCACCATCACTTGCAAGAACACCATTGTCATTGATTGGCAGGACGACATCCGCCGCTTTGAATTTTTCCCGGGGAGGGACGATGTGCTCTTGGTGCTGAACGACAAAGGGCTCCATGCGGTAGAGCTGGACGACCGCTCGCGCCAGAACGTGCAGACGCTTATCAGGGGGCAATTCTCTGATTTTCGTGTGCGCAGCGGCAGCACCATCATTGTGCGAGACGACGCGCAGCAGCGTTTCCTTGAGTTGATTGAATAGGCACCGTTCGCTATACTCCCCTTGTGACCGATTCCTCCTCCCAAGCACCCGTGCCGGCGGGCCACATACACCCCCTCTCGCGCGCCATGATGGAGCTGCGCAGCATTTTTGGCGCCATGGGGTTTGCAGTTGCGGAAGGCCCCCTCGTGGAAAGCGAGTGGTACAATTTTGACGCGCTCAATGTGCCGCAAGATCACCCGGCGCGCGATGCGCAGGATACGTTTTTTGTACGGGGCGCCCCCCATCTCGTCCTGCGCACCCATACCAGTTCGGTTCAGGTGCGGTACATGGAGGCGATGCAGAAAAAGGGCGTGGCGCCTCCCTATCGCATCATCTCGCTCGGGCAGGTATTCCGCAACGAGGCGACCGATGCGACTCACGAGGCGGCCTTCCACCAAGTGGAGGGGTTGGTGATTGACAAAAAAGGCGCCATTACGCTCGCGCACCTGAAAGGGGTGCTGGAGTCGTTCCTTTCCTCCTACTACTGCCGGGAGATCAAAACACGGTTCCGCCCGGGCTACTTTCCCTTTGTGGAGCCGGGAGTAGAGGTGGACATGTGGCACTCCAGTGCGCGCGGGGAGCGCTGGATGGAGATTATGGGCGCGGGCATGGTGCACCCTCGCGTGCTCAGTGCGGCGGGCGTTGATCCCTCGCGCTATGGCGGGTTTGCGTTCGGGGCTGGCATTGAGCGCCTCGTCGCGGTTAAGTACGAAATAGACGACATTCGTTGGTTTTTGAGCGCCGACTTACGCTTTATCACCCAATTTTAGTTTTGCTTTTCCATGCGCGTATCGCGAAATTGGCTGCAGCGATTTTTTGCTTCCCCGCTTCCGCCGGCGCAGGCAATCGCGGACCTGCTGACAGTCCATTCATTTGAAATAGAGGGCGTGGAAGCGCACGAGGGTGATGAGGTGATAGAGGTGGATGTGCTAGCGAATCGCGGCAGTGATTGCCTCTGCCATCGCGGCATTGCCAAAGAGATTGCCGTGATGGGCAATATCCCCTTTAAAAACGATCCATTGAAGGAAGAGGCGCACTTGCCTTTTTCCCCGGATGCCCCTTGCGGCACGGTCATTCGCGCCGAGGAAGGCGTGCACCGCTTGAGTGCCGTACTTATTCGCGGTGTACGTGTGGGTCCCTCCCCGGAGTGGCTCGTGCGCCTCTTGGCGGCGGTGGGGCAACGGTCCATCAATAACGTGGTGGACGCCACCAATTTTGTCATGCTGCACCTGGGGCAGCCACTGCACGCGTTTGATGCGCAAAAACTGGAGGGGGAGACGAAAATACTGGAAGCGCGGTGGGCGCGCGCGGGGGAAGAGGTGACGGTGCTTACCGGGGAGACGTACACGCTCACCGAAAAAGATTTGGTCATTGCCGACGGCACCAGCGATACCGCGCTTGCCATTGCGGGCATTAAGGGTGGCGCGCATGCCGAAGTGCGGGAGGATACCGAAGATATCGTGGTGGAGGCGGCAAACTTCCATTACGCCACCATACGAAAAACAGCACAGCGCATCAAATTGCACACCGACGCTTCGCACCGCTTCCAGCACCAGCCGGTGCCGCAATTGACCGCCTATGCGCTGCGGGAGGTTATCGCGCTTATTCGCACGCTTGCGGGCGGCACGCTCGCGGGCGCCAGCGATACCTACCCGCACCCCTACCACCCGCCGCAGGTAACGTTCGCGTTAGAGGATGTAGCCGCGCTCTTAGGTGCCCCTCTCGGAGTGAGCGAGGTAAACGAGATACTCTACCGTTTCGGGTGGGAATTTCAGGAGCAGCGCGGCCGCTACACTGTAGCCACCCCCTTTGAGCGCCGCGACCTCACCGGCCCCGAGGATGTGGTGGAGGAAATCGGCAGAGCCTACGGGTATGAGAATATTACCTCGCTTCCGCTCCCACCCTTGCCACACGCGCCGCACACGCAAAAGCGCAGGTACTATGAGGAGCGGGTGGGTACGTTTCTCGCGCAGCGAGGATTTTCGGAGATCTATACGTACCCGTTGGCTGATCAGGGTGCCGTGGCGCTTGCCAATGCGCTCGCAGCGGATAAGAACCACCTGCGCGCTTCGCTCTTGCCCGCAATGGCACGCGCGCTGGAGCGCAATGCCTACTATGCGCCGCTTCTGGGACTTGAGGTAATCTCGCTGTTTGAGATAGGGACCGTGTGGCGAGGCCTGCGAAAGGACGGCAGCGGCGCAGAGGAGGAGGTAATGCTGTCGCTTGGTGTTGCATTCCCTAAAAAGAAAAAGGGGCGTACTCCCGAGGGGGAGATTTCCGAAGCGCTGGAGGCGCTCGCGGCTCATTTGGGAACCGCACTCCCCGAGCCCCAGTGGCGCGGCGCAGCGGCGGAGCTTTCTTTTGATGCGCTGCTTGACGCGCTGCCAGAACCGGACGCGTATGAACCGGCGGGTGTTGATAGCGCTGAGACCCGTTTCCGGCCGCCTTCCCCTTACCCCTTCGTCTTGCGCGATATTGCCGTGTGGGTACCTGAAGGGACGGCAGCTGAAGCGGTAGCGGAGATAATCCGCCGCATCGGCGGGGATATTCTGGTACGCTGCGACCTGTTTGATACCTTTCCCAAAGACGGGCGCTGCTCTTTCGCGTTCCATTTGGTGTTCCAATCTGATGAACGCACGCTCACCGACGAAGAGGTAAATACCATTATGGACCGCATTGCCGCGGCGATGGTGCGCGAGGGATGGGAGGTGCGCTAGGTGCTGCGGTTACCGGCGCCCTCCTCCCTGTGTATTATTCGCATTTACGCGCGGCGTACCTCTCCTTATAGTATACGTAGCATAAGCGTAGTATACGCGGCGCTGCCGCGCCCTTTTCGCTGGTTTATAGGTCGCTTTTATTCACCTTAACTATCTCTTGCGATTACGTATGAATGCCGTAACACCGCGTATGGTCATATGGGGCCTTATCGCCATTACCTCTGTGGCGGTGCTGCTCTATGCGGTATACGCGGATATGCCGTATCCCGGGGAAGTAGCCTCTGATACGCAATCTACCCAATCCACCCCAACCCCGCGCACGTCGCCAACATCTCCCGCTGAGAGTGCACCGGCGGCAAACACTGAAAATACCGCCACCGCACCCGCTCCCGCGGCACAGAATGAGGGTGCGGCGGCGGTGGATAGCGTGGTGCGCGACTTGCTCGCCGATGGGGATGCAAGTGCCGAAGATTTTGCCGCGGCGGACGAATCCGCCGACGTAGAGGAGAGCACGCAGGTGGACGAAACCGAACCCCTTTATCAGTAACGGTGCCTATGCCGCAACGTGGCGGTGGCCTTTTAATCCATTGTACGTTACCTATGAAAAGCAAGACGTACCACACAGGACTCTTATCACTTTTGGTGCTGTCGCTGCTCTTCCCGGCGGGTGGCACCGTATTCGCCCAAGAGAGCACACCCGCGGGGAGAATCGCCGGTTTCTGTTCACGAGTGGATGAGATTGCCCAAAGAGCGGCGCGCGGGGTAGAGAAGCGTGAGCAAAAACTGCGTGAGAAGAAAGCGCTGATCCAAGAGCGCCGCGCCGCGCGCCGCGCGCGCCAAGATGAAAAATTGACGGCGCGCCGCGCCGCCGCCGATGCGCGCCGTGCGGAGCGCTATGCGCGTTTAGAGGCGAAAGCGAAAACTGATGTGCAAAAAGAAGCGGTAGCAGCGTTCCGCACCCGCGTGGAAGATGCGGTTGCCGCGCGCCGCGCGGCAGTGGATGCAGCGATTGCGGCATACCGGCAGGGCATAGATGACTTGGTGGGCGAGCGGTTTGAAAAAATACAGGATGCGCTGCGCGCGCTGCGCACGGCTGCAGACGCCGCGATGGAGGACCTCCGCACCGCTTGCGCGGAGGGGAAAGACCGCGCAAAAATTCGCGAGGCGTTGCGCGCCACGCTGCGCACCGCACTGGAGGAATTCCGCGCTTCCCTGAAAGGCTTGCGCGAGAGCGGGCGCGAGGCGCACCGCGCGCTTCGTGAGGCGCAGAAGGCGAAGGTGGATGCCGCCATTGCCGCATTCAAAGAAGAGGTGCGCGCCGCCTCCGAAGATCTGCGCGCCGCCTTCCAGGAAGCGTAGCCGCGGCCCGCTCCAGGGCCCAGGGCAAGAGAGAAAAAACCGGCGCAACACGCCGGTTTTTTTGGCAGTGCCGCCTCGCGGGTAGGGAGAAAATTTGCTATACTAAAAGGGAAATCGTGGCGCACTGTCACGCGTTCGCTTTTTTATTATGGCTAAAAAAACCAAAGCAACCGAAGCGGGCCACCGCTATGACGCCCGTGCTATTACCGTCTTGGAAGGGCTGGAGCCGGTGCGCAAGCGCCCGGGCATGTACATTGGCACCACGGGCCCTGACGGTCTGCACCATTTGATATGGGAGGTGTTTGACAATTCCCGCGACGAGGCCATGGGCGGCTTTGCGGATTCCATAGAGGTTGCGCTGCTGCCGCACAACCGCGTGCGCGTGGTGGATAACGGCAGGGGCATTCCCGTGGACACCCACCCGCAAACCAAAGTGTCTGCATTGGAGACGATTATGACCACGCTCCATGCAGGGGGCAAATTCGGCGGCGAGGGATACAAGGTTTCCGGCGGCTTGCACGGGGTGGGGGTTTCGGTGGTGAATGCGCTTTCCGTGTATGCCAAGGTAGAGGTGCACCGCGAAGGGGGTGTCTATCTCCAAGAGTATGAGAGGGGTGTGCCGCGCGCACGGGTGAAGAAAGTAGGCACCACAGATTTTCACGGCACTATCGTCACCTTTGAGCCCGATCCGGAAATTTTTAAAGAAATCGCGTTTGATTGGAAGCGCATGGTAAACCACCTGCGCAATCAGGCCTATTTGGTGCGCAGCATGCGCATCACCATTCTAGATGCGCGCGCGTATGCCGGGAAGGAGCCACTGACGCGCGAAGGCGCGCCGGATCCCGCACCCTATTTGCACGCACGGGGCATTGAGGTTCCCTCCATGTCATTTTATTTTGAGGGCGGACTTCGTTCTCTGGTGGCGTTCTACAACGCCCACCAAAAGCCGCTGCACAAAAACATTTTTTACGCAGCGCGAGAGTCATTGGATGATAACGTGCTCTCGGTGGAGGTGGCGCTGCAGTACGTGGATGACATCTCCTCCCGCATTGCCGCCTATGCCAATAATATCTACAATCCCGAGGGCGGCATGCACATCACCGGATTCAAAACCGCGCTCACGCGCACGGTTAACAGCTATGCGCGGAAAAATAATTTGATTAAGGATAAGGATGAAAACTTTACCGGGGAAGACGTGATGGAGGGCCTTACCGCCGTGGTATCGGTGAAGTTGCGGGAGGTGCAGTTTGAGGGGCAAACCAAAGCCAAGCTCGGCTCGGTGGAGGCGCGCAGCGCGGTGGAATCGGTCTTCAGTGACGCATTTTCCGCCTTTTTGGAAGAGCACCCCGATGACGCCAAGGCAATTGTGGGGAAGGCGCTGCTTGCCATGAAGGCGCGCAAAGCCGCCAAAGCCGCCAAGGATTCTGTGTTGCGCAAGGGGGCGCTGGAGGGCCTCACGCTTCCCGGAAAACTTGCCGATTGCCAAACGCGCAAAAAAGACGAGGCGGAGCTCTTCATCGTGGAGGGGGATTCTGCGGGCGGCTCGGCGAAGATGGGACGCGACCGCAGGGTGCAGGCTATTCTCCCTTTGCGGGGAAAAATCTTAAATGTGGAACGCGCGCGCTTGGACCGCATGCTCGCCAATAATGAAATTAAGGCACTGGTGGTGGCGCTGGGTACGGCGATTGGCGATGTGTTTGATGCCGGCAAACTGCGCTACCATAAAATCATTATTGCCACTGATGCTGACGTAGATGGCGCGCACATTCGCACGCTCCTGCTCACCCTTTTCTACCGCCACTTCCGGCCTCTCATTGAGGAGGGCCATCTCTACATCGCCCAGCCGCCCCTCTACAAGATGGTGAAGGGGAAAGAGGTGCGCTATGCCTACAGCGATGAGGAAAAGCACGCAGTGGTGAAAGCGTGGGGCGGTGATGCGGCGGAAGCGGACGCGGTGGGTACAGTGGAAGAGGGCGGAGAAGAGGAAGCGGCACCTGCAGACAAAAAAGAGCCGCGTATCGCCATTCAGCGCTACAAGGGGCTTGGGGAGATGAACCCCGAAGAGTTGTGGGAGACTACCATGAATCCTTCCCGCAGGGTGCTCAAGCAGGTCACCATTGAGGACGCGCGCGAGGCGGATGCGGTATTTGATACCTTGATGGGAACGGATGTGGGCGCGCGCAAGACATTCATCCAAACCAACGCAAAGGAGGCGACTTTGGATGTGTAGTACCGCAAAGCCTCGCGCGGCGCGCAGCCCACGCAAAAAACCCAGCGGCAGTGCAGTGCCGCTGGGTTTTTTCTGGGTGCGTGGCGTATGTCTCTTGACGCCCCATAGGGGCAAGGGCGCATCTCGCACCGCTTTCGGGCATTGGGCAGCGCCGGTATGTTCCCTAAGAGTTGTTTTTATCTTTACCCTGCGCGGAGGACACCACTTTCCACGATACCTCGGCGCGGTTGTTGGCATCTTTTTTGTCGCCCGCAACCTTGAGGAGGGTTACGGTAGCGGTATAGGATCCCGCTTCCAGTTCCTCCAAACCAACGGTGTACTCTATATAGTCTCCGGGTTTCAGCACTTCCTGCGCGGGTGAGGTGTAGGTGAAGGTTTGCCCACCCTTCAGGGGGATGGTTAAGCGGAAGCGCCATGCGCTGCCGCTGCGCTTATCGCCTTGATTGGATACCCGGAAGGAAATAGTGGGCGTCGCAGAGCCGGCAATGGTGGTGCGCGGCACAAAAATGTCTTTTCCGTTTACCGTCACCGAAGCGCCCACGGTGAGCGCCTCTACCGCCAGATCAGGCGCGCCACTGGGATTTTCGCGTGTCTTGGGATTGGGTACGAATACCGTTACCGGCTTTTGCGGCGCGCGGGTTTGCGGTGCGGCCCGCACCGCATCCTCGGTGCGCGACACCGCTTCCGGCGCATTCGTGTCTCCTGTGCTGCCTTGGCCGGGCGCGCGCTGCCCCTTTTTCGGGGAGCGCAGTGAGGGACTGTCACTGATGCGCTCGTTTACGATGGTAATGATTTGCGTGGCGCGGGTATCCTCGCGCGGCGTACCATCGGCACGCAACAGCACCAGGGAGAGGGTTACGTCAATAAAGCGGTTTTTCAAAGAGCGCGGCACCAGGAGCATTTTTCTGCTCTCACTGGAGAATCGGTAGGGAGTGCCGCACGGAAGGTCGCGTATCGTGAGCCCATCTACCACGCTGAGCGAGACCCCTTCTGCGCAAGTGTAGGAGAGTGCGTATAGTGGAGCGCCTTCCGGCGTGCCGGGGTATTCCCAGGAGAGAGTGAAGGGTGCCCCATGCGCTACACTCAGTGAAGGGAGTGTGAGGCGCAGTGCCCCTTTTCGCGCCCCTTCTCCGTTCCCAAAAGGGAAGGGCAACACCTCGCGCAGGGTAAAGGTAGAAGCGGCGGAGCTGATACCCGGGAGCCACTGAACCAGTTTAACGGAGAACCACGCACCTGCAAAGAGAATCGCGGTAAGGCCAATGAGGGCAAACAACTTTACCGCCGGGTGAGAGGTGTGCGCCTCTGCCGAAGCGCCCGCGGCGTCAGCGGCGGCATCATTCTGGGTTTCCTGAGGCTCCGGGGTGTTCTGGCGAGAGTGTGTGGCGTGCATCATACGTGTGTAAGGTTTAGGGCGCTAATGGCAATCGGGTAATGGTTTTTTGTTTATTGATTATTTAATTAGGGTGGGTAATTTAAGATATTATGCACTAATGAAAGTAATCTTCGGCACTACACCATGGCGCCATGGCGCAGGTCCGGCGGCGCGCACTTGTGGGCGCGGTCGCAGGGAACGCTCGCTGCACCAACAACAAGAGTATTGTTTTTTGATTCCTCTTAAGATTCTGTAGGGAAGAAAAAGTGGAGAACAGATGAGAACCGGCATGATGATACCATGTTTGATTTTTTGTGTCAAATGTCACCCTTTCCGCTCGGTCGGGGAGGGGGTATGGGTGCTGCGGCGCGGCGCTGCTCACGGCGCCTTTCGGTGTGTGGTAGTATAGTTTGACTCATATATTTTTTTGTGGTAAAATATAAACACAGTAAACCATGCAATTTTCTCATCCCATACCTCACCGCAGCACTTACACGCGCGCACACACCCCGGGCATCCGCGGGTATGCCGCATACCTTGCCGTATGGGGGGTGCTATTTGCATTCCTGAGCGGCACGTTCGCGTTTTTTGATATCCTGCCGGAACCCGCAGCGCACGCGAACGAGCCTGGAGCCGCCGCACCTCCTGCGCGTTCCGGAGAGCGCGCGGCGGCTGCCGCATCTACACTCACAACACAGGAAAAACCAGAATCTGATACCACTGCACAGACCGCCACGCCTGATACCCCTGCGGCGGCAGCCGCCGCCGAGAGAAACAATACCCTACGCATTAAGACCGAGGGAACCCCTGCGCGCGCGGTGCGCACCGGCCCCCTGCCGGCAAGCGCGCCACGCAGGATCATCATTCCCCGCATTAAGGTGGACGCACCGGTAATCTCGCCGTCGAGCACCGCCATACCTGTGTTAGAGGAGGCACTCATGCGCGGGGTGGTGCACTATCCCACCTCGGGCTTTATGGATGATGTCTCCAACGTATTCCTGTTTGGGCACTCCAGCGAGCTGCCGTATGTGCGGAATAAAAACTACAAGGTTTTCAACCGCCTCAAGGAGCTTTTAGAGGGAGACATCATCAAGATACAAACGCGCGACACCAACTATGTGTATCGTGTGCGGCGTGTCTCACTGGTGTTGGCACCGGAGACGCCGGTGGTATTCTCCACCGAAACGCGCATGCTGACGCTCGCTACGTGCAATGTGTTGGGCGAAGAAGACGAGCGCTACCTTGTGGAGGCGTATTTTGTCGGCGCATTCCCGATTATTGACTAATTTTTCCATATATTGTATACTTCTCTCAAAATTCCGAAAGGCGCACGGGCGCGCACCGCGATACCTGAGAAGGCACTGCGGTGCCGTACCGGCCCACCGCTCTTTCGTTCGTTTGAAGAAAAATAGGACGCTGCGGCACTACGTGCCAATTTGCCACCTGCCATAACACGCATACACTCTGGATGTGCGCGGTATTACGTGCAGCAGCGCCTATTTTATTTATTCGCCTTACTTAATCTCATTAATTAGCCACGACTACTATGCGTACCCACACCTTACACTTCACCTCTCGCGCGCTCATTGCCTTTGCGGCGCTGGCGCTGCTGTTTGCCGGTGCGCCTGTTCCCGCGTTTGCGGCAGGTACCAAGGCACGCGATGCCGCGTGTCCCTTTACCGGTGCGGGCGTGGTGGATTTTGGCACCAAGCGTTTGGTAGCTTCCAAGGGCATTACTGAATTCTCGCGCAAGGCTTCTTTTCCCGCGGGAACATATACGGTGCGCTATTTCTCCTATGATGGGTATGTGGGGCGTGAAAATGCGGATGTAAATCGCCAAGACGAGGAGCAGTGGAAGGTGTTGTTCCTAGATGCTGACGGCAATGAGGTTGTTACGCTCGGTCCCACCGAGGATGTGCCCGACGGAGTGGAGCTGGGGCAGGTAACCGGCTCTTTCGGTGACAACATTTCTTTTTCGCGCGACGTGGCGCGCGTGGTGGTGCGCCATGTGCGCTACCCCAAGAGCGATGAGCCGCACAGTGTGGTGCCGCGCTGTGTGCAGGTGACTGAAAAAGAAACGCCGCAGCCTCCGGCACGTCCCGCGTGCCCCCTTACGCCGGGAGAAAACCGCACGATTGTTTCTTTTGGCGAGAAAAAGCTGCGCAGCGACAAGGGGTGGAAGGAGGCGCAGAGCGCACGCGTACCGGTATCGCTCTCGCCGGGGTTGTATACGGTTACCCTCGCGGCATGGGATGGTTACCTAGGGCGCGAGAATGCTTCTCAGCCCGATGAGCGCTACAAGGTGATACTCACCAATGACAAAGGATTCATAAGCGGCACCGCCGCAACGGTAGATTTGGAGGATAATGTGGTGGAGGCACTGCAGGTTAACAAGGTCCATGACGGCAACTTTCTTCTGAGTGAGGCGGTCACGGAGGTGTACGCCCAACATGCGGTGTACCCCGACACCAGTTCCCCCAATAGCGTCTACCCCATATGTGCGGCATTTGAAAAAGTGGGGGATCCGCCCGCCCCCAAAGCGCCGGTGTGTGAACTTTGGGCGGAACCCGGAAAGGTTGCCGCAGGAGCATCGACTACGATTTATTGGCGCGCGGAACATGTGACCGGGGGGTCCATAGACCAAGGCATCGGTGCGGTGGATGCGTTGGGAAGTACGACGGTACCCCTCAACAAAACTACCACGTTTACCGGAACCTTTACCGGGAGTGACGGCACTGCCGTCACCTGCAGCACGACGGTGGCGGTGTATGTGACAGACGCGTTTCCGCAGTGTACGCTCACCGTGTCGCCCGCACGGGTAACCTCTGCTTCCCAAGCAGTGACGCTTTCGTGGACCTCGGTGAATGCTGTGGGCGGTACCATTACCCCCGATGTGGGCGATGTCGCCGCTACGGGAAGCAGGGCGGTCGTGCCCGGCGGCGCTAAAACCTATACCGGCGTCTTCAAGGATGCGCAGGGCAATGAGGCGTCTTGCAGTGCGTCGGTCACGCGCGCCAGTGGCGGCGGAGGCGGGGGCCGCTGTTTGAATTGCGGCAGCAAAGAAGAAGAGGACAAAGATGAGCCCCAACCCGAACAAAAAAAGCCCAAAGTGGTCGTCGCCAAAAAAGTGGTAACAGCCAAGCCGGGTTCGTTCGTATACCTGAACCAAATCCCCTACACGGGGTTTGAGGCGGGTCCGTTTGTCACCGCGCTATTTTGGGCATTTCTGCTCGCGGTGAGTGCGGCGCTCTCCTACTTTTTAGTCATGCGCGATGGAGCGCGGCGCCTGTGGCAGTGGCTCATGGGGCCCTCTGCGGCATCCCTTCCGCATCTCTCTGCGGCAGAAGAAAATAAGCCACAGGGCGTACGCCTGGAAACGGAGGAGGTGATCGCTCAGTCTGCAGTGGCAGCGCCCGTCTTGGAAGCGCATGAGAAGGCACCGCGCGAGAAAGCCCTGGAGCAGGCAGCGCAACAGGAGTCTATACTGCTCTCTCCCCAAGCGCAGCATGCGCTCCTGCGCGCGGAAGAGAAGGAGGGAAGCGACACTCTCGTTGAGGAGGTGCTCGCGCTCGCCAAGGAAACGTTCCCCCGCGAGGACGGATGGATACTCCTCTCGCCTGAGCGGGTGCATATGCTGCTCGCGCGCCGCCGCGGCCGCAAGCAACGCGAGGAAGAGATACGGCAGGCGGACTCTGGAGAGGAGCGCGGCACGGAGGCAGCCGCAGGAAAGAGCGAGGAAGCGTCGCCGCTCGCCGCGGCACTCTCGGCGGTGGTAGGCGCTGCGGCACGCCAGCCTTCCGCCCCGTACCATAAAGGGGAGGGGAAGGCGGCGCATGACGCGGACGCCTTGGTGCCGCACGGGCCTCTCGCAGGGGCGATGCGCGAGAAAAACGGCGCGGCAGAACCAGCAGCCAACGTGCAGGAGCAGGAACAGGAAACAGCCGCTCCCGCGGAAGAGCGCCTCTCGCTCAGGCGCCGCATGAAAAAGTTCTTGTCTGCCCTCGCACAGGGGGACCAGCGCGGCGCCTACCGCGTCCTGCAGGAAACGCAGGCGGCCCAAGTTGAGCCGGATGCGCTCCTGCGCCTCATGCTGCGCGAGTTGGATGAGGCGTACAAGCAGCGGCTGGAGGGCGGACGCAAGCCTGACAAAGAGGTGGTGGCGCTTACCCGCACATGGCAGGACAAAGACTTTGAGCTGGTGCTCGCTGCATTTGCAGACAGTGTTGACTTCAGCTACGGCGCGCCGCTTGTGGGGGCAAAAATCGCCCTCACCAAGTTAAACGGCTTCTTTGCGCGCAGGAGTGAAGAGAAACAGGGCGCGCTGCGGGGAGCGGCCGCCGGCCGCTAAGGGCGGAAAAAATATGCGGCGGGGTGTTGCAAAACTCCACTCTGCAAAAACGGCACCGTAGGTGCCGTTTTTGCATTCTCCTTGCGGGCTGCAGACACGCCCCTACGAGGGGATATTGGCGCGCGTGCGTACCGCTTCTGCAACGCGCGCGGCGAAATCCTCCATCTTCTCCTCCGTACGGCCGGCGCCGCGCGTTTCCACCGCCAGTGTCCCCCGTGACGCTTCTTTGTTCCCTACGACGGCGAGAAAGGGAACCTTTTCTTCCTTGGCGAGGCGAATCCTTTTTCCCAAGGTTTCCTTGGAGCCGTCCACCACGGTGCGGATTCCCTTTTGGCGGAGAGCCTCCTCTACGCGCGCGGCATAGCTTGCTGCCTCGTCGCTTATCGGAAGGATTTTGACCTGCACCGGAGAAAGCCACAGCGGCAGCGCGCCCGCGTAGTGCTCCAGCAGTACGGCGATAAAGCGCTCCAGCGATCCCATGATGGCACAGTGAATCATGGCGATGCGCTCCTGTGCTCCCTTTTCATTAATACAGAAGAGGTCAAAGCGCTCCGGCAGGTTTAGGTCCAGTTGTATGGTGGCCACTTGGTGCGCGCGCCCCAGCGAGTCTTGCGCCATGAAATCCAGCTTCGGGCCGTAGAGCGCCGCTTCTCCGCGCGCCTCAAAGAAATCTGCGCGGCGCTCCTCGGCGATTTCGCGCAGCGCGCGCTCCGCCTTCTCCCATACCGCTTTTGAGCCGAGGTACTGCTCGGGGTGTTCCGTATCGTGAAATGAGAGGCGAACACGCAGGGAAAAGCCGAACGTTTGGTAAAAGGTGTCCACCATGTCCCATAGGGAGAAAAATTCCTCTTTGATTTGCGCGTGGCGGCAAAATACATGGGAATCGTCTTGGGTAATGGACAGGACGCGCGTGAGCCCTCCTAGCTCGCCCGATTGCTCATCGCGGTAGACCATGGTGGTTTCGGCGTAGCGCTGCGGCATCTCGCGGTAAGAATGGGGCCGGCGGGCAAATATCTGCGTGTGGTGCGGGCAGTTCATAGGCTTGAGCGCGTACTCTTTTCCCTCGCGGGAGGTGATGCGGAACAGCTCCTCGTGGAATTTTTCCCAGTGGCCACTCGTCTCGTAGAGCGCGCGCTTGGTGAGGTGGGGAATGGCAACGCGCTGGTAACCGCGCGCCGCGCGCAGCTCCCACACGAACTCGTCCAGCAGCGCGCGCACCAGCGCGCCCCTGGGCGTCCAGAGCGGAAGGCCCGGCCCCACTAGGTCAGAGAAGACGAACAAATCGTGCGCCTTGCCGATTTTTCGGTGGTCGCGCGCGCGCGCTTCCTCGCGTTGCTGCCGAAACGCCTCTAGCTCCTCCGGTGTGCGGAAGGCAAGCCCGTAGATGCGCGTCAGCATGGGATTGCGCTCGTCCCCCCGCCAATACGCGCCCGCGACGCGATCCAGTGCAAACGCGCGAGGGTTGATGTCTTGGGCGGGATGGGGCGTGTGGCCCCCGCGGCACAGATCGGTAAAGCCGCCGCTGGTGTAGAGCGTGAGCGTTTTTCCCTCGCGGGCAAATTCTTCCGCGAGCTCTTTTTTGTAGGGGTTTTCTTTAAAGAGCGCGCGGACTTCTTCAAGGGAGGCTTCGTGGCGGGAAAAGGATTCCCATGCGGGCAAGAGCGCGCGCATCTCCTCCTCCAGTTTCGGCAGGTCGCTCTCACCCGGCGCCGCACCCCCTGAAAAATCAAAATCGTAGTAAAACCCGTGCTCAATCGCAGGACCTATTGCGGGCTTTGCGTGCGGATAATGCTTTTGTACTGCCGCGGCCAAAAGATGGGCGAGTGTGTGGCGCATCTGTTCAAGGGAATGTTCTTCAGTCATGGTTGCGATGTGGTGCGCGAAAGCGCGGAGGCGCCAAGAATGCACTATGTCGCCGCGGCACCGTATACGGCTCAAGTATAACGCCCCCGCCCGCGCTGTCAAAGAAGGGTGCCTCGCCCGCGGCGCATTGCCCACTTGCAAAATGCGCGCCGCGCGCGCACAATGATTCCCATGGAGGCAAGGAAGAGAAACCTATGGCTCGCAGGGGGGGCCCTTGCGCTCGCGCTCCTCGCAGGTGGCGTGGTGTACGCGCAGCGCGTGGAGGCGATCTCACTTCGGGCACTCGTTGACCTTTTGCTGCAGCGCGGCATTATTCCTGCGACACAGGAGCAGCGCGCACGAGAGGCGGTGGAGGTTATTTCCGTGCTCAATCCCGATGCGGTGGATAATCCCGATGCGGTGGAGCTGCGCGCTTCCCAGCTTATTGAATTTGCCGACCGCACCTATCGGGAGGGGGATCCCATAGAGGGGCTGTTGTTGACGGTGAAAAATACCAGCACCGAAACGCTTGCCATGAAAGGGAGGAGGAAGTGTGTACTTTCATACGCTATTCTCTCCCAAGATGGAACCGAGCTCTACAACAGCGCCGAGCGTCCCGCCTGCAATACAGGGGAAGAGATTACCTATTACCTTGCACCCGGTAAGGCGCGCATGCTGCGCATGCGCCACACGACGGAGGCGTACCCGCTCAAGCCCGGGCGCTACACGATTCGGTTGGATTATCCTCCCTACGGCAGCGCCACACGCACCATAACGGTGGTACCGCGCTAGTGCGCGTAATGGTACGTGGCATGCGCCTATGTGGCAGTGCGTAAGGGTGCGGCGCCCGTGAGAAATTTTACCTTCTCCACCACGATGCTCTTTTCGCCGTTGCGTTCGGTAACGCGGCCCTTGACGCCCAGGCAAGCGTGGGTGTTGAGTTGCGCGCGTATTTCCTTGTAGAGGTCGGAAAAGCACACCGCTTCCATGGAGGCGTGCTTGTCCGCGAGGGTGAGGAATGCCATGGGCTCCCCCTTTTTTGTCATGATGACTTTGTGTTGGTCCACAATGGCGTATACCACCACCAGCGTGCCGGGTGGTGCATTGCGGGCATGGGCGAGGGAAAAGTCGTGCCGCTTAAGCACCGCCTCCCACCGGTCTAGCGGATGCCCGGAGAGGTAGAGGCCCAATAGTTCGCGTTCCCACGCAAGTTGCTCCCAAGGGTCCGCGTTATCCGCGGGCGGCAGGGTAAGGGGTGCGGCCCCCTCCAGTGCGCCAAACAGCGTCCCCTGCGCCGCGGGCTTCTGGCGGCATTCCCGCGCGTAGTGCAGCAAAAGGTCCAAGTGCTGCGCCATCTGCATACGGTTCTCCAGTGAGTCCAGTGCGCCTGCCTTTACCAGCGCCTCCAGCGTTTTTTTGTTGAGGTTGCGGTCATGGATGCGCGCCAAAAAATCGGCGAGCGAGGCAAATTTCCCCCCCCGCTCACGCTCGGCGATAATGGCATCGGCAATGCCTTCGCCGAAATTTTTTATGGAGTAGAGCCCGAACCGTATCGCCGGCGCGCCGTCTGCTCCCTCTACTACGGTAAAGCGCCCCATGCTCTCGTTGACGTCGGGGGGGAGCACGGGTATGCCGAGGCGTGCGCACTCGTGGACCGCTGCGGCGATTTTATCCACGTCTCCCGCATCGGCGGTGAGGATAGCTGCCATGTATTCCACGGGGTAGTTGGCCTTCATGTAGGCGGTTTGGTAGGCGACGCGCCCGTAGCTTGCGGCGTGCGCCTTGTTAAAGCCGTATGCGGCAAAGGGCTCAATGAGGCGCCAGAGCTCCTCTGCGTTTTCTTGCGTCATGCCGTGCGCCACAAAACCGGCGATTAGCTTCTCTTTCTCCGCCGCCATCACTTCGGGAATTTTCTTACCCATCGCCTTGCGCAGTTTGTCCGCCTCCAGCCACGAGTATCCCGCGAGCTTGATGGCGATCATCATGACGTCGTCTTGGTAGGTGATTACGCCGTATGAGCGCTCCAAAATGGGTTTCAGGCGCGGGTCCAGGTAGGTAATGCGATGGGGGTTATGTTTACGCTCGATATAGGTGGGAATAGATTCCATGGGGCCGGGGCGGTAGAGCGCCACCATGGCGTTGATGTCAAAAATAGTGCTGGGTTTGAGCTCCTTGAGGTACTTGGTCATCGCCGCGCCGCTGAGCTGGAATAGCCCCATCGTCTCTCCCTTGGCGAGCAGGGTAAACGTTTTTTTATCGTCAAGGGGAATGCGCTCAATGTCTATTTCTTTGCCGGTGCGCGCGCGCACGCGCGCGACGGCGTCGGAGAGTATGGAGAGGTTCTTGAGGCCGAGGAAGTCAAACTTGAGCAAGCCGATACCATCCTCGCCCACGGAGCGCATGTCGTACTGCGTGATGAGCTTCCCCTCGCCCTTTTCCATGGTCTTGGGATCATACTGGAGCGGCACGTATTCGGTGAGCGGCTGCGGGGCGATGACCACGCCCGCGGCGTGCACCCCGATGTGCCGCGCCCGCCCCTCAATTTGGCGCCCGAGATCCAGTATCTCTTTCACCGCAGGATCGCTCTTGGCGAGTGCGGCGAGCTCTTCGTTCATTTCCAGGGCGCGGTCAATGGTCATGGGGAATCCCTGGGATCCCATGGGAATGAGGCGCGCAATGCGGTCGCCGACCGCGTACGGGTGGTTGAGCGCGCGCGCCACATCGCGCACCACCGCACGCGCCATCATGGTGCCGAAGGTACCGATTTGCGCCACATGATCATGGCCGTACTTTTCTTTGGCGTACGCAATGATTTCGTCGCGGCGGTCATCTGCGAAGTCCATGTCTATGTCAGGCGCCGAGGGGCGCTCAGGATTGAGAAACCGCTCAAAAGGAAGGTGGTACTCCAGTGGATTGACGTTGGTAATGCCCAGCACGTAGGTGGTAAGCGAGCCAGCAACCGAGCCGCGTATGGTGGTTAAAATGCCGCGGGTGCGCGCCTCGCGCAGTAGGTCGCCCACTACGAGAAAGTAAATGGCGTACCCTTTTGCTTTGATAACCTTGAGTTCGTAGTCCAAGCGCTCCCGCACCGCGGAATCCTCAAGGGAGAGGCCGCGCCACGCTGCGCCCTCGTACGCGAGGTGGCGCAATTCTTCATCGGGTTCTCTTCCGGATGCAATGGGGTAGTGGGGGAAGGTCCACTGCATGGGGATAGAGAGCTGGCAGCGGTCCGCGATGGTGCGGGTTCCGTGCAGCGCTTCGGGCACCTCGCGGAAGTACTCCTCCGCCGTCTCTGCATCAATAAAAGAAAAATCCTCTTCGTCGTCTTCAAAGCCGCTGCGGTTGCCGAATGACCCCTGGATGCGCATCATGGTTTCGCGCGCGCGGCGATCCTCCGGCCGGAGGTAGTACACGTCGTGCGCAGCGGCGAGCGGCACGCCGCTCGCTGCCGCCGCTTCGCGCACCGCTGCCATCAGCGCTTGGTGGCCGGGTATTTCCGGGTGGTGCGTGAGCTCCAGATACACGTTTTCCGCGCCATACCACGCGCGGTAGCGCGTGAGGATGGCGCGCACCTCGTCTTGCCGGCCGTTCTTGAGCGCATGGGATGCCTCGGAAGAGAAAGAGGGAAGGAGCGCGATGAGGCCCTCCGCGTGGCGCTCCATGAGCTCTGCATCTATCCGCGGCTTGTAGTAGAAGCCGGTGAGGTATGATTCGGTAACGAGTTTGATGAGGTTTTTGTAACCTGCTTCGTTTTCCGCGAGCAGCACCAGGCGGTGCCAGCGGTTGTCCACGCGGTGCGTGCGGTCGTGCCGCGTGCGCGGCGCAACGTAAAAGTCCACCCCGATAATGGGTTTGATGCCCGCGGCATTGCATGCTTTGTAAAATTCAATGGCGCCATAGAGATTGCCGGCGTCAGTAAGCGCGAGCGCGTCCATGTCGCGCTCTTTGGCGGCTGCTACCAACTCGGGCACAGTTGGCAGCGCCGAGAGCAGTGAGTAGTGGCTGTGGGTGTGCAAATGGACGAATGGTGCGCGCATGGGATTAATTGGGGGTAGCTCGTGTGGTGTTAGTATAGCAAAATACCCATCGTATGCGGGCGATCGCAGGAGTACCCCTACCCACGCAGGTGCGCTATGTGGTGGGGGTAGATGAGGCAGGGCGCGGGCCACTGGCAGGACCCGTTGCGGTGGGAGCGGTGGCGCTGCCGCGCGACGCGCCGCTCCCCTCTGCGTTCCGTGACAGCAAGCGCCTCACACCCGCGCGCCGCGCGGCAGTTTTTGCTGAGCTCAAGGCATCTGCGGCGCAAGGTGCAATGCACTGGGCGGTTTCCCTGGCGGGTCCCGCGCGCATTGATGCGATAGGGATTGCGGCAGCCATCCGTGAGGCGCTCGCGCGCGCGCTCGCGCGCCTTGCGCTTCCGCCCGAAGAGTGCCTGGTGCTCTTGGACGGCGGGCTTGCCGCGCCGCGCGCGTATCCGCACCAATGCACGTTGGTGGGGGGAGATGCGCGCGCCTATCCCATTGCGCTCGCGTCCGTGGCCGCTAAAGAAACACGTGATGCGCGCCTGCGGCGCTTGGCCCGCCGCTATCCCGCCTACGGGTTTGCGGCGCACAAGGGGTACGGCACGCGCGCGCACTACGCCGCTCTGCGCCGCTATGGTCCTACGCCCGCGCACCGGAGAAGCTTTTTACGGCACAGTTAATGCCACGTGGGAGGTGAAGCCGTGCGCTCTGGAATATTCGCCGCACACACGAATCACGCTTGCCTTTTTGGCGATTTTCCCGTATAGTGCGCTCACTATGTCGGTACGCATGCGCATGACGCGCGCCAAAACGCACAGCCGCCGCGCGCACCACCGGGTAAAGAAACCTGCGGTGGCGTTTGATAAAAAGACGGGCCATCCGCACCTGCGGCACTTTATGGATCCCGCAACCGGCACGTACCGGGGGAATGCCGTAATACCCGAAGCGGCAACTTCCGCGCCTTCCTCCAAGGCGAAGGAAAGCGCAGAAACGGAAGCTGCGGGAGAAGAAAAGCCGTCCTCCTAACGCGCTCCACAGCTCCAATGCGCGGGTCGCCGCGCATGCCCGTGGGTTCGCTGCGCCCTTTTACATAGCTATGTGCAGCGGAAATGTATTGCATGGCTTTTGCGCGGAATGCGCTTTCCACATCCCCTGGTGCCTCGAGTGCCAAGGTGGCCTTTTTTAGGTATACTGGCAGGGAACCGCAGGTAGGTCATGGCGAACCGGCACCTTTCACGTTCCATTGTTCTTCAAACCCTCTTTGAGCGCGATGCGCTGCTAGAAGAGGGGAAGAAGGACGTTCCCGCCGTGGAAATGTTGCGACGCAACATAGAGGAATTCGCCCCCGGCTCCAAGGATATCCCTTTCATGGAGCGCCTCTTGCGCGGGGTGTTGGAAAAGCAGAAAGAGCTAGATCTCGTCATTGAAAAAGCCGCGCCCGAGTGGCCGATTCACAAGATTGCGCGTATAGACCGCAACATTCTCCGCATCGGCCTCTACGAGCTCTTGTTTGCCGACCGCAAAGAGGTACCGGCCAAAGTCGCCATTAACGAAGCGATAGAGCTTGCGAAAAATTTCGGCGGCGAAACGAGCGGGCGCTTCGTTAACGGTGTGTTGGGTGCCGTGTACAAAGAGTTGGGGGAGCCGGGAAAACACGAGACCGGAAAAAGAAATAAGGCGCGCCGCGCCCCCGCAAAACCCAAACAAGCCGTGCCTTATGAAAAGATGCCGGTAGAGCACAAGGGGGGCGCAGTGGTGTATGCCCGGGACGGTGATGAGATATACATTGCACTCGTGCATGATGTGTTCGGGCACTGGACCCTGCCCAAAGGGGGCATCAAAGAGGGGGAGAGCATTGAAAAGGGGGTGATAAGGGAAATCCGCGATGAAATCGGCGTTACAGTGCGCCCGCAGGAAATTTTGGGCGAAAATGAGTACGTCGCCGCGAATCCGGAGAAAGGCAAGATTCGCAAGCACGTGACGTACTACCTCGCGGAAGCGGATTTTGTGGACCTCACCTTGGAGGAGAAAGGAGGATTGGATGATGCGCGCTGGTTCAAAATCACTGATATCCTTGACTTAAATTTCTACCACGATATTCTCCCCATAGTGACCAAGGCGATCAATATATTGGTTACGCGCGCGCCTACACGCAAATGACCTGATGCCGCGCGCCACCCAGTGGTGGTGGTGGCAGCTTTTATTCGCATTACGCGCCCTTTTGCACATTCAAGATAAAGCGCTCAAACTTCGCCTCCCGAGAGAGAGGTTGGTGCGTTTTATCTCGAATGGCGGGGCCACACTATCCCCATGGAGCCGAAACCTATTGCCGAACTGGCGGAGCAATTGGCACTCCGCTGCAATGATCTGCGCCTCTTGGAGCAGGCGCTGGTGCATCGCTCGTACCTTAATGAACACCGTGGCAGCACATTAGCGCACAATGAACGGCTTGAGTTTTTGGGAGACGCCGTATTGGAGCTCGTGGTGACCGATTACCTCTTCCACACCTTCCCCGACAAGCCTGAGGGGGAATTGACCGCGTACCGTGCGGCGCTCGTAAATACCCATACCCTCGCCGACACCGCGCGGCGCTTGGGCGTGAATGAGTACCTGCGCCTCTCGCGCGGTGAAGCGAAAGACACGGGGCGCGCACGGCAGTACATTCTCGCTAATGCGTTTGAGGCAATCATCGGTGCGCTGTACCTGGATCAAGGGTATGCCGCCGCGCGTGATTTTATCGCGCAGCACATTTTTCCTCTCACTGACGAGATCGTGCGCCGCCGCCTGTGGCAGGACCCCAAGAGCCGCTTCCAAGAGGCGGCGCAGGAGCGGCTTTCGGTAACGCCTACGTACCGCATCCTGCACGAAGAGGGCCCCGACCACGACAAGCTCTTCACCGTGGGCGTGTATACGGGAAATGAAAAGGTTGCCGAGGGGCGCGGCAAGTCAAAGCAGGAGGCGGAGCAGAACGCTGCACTTAACGCACTGGCGAAGAAGGGGTGGTAGTGCAGTGTGACGCGCTGGCGCCACACTGCACACGCCAGCGCTTCTCCGCGGCAGGCATTGCGCGTATACTGGTGGGTGTTATGCGCCTCACACGCCTTGAGCTCAGTGGGTTTAAGTCTTTTGCTAAAAAAAGCGACTTTGACTTTTCCGCGCCCATTACCGCCATCGTGGGCCCTAACGGGTCCGGCAAGAGCAACGTTGCCGAAGCGTTCCGCTTTGTACTGGGGGAGCAATCCATCAAATCCCTGCGCGGCAAAAAGGGGGAAGACCTTATCTATACCGGAGAAAACGGCCGCCTAAACCGCGCGGCGGTGCGGGTGGAATTTGACAACCGCGACCGCACCTTAGCGCTGGATTTTGATGCAGTGGTTTTGGAGCGCGCCGTGTATCGTGACGGCACGAATGAGTATTTCATTAACGGGTCGCGCGTGCGGCTCAAGGACGTTACCGAATTGCTCGCGCGCGCCCACATCGGCGCGTCGGGGCACCATATTATTTCCCAAGGAGAGGCCGATAGGGTGCTGGCGGCCTCGCCGCGCGAGCGCCGCGCCATGATAGAGGATGCGCTGGGGCTGCGCATTTTTCACTACAAGATACGGGAGAGTGAAAAGAAACTCGCAAAAACGGAGGAAAACAAACAGCAGGTGGAGGCGCTCCGGCGCGAAAATAAGCCGCACCTTTCCTTTCTGGAGCGCCAAGTGGCGAAACTGAAGAAGGCGTTGTCCCTGCGTGAGGAACTGGAGGTACGGTACGCAGAGTACCTCAAGCGTGAGGAGCGTTATTTAGAGGCGGAGGCGGAGGCGATTGCCGCCGCGCGCGAAGAACCGGAGCGCCGCGCACGGGAGCTCTCCCGCCGCATTGCCCATTTGCGTGCCGCGTTGGAAAAGCAAGAGGAAGATGACGCTGCGCGCGCCGAAGTGCTCGCGCTGGAAAAAGAACTTCGTGAAGTGCGCGAGGAGCGCGAGCGCTTGAACCGCACCCTGGGATCGCTGGAGGGGCAGATTGCGTTTGAAAAGCGCCGCATTGCCGACGAGGCGCGCCGCGCACAAGATGCCGCGCACGCCACGGTGCCGATGGGGGCAGTGGAGACGCTGGTGCGCGAGGCGGACGAGTCGCTCGCGGCGCTGGAGCAGGAAGAAGACATCTCCCGGGCGCGACGCATCGCCGCGCATATTCGCGGCCTGTTGGAAAAATTTCTCCGCACGCACCGCGCGGCGCGCCCCGCAGCACCCGACCACAAACCTTTGCGGCGCCTTGAGCACGAATACGCAAAGGCGGAGCGGGCGCTCGAGAAGGTAAAAGCGCGCGCCGCGCAGCTAGAAGCGCGTTCTCGCGCGGCTCAGGAGGCAATGGTACGCGCGCATGAAGAGGGGCGCACACAGGAGCGTGAGCTCTTCGCACTCATGCAGGAGCATAACGAGGTACAGCTGACGCTCTCTTCGCTGGAAGCGCGCGCCGCACAGCTGGCGCGCGACCGCGAAGCGTTCAAGCGCGAACTTGCCGAGGCGGTGGCGCTTTTGGGGCGGGGCGCTGCTCGGTACCGCGAGGTGTCCCTGGAAGACGCCGCGGGGGAAGCAGTGCCTCTGGAAGAGCTGCTTGCCGAAGAGCGTACGGCGCAGGAGAAGCGCCGCAAAGAGCTGGAGCGCATGAAGATACGGCTGGAGGAGCTGGGCGGCGCCAATGCCGACGAGATTATGCGGGAGTATGAGGAGGTTAAAGAACGCGACGCGTTTTTGGAAAGGGAATTAAAGGATCTGGAAGCGTCCGCCGCTTCGCTGCGCTCCTTGATAGAAGATTTGGACAGAGAATTGGAGGAAAAATTCCTGCAGGGCATTGAGAAAATATCAGAGGCGTTCCATACGTTCTTTACGCTTATGTTCGGCGGCGGCAAAGCGTCCCTCAAGGTGGTACGGGAAAAAAGGCGCACGCCGCGTACGGGAGTGGAGGAAGAGGAAGCCATGCCGGGAGAAGATGAGGAAGAAAGTGAGCTTGCTGAGGTGGGGGTGGAAGTTGCCGTGTCGTTGCCGCGCAAGCGCGTAAAGGGGCTTATGATGCTCTCGGGCGGCGAGCGCGCACTCACCTCCATAGCGCTTATTTTTGCCATGAGCCGCGTGAACCCGCCTCCGTTCTTAATTTTGGATGAAACGGATGCGGCGCTGGACGAGGCGAACTCGCGCCGCTATGGCGATATGCTGGAGGAGCTCGCGAAGGAGTCCCAGCTTATCGTCATTACCCATAACCGCGAAACCATGAGCCGCGCCGGCGTGCTCTACGGTATTACCATGGCCGCTGACGGGGTGTCGCGCGTGCTCTCCGTAAAGTTTGAAGAAGGGGCACAATTTGCCAAATAGCGTGAGTGCGCGGCAGCGATGCGCTGCCTCCTGCACTTTTGGTGCCGCAGACCCCGCGGCCCTTGCGCCGAAGAAACCGCACCGGTGCGCGTTTTTTGCGTATGGGGCCTGTGCACAGTTTTGCTTGCATCTTGGTGCGAGAGGAGTATAACGGGGACAGAGGCGCCCCTGCGGGAGGGGTGCTGAAAGAAGGGGAGGAAAAATGGATGATCTATTTTCTTCCCTAATAAGGGAAGAAGACAAACGAACGTCGGAGCTTGATATTCCGACGCTCGTGCGGCGCACCATATTGTGGGTCGCTGCGGTGCTTGCCCTCCTTGCGGAGGGCGGTTTGGTTGGATTTTAAATTTTTAAAAACTAACATAAGAAAAATGTGGATTAGCTGCGACGCGCGCCCCGCCCGCCGCAGTTTTATTCTTTTGGGGCTTTTGCTACAATAGCCGCCATGCAGCAGCTCACACGTATCAGTATCATTGTTATCGTGCTTCTTGTGGCACTCTTTGCGCTCTCGCGCGCGCCGGTATGGTTGGGCAATGAAAATCCAGTCAGTGACGTTGCACCCAATGCAGCGGCGGATGCGCGCGATCGCGCGGGAGAGGCGCGCCCCAGCGCCCGTGCTAAAAGTGCCGTACGTACTTTTGATGATTTATCCGATGCTACCAAATCATTTATGGAAGGAAAACAAGAAATTACCGCGCGGCTCATTACCAACAGGGGAGTGATTACGCTCGCGCTCGACGCCGCGCGCATGCCGCTTACCGTGGGTAACTTTGTGGAGCTTGCGCGCAAGGGGTTCTATGACGGCGTGCGCTTTCACCGCGTCATCCGCGGCTTTATGATTCAGGCGGGCGATCCCTTGACCAAAGATGTGCGCGAGAAGGCGCGCTGGGGAACGGGCGGTCCGGGCTACACCATTAAAGACGAATTCGTGGAGGGCGAGGGGCTCTCTAACGTGCGCGGCACGATCGCGATGGCCAATACGGGCCGCCCTGACTCGGGCGGGAGCCAATTTTTCATCAACGTGGGCGACAACACGGGGCTTGATTTCAACAAGCCGCCCCTCACCAGCAAGCATCCCGTATTCGGGCGTGTGGTGGCGGGCATGGATGTGGTGGACGCTATTGCGAACACCGCCACCGATGCAGCGGACCGCCCCGTGGAGGAGGTTATTATTGAGCGCGTGGAGGTGGAGTAGCGCGGCGTTTTTATTCTGCGGCGCGCACGCGCGCTTTTCCGCATTAGCTGCATGGGCCCCATAAGGGGTGCCCGCCGTCGTGGATGCGAAGCGGCGGGCACTAGTGAGGAACTGGTGTATTATCAGTAGAGAATGCCGAAGCGAGAAAACTCTTGCTTAGAAACCTGCAGCCAGAAGTCGCGTCGGTTGCGTACCACGAGGACGAAGTACGCCGCCTCGCCCGTTTTCTTGTGGACGCCTTTCCACCGGCGCCCCTGGCGGACCCACGCGTACTCGCGGGCATTGAACTCCTCCCTCTTTTTCTTCCGGTTCACGTAGCGGACCGTGCGCGCGCGCTGCGGCGGACGCACGGCAGCGGCATCCTTGGCGTGATATGCCATTGAGATGGCCCTCCTTTTGGTGTACCTCCTCTCACTATAGCGGAAAAGGAGGGAAAAGGGAAAACAACTCCTTCTGATGTGGGGGCTTACCGCGTGGGCGGCGTTGCGTGCGGCAGTACGGTTAACAGTTTCCACTCCAGCGTTTTGTGCTCCATATCCACGGCGGTGAGCTTTACCCGTACGCGATCGCAGAGGGAGAGTGTCTTGCGTGTTCGCTGCCCCACGAGGCGCAGGCCCTTTTTATCAATATAGTAGTAATCGTCGGTGAGGTCGCGCAGGCGCACGAGCCCTTCTGCTTTAGAGTGCAGCTCTTCCACAAATATGCCCCAGTCGGTAATGCCGGAAATTTTCCCCTCAAATACCTGTCCCACCTTGCCGCGCAGGTATTCAATTTGCTTGTAGCGCACGCTGTCGCGCTCAGCTTCCATTGCCGCCACCTCCTTTTCCGTGGCGTGTTGGGCAAGCCGCTCATGCCAGCGATACTCGCGTGAAGGAGTGCCCTTGCCTGCGAGGACACGCGTTAAAATGCGGTGCACCATCAGGTCGGGGTACCGGCGTATGGGCGAGGTAAAGTGCAGGTAGTGGGAAAATGCGAGACCAAAATGCCCGATATTTTTCAGGGAATAGAACGCTTTTGCCATGGAGCGTATGGCTGCCGTCTCCACCAGATCCTGCGCGTCGGTCCCCTCCACCTGGCGAAAGAGGGCATTGAGATCCTCGCCGCGCACCACGCCCTTATCATGGGGCAGGTGAAAGCCGAGCGCCTCCACAAAGTGCGCGAGTTCCATGATTTTCTCGGGATCGGGTTCAGGGTGCACGCGGTACACGCAGACGCAGGGCTCGGGGTGCCGCTGTTTGCACTCCGCACTGATGCGCTCTGCCACCGCACGATTGGCGAGTAGCATCCAGTCCTCAATGAGGAGATTGGTTTCCTGGCGCGCTTTGCGCAGGACGTCCACCGGCTTCATGTCGGCGTCTAGCTTGAATTTTATCTCCTCAGTCTCAAAAGAAATGGCCCCCGCGCGAAAGCGCGCCGCGCGCAGGGTGCGGGCTATGTCGCGCGCGATGGTGAGCTCTTGAAAAAAGGGGCCTTTGCCGCGGTCCAGCACTTGCTGCGCCTCTTCGTAGCTGAAGCGCTTGTCGGAGGTGATAATGCTCTTCCCGAACCACGTGTCCGAGAGGGTGTGGTCGGGGGTAAAGGTGAAGAGTACGGAAAACGCCAATTTTTCCTCGCCGGGGTTTAAGGAGCACAAATCATTGGAGAGCACCTCGGGGAGCATAGGTATGGTGCGATCCACGAGGTAGACGGAAGTGGCGCGCTCCTGCGCCTCTTTGTCTATGGCGTCATCCTTTTTCACATAAGTGGAGACATCGGCAATGTGTACCCCCACCTCTATGGCGCCGCCCTCAAGGGGGCGCACGGAAAGCGCGTCATCAAAATCCTTGGCGTCTTCGGGGTCAATGGTAAAAGTGGGGAGGGCGCGCAGGTCGCGGTGCGTGGCGCGCGCGGCGCGGAAAATGCGCGCCCGCGCCGCGCGCAGGGCATCAGCCGCGCGCGCCACCTCGGGAGGAAACGTGTAGTCAAAACCTTGCGCGAGCGCCACGGCGCGCATTTCGGTTTCGTGCTCACCCTCTTTGCCGATTACCTCCACTACGCGCCCCAGCGGTGCCTTCTTTGGGTCGTCCCACACGGTGAGGGCAACCAGCGCTTTGTACCCCTCGCGCGCGCGCTTTTGGTCGGGAGTTTCAATAAGGATATCGGCATAGACGCGCGGGTCGTCGGGGTCCACGTACCAGCGATCGCCGTGGCGGACGAACGTGCCCACAAAGCGGGTTTTGGCGCGTTCCAGAATCCGTACCACCTCGGCACGGCGCGGCTCGTTGCGCTTGTGGGGCAACAGCATGGCTTCTACCGTATCACCCGGCAGAGCGGTGTTGAGGCACTCGCGGGGAATTTCAATGCTATCGGCGTCCCGCGCCTCGTCCACAATGAGAAATCCGCGCCCGCGCAAGGTTACCTTTACGCGGCCGATAAGGCGCGCGCGCCCTTTTTTGGCACCCCCGCTGCGCTGAGTGCGCGGGCGCGCGGTGCGGTGGCGAGGCTTTGTGCGCGCCGCCTCCCTTTCTTTTTGCTTTTTTCGCGCATGGCGCATACTGCGGCAGTATACCAAGAGCCCTTGACATATAAAAGGATATTCCCTACGATGTAAGCATACGGTCGGGCGGATGTATATTATCCGCCCGACCGTGGTGGCGGGGCGGGCACGCAAGCCCACCCTCGCCCCAAGCGTTTATCCTCCCTGATCTACTTGGCCGGGTCTTCGGACCCGGCTCTTTTTCATTTTTATTTATGGCACAGGGGGGATCGTTACCGCTTTGCGGGCTCGGCATCATTTGACGTACCCTATTCCTTTTGGTACAGTGCAGTGCACCTATGTTGAAGATACGACTGCAGCGTGTGGGGAAGCGCAACCATGCCGAATTTCGGGTGGTGGTGTGCGAGCACACCACCGGCCCCAAAAGCGGCAAGCACCGCGAGGTGATCGGTGCCTACAATCCGCACACCGATACGGTGGCGCTGCGCGAGGAACGGGCGCGCTATTGGCTTTCCGTGGGTGCGCAGCCGAGCGACACCGTCTATAACCTTTTGGTCGGTGCGGGCGTAATAGAGGGGAAGAAGAAGAACGTGCTCCCACGCAAAACACCAGTGCGTACTGACGATGGCGAAGGCACGAGTGATGATGCCGGCCAGCGCGAAGCCGAAGCAGACGCTGAAACCAAAGAAGAAGAAAAGGAGGAGGAGGACGCCGCTCCCTCCGCGGAGGAAGGCGCAAAAGAAACGGCCACGGCATAGCCCGCCTCTTCTCACAATGAAAGGGCTGCAATACATGAGCACGTTGCCCCGAGATGACAGACGCGTTGCACTTTGCTACACTGCACGCATTCGCGGCGCGTGCGGCGCCGCATTACCAGGAGGATTATTCGCGTAGCCATTATGGAAGCAGACAAACACTTTCTTGAGTATGTGGTAAAGGCGCTCGTGGACCATCCCGAGCAGGTCAAGGTGGAGCGAACGGTGGACCAAATGGGCGTATTGCTCACGTTGGACGTGCACCCCGAGGACATGGGTAAGGTGATCGGGCGCTCGGGCGCTACCGCCAAGGCGATCCGCACGCTGTTGCGCGTCGTGGGAATGAAGCACAACGCGCGCGTTAACCTCAAGATACTTGAGCCCGAGGGAGGCAAAATGAGCCGCGCGCAGGAACCCACACCCGCGCAAGCGCCGGCGAACCACGCTGCGACTTCCCCTGCCGCCGATGACGCGGCAGACTCGGTGGATGCAGCGATGGAAGAGCTAAAGCTCTAGCGCGCACACACCTCTCACGCATACGAAGGATGCAGCCGCCCCTTGCGTGCCCACAGGGGGCGGTTCTGCGTATTGCACATGCAAATTCGCGCGCCACGCGCTGGTGGGGTATCATGTTGGTGCGCAGAACCCCCCATTCCTGCCCATGCATTTCCATATCATCACTTTGTTTCCTCAGGCGTTTGCCTCGTACTTAAATGAGTCTATTTTAAAGCGCGCGCGCGAGAGGGGCATCATTGGCTTCTCCTTTTACAATCCGCGTGATTACACTGACGACAAGTGGCGCCGCATAGACCGGCGCCCCTACGGGGGCGGGCCGGGTATGGTGCTGGAGGCGCTGCCCTTACTGCGTGCTGCGGAAGATGCGCTCGCGCGCGCACGCGGAAAAAATGCCACGCGCCGCGGGATAAAGGTAATATTCTTTTCTCCGTCGGGGCGCCAGTTTGATACCGCGTATGCCAAGAACGTAGCGCGGCGGTATCGCCATACAGTGATGATCTGCGGCCGCTACGAGGGGGTGGATGCGCGCGTACAGAAAATACTTCGCGCCGAACCGCTCTCCATAGGCCCCTACGTTACCACGGGAGGGGAACTGCCCGCCATGGTGGTTGCCGATGTGGTGGCGCGCCAAGTGAAAGGGGTGCTGGGTACGTATGCCTCGCTAGAAGAGGAGCGGCCTTCCAGCAGCGAGGTGTATACGCGCCCGGAGGTGTTGGAGTGGAAGGGGCGGCGCTACCGTGTGCCGAAAGTCCTGCTCTCCGGCCACCATGCCCAGATAGACGCATGGCGCACCGCTTCAAGAGAGAAGCACGGTAGTGCGAAGGAAAAAGGTGCCTGAGATACAGTATTCCATAAGGACGAAGGAGTCTGGGTGGCTGTGGAAAAACACCCTTGACAGTGCTTGACATTTAACTCCCTTGACTTTATACTGCCTTGCACTATACAGATTTGATTGAGTTGCGGGTGAGAAGCGTTTGCATACCTTACATTACTCGTTAATTCGCTCAGAGACATAGAGACAAGTGAGTGAGCGCGCATGCACGCGGCAAGGGATTTGCTGCAGTGCATGTTTCTGCGGATATCCGCACCAACACCACTACCACTAAATGTACTGGATGCAGTCGCATAGCGCATACGCGATGCGCGCTTTACCCAAAGTTGGGTAACATGGCAAGCTGCATGGTCACACCGGCGAGGCGCGGGATTGTGCGTATCAGCGCGCACCGCACCGCGCATTCCATGCGGAAAGTTTTGCCACGCCTTTATTCCTTATCCTCAACTTCCCATGAGTAACGTGAAATCCCACGCCCTACCGCAAAAGTTTTTTTCACGCTACCGCAAGCCACGCGTGGAAATACCCGATTTAGTGGAGCCGCAACTCAAGGCGTTTGAGTGGCTTCTCACTGAGGGTATTAAGGAAGTCATGAAGGAGTTCTCTCCCATTAAAGACTACAGTGAGAAAAAGTTTGAACTGCACCTTACTTCTTACGAAATAGGGACCCCGCCGTACGACGAGTTCTACGCCAAAGAGAACAAGCTCAGCTTTGAGGCGCCACTGCGTGCGCGGGTGAAGCTCGTCAATAAAACGCTCGGCACGGAAAAAGAGCAGGAGATATTTCTGGCGGACTTCCCGATGATGACCCCCCACGGCACTTTTATCGTCAACGGGGTGGAGCGGGTCATTGTGCCGCAGCTGGCGCGCTCCAGCGGCATTTTCTTTACTGCCAAAGACGTCAAGGGGACGCGCTATTTCGGAGCAAAAATCATTCCGGCGCGCGGGGCGTGGATTGAGATAGAGTCAGAGCCGGACGGCGCCATTTATGTGAAGATAGACCGCAAGCGCAAGTTTCCCGTAACTTCGCTGCTGCGCGTATTGGGCGCCACCTTTGACAAAGATATGCTGGATCTTTTTGCGCGTGTGCCACACGGGAAAGACGCCATTAAAGCGACGTTGGAAAAGGATCCTGCAAAAAATGAAGATGAGGCCTACATGGAAATGTATCGCCGCCTGCGCGATGGCGACTTGGCAACGCTGGATACGGCACGCGAATACATCAAGTCCATTTTCAGCACGGAGCGTTACGATCTTTCCCGCGTGGGGCGCCACCGCTTCAATCAGCGCTTCGGCAAGTCGTTGGATGAGCGCGAGCTTTCGCGGCGCACGCTCTCCTTGGATGATTTTGTCACCATCGTTTCCTACATCATCACGCACAATCATACGCCAGGCGCGGCGCCGGACGACATTGACCACCTCGGATTCCGCCGCGTGCGGTTTGTGGGGGAGATGCTCCAGCAGAAAATACGGGTTGGCATGTCGCGGATGAAGCGCAACATCCAAGACCGCATGTCCACGGTTGAACCCGAGCTCTCTAGCCCCATTCACTTCATTAACCCGCGCCCGCTCCAAGCGTCCATCAAGGAGTTTTTCACAACCAACCAGCTGTCGCAGTTCATGCAGCAGCAGAACCTCCTTACCGAGCTGGAGCATCTGCGCCTGCTCTCCGCGCTCGGCCCCGGCGGCCTCACGCGCGAGCGCGCGGGGTTTGAGGTGCGCGATGTGCATCCCTCGCACTACGGGAGAGTGTGTCCCATCCACACGCCGGAGGGACCCAATATTGGCTTGATCCTGCACCTCTCCAACTTTGCCAAGGTGGATGAGTACGGCATCATAAAAACCCCGTATGCCAAAGTGGAAGGCGGGGTGGTTACGAGCGAGGTGGAGTACCTCAACGCCCTTGAGGAAGAGAAGTACTACATTGCCCACGCTGCCGTTCCCGTGGACGATGACGGCACCATTACCGCACCCTACGTGGAGGTGCGCCACAAGGGTGAGCCCGCCATGGTGGCACGCGAGGAGGTTCACTACGTAGACGTGTCCACGCTCCAGCCTTTCTCGGTGGCAACCGCAATGATTCCTTTTTTGGAGCACGATGACGCGAACCGCGCGCTCATGGGCTCCAACATGCAGAAGCAGGCGACCCCCTGCATTGTGCCGGAGGTGCCGCTCGTGGCAACCGGCATTGAGGAGCGCGCCGCGCGCGATACCGGCCGCCTCGTGTATGCGGAAGAAGACGGTGAGGTGGTGGGGGTAGACGCCAAGTCCATTACCGTAAAGCACAAGAAGAAAGAGCGCACCTATCGCTTGCTGGGCATTACCCGCACCAACGATATGTCCGCAATCTATCATCGCCCGCGCGTGTCCATAGGGCAAAAGGTGAAAAAGGGAGACCTCCTGGCGGACAGCTCTTCAACTCTTGGCGGACAGCTGGCGCTCGGGCAGAACGTGAAGGTGGCGTTTATGTCGTGGAGCGGCGCCAACTACGAGGACGCTATCATCATCTCGGAGCGCCTGGTGAAGAACAGCAAATTTACCTCCATTCACATTGAGGAGTTTGAGTGCGTGGTGCGCGACACCAAATTGGGACCCGAGGTGACCACCCATGATATCCCCAACGTGGGTGAGGCAAAGCTCCGCAATCTGGATGTGGACGGCATTATTCGCGTGGGCGCCGAGGTGCGCCAGGGCGATATTCTGGTGGGCAAGGTTACCCCCAAGGGGGAGACGCAGCTCTCTCCCGAAGAGCGCCTCCTGCGCTCCATTTTCGGCGAAAAGGCAAAGGACGTAAAAGACACCTCGCTGCGTTTGGAGGGCGGCAAACAGGGAAGAGTGATCGGAGTGAAGGTGTTTTCCCGCGAGGAGGGCGCCCATTTGGAGTCGGGAGTGTTGAAGAAGGTGCTGGTGACAGTGGCGCAACTGCGCAACGTGTCGGTGGGCGACAAACTCGCCGGGCGCCACGGCAACAAGGGGGTCATTTCCCGCATTCTGCCCGAAGAGGATATGCCGTTTACGGAGGACGGCGAGCCGGTAGATGTCATTTTGACGCCGCTGGGCGTCCCCAGCCGCATGAACTTGGGGCAAATTCTGGAGCTGCACCTCGGGCTTGCGGCACACACCCTGGGCTATCAAGCTATTTGTCCGCCGTTTGCCGGCGCCACCGAGGAAGAGGTTAAGGAGGAGCTGGAGAAAGCGGGCTTTAGCCGCAGTGGCAAAATGAAGCTCTACGATGGCCGGACAGGCGAGCCCTTTGATCAGGACATTGCGGTGGGCCACATGTACATTATGAAGCTCCAGCACATGGTGGAAGACAAAATACACATGCGCTCCATCGGTCCCTATTCGCTCATCACCCAGCAGCCGCTGGGCGGCAAGGCGCAAAACGGCGGCCAGCGGTTTGGTGAGATGGAGGTATGGGCACTATTGGGGTACGGTGCGGCCTACACCCTGCGTGAGATGCTCACCATAAAGTCGGATGATATTGCGGGACGCTCCGCTGCGTTTGACGTCATTGTGAAGGGCGGGCGCATCAGCCACCTGCACATTCCCGCGGCGTTCAACGTATTGGTGCGGCACTTGCGCGGCTTGGCGCTCAACGTGCAGCTCTCGCGCGACCATGAGCCATCCTCGGCTTCTGAGTCGCACTAGTTATTAGCCACCCACGAATCACCTACGCACTTATGAAACGAGAAATCAGCGACATAAATGATTTTAGCGCGGTGTCCATCAAAGTCGCGAGCCCCGAAGATATCCGTGGGTGGTCCCACGGCGAGGTTACCAAGCCGGAAACCATCAACTACCGCACCCAGCGCGCGGAAAAGCACGGCTTGTTTGACGAGAAAATATTTGGGCCCACGCGTGACTACGAGTGTTTCTGCGGCAAGTACAAAGGGATACGTTACAAGGGTATTGTCTGCGACCGCTGCGGGGTGGAGGTAACGCGTGCCATTGTGCGCCGCGAGCGCATGGGGCACATTGAGCTTGCTTCGCCGGTGGCGCACATTTGGTACCTGCGCGCCATTCCTTCGCGCATTGCCACCCTCCTCGGCATTTCCTCGGCAGATACCGAAAAGGTAATTTACTTTGCGGGTTACATCGTCACCAAGGTCAACGAGCAGGAGCGCAAGCGCCTCTTGAAGGAGATAGACGCAGAGTACAAGTCCAAAACAGGCGCTGCGGCATCCCAGGATGAGCGCGAGAAGCTGAAAGAGCTGTTTATACAAGCGAAAGCCGAGGTGGAGCGCTTGGCGGAAGGGCAGGTGTTGGATGAGGCGACCTACCACCGCTACTCGGTGCGCTACGGCACCCTCTTTGAGGCGCGCATTGGTGCGGAGGCAATCTACGATATATTCAAAGAGCTGGACCTAGAGAAGCTGCGCGAAAAGCTGATTGCGCGCCGCGACCAAGCGGGCGCGCTGGAGCGCGTCAAGATCAACAAGCGCATTGCGCTCATTAACTCACTCCTCCACGCGGGTATCCGCCCCGAGTGGATGTTCCTCACCACCATTCCCGTCATTCCGCCGGCACTGCGCCCCATGGTTGCCCTGGAGGGGGGGCGCCATGCCTCTTCAGACCTCAACGATCTCTATCGGCGCGTCATTAACCGCAACAACCGCCTCAAAAAGCTCATGGACATCCAGGCGCCCGAGGTTATCCTGCGCAACGAGAAGCGCATTTTGCAGGAGGCGGTGGATGCACTCATTGATAATTCCATACGCCACGGCAACACCACGTACTCAGCAATGAGCCAGGCGCAGCGCCGTCCGCTCAAATCCTTGTCGGATTACCTGCGCGGCAAGCAGGGGTACTTCCGGCAGAACCTGCTGGGGAAGCGCGTGGATTACTCGGGCCGCTCGGTTATTGTGGTGGGGCCTGAATTGAAATTGGACCAGTGCGGCTTGCCCAAGCACATGGCGCTGGAGCTGTTCCGCCCCTTCATTATCGCGAAGCTTCTGGAGCGCGAGCTCGCCTATAACATTCGCGGCGCGGGCCGGCTCATTGAAGAAGGGATTCCCGAGGTGTGGGCCATTTTGGAAGAGGTTATTGCGGACAAACATGTGCTGCTCAACCGTGCGCCCACGCTGCACCGGCAGGGCATCCAAGCGTTTCGCCCGGTTCTGATAGAGGGCAATGCGATCCGTATCCACCCCTTGGTGTGTCCCGCATTTAACGCTGACTTTGACGGCGATCAAATGGCGGTGCACGTGCCGCTCTCTGAAGAGGCACAGCTGGAGGCGCGGGAGATTATGTCCGCCAACAAAAACCTCCTGAAGCCGGGCAGCGGGACCCCTGTGACCACTCCCAGCCAAGACATTGTGCTGGGCTGCTACTGGATGACTAAAATTGTGGATGGAGAAAAAGGGGAGGGGAAATATTTCTCCAGCCCCAATGACGCCATTCATGCGTACGATTACGGCCTGGTATCATTCCGCGCGCGCATCAAGGTGCTGCCGAGCGACAGCCCCAAGTATGCGCAGTTCAACGGCGTGCCGTTTGAAACTTCGGTGGGGCGCCTGCTCTTCAACAGCGTACTCCCCAAGGATTACCCCTACCTTAACCAAGAGATGAAAAAGGGCGCGCTCTCTGCACTCGTGGACGAGCTCATCCGCCTCTACGGCCTGGATGCGATGCCGCCGATACTGGACAAAATGAAAGACTTCGGCTTCACCTATGCGACGAAATCCGGGGTCACATGGAGTATTGATGAGCTCACCATTCCCGAGGAAAAAGCGCGCATTGTGGAAGAGGCACGCGCGCGCCAGCGCGAAATTGAGGCGCAGTACCAGGAAGGCTTGCTCTCTCCCGAGGAGAAAAAGCGCATGGTGATTGAGGTGTGGCACCACGCCAAGAGCGAAATAGAGAAGAAGATCCCCGAGGCGATGGATCCCAACGGCTCCGTGTATGACCTGGTCATCTCCGGCGCGCGCGGCTCCATGGGGCAATTGACACAGATGGCGGGCATGAAGGGGCTCATTCAAAACACCCAAGGGGAGACCATTGAGTTTCCGATTACCACTTCCTACAAGGAGGGGTTGACCCCCATTGAATACTTTGTGACCACGCACGGCTCTCGCAAGGGACTTGCCGATACCGCACTGCAAACTGCAAAGGCAGGATACCTGACGCGCAAACTGTTTGATGTGGCACAGGACGTAATCGTGACAGAGGAGGATTGCGGTACGCGTGAGGGCGCTACGATCTCGCGCGAGAGTGCGCTAGGCATTGAAACCGACCTCGCCAAAAACATTGTGGGACGTTTCCTCGCCAAGGAGGTGGTGCTGGAGGACGGCACCGTGTTCAAACGCAACCACTTTGTGACACCGGAAGACGCCCGTGCCATTGAGCGCGCGGGAGTGGAGGCGGTGGAGGTGCGCAGCCCCATGGCCTGCAAAAACCTCCACGGCGTGTGCCGCAGGTGCTACGGCGCTGACCTTACCACCGGGAAGCCGGTTGATTTTGGCGAAGCGGTTGGGACCGTAGCGGCGCAGGCCATTGGCGAGCCGGGGACGCAGCTTACCATGAACACCAAGCACGCCGGGGGCGCGGCGGGCGTGCAGGGTGATGTGGTGCAGGGCCTCCCCCGCGTGGAGGAGGTGTTTGAGCGGCGCATGCCCAAAGGGCCGGCTGCCATTGCGCAAATTTCTGGTACCGTTTTGGAAATACGGGATGAGGGAAGTGAAAAGGTGATCATCTTGGCGCCGGAAAAAGGGTCCAAGGATGCGAAGAAAAAAGAAATTGAGTACCGTGTGCAGCCGCCGCGCAAAATACTGGTACAAGAGAGGGACAAAGTGGAGAAGGGCGACCTCCTGACCGACGGCTCCGCCAATCTCACCGAGCTGTTCCGCTTTGCGGGAAAAAAGAAAACGCAGGACTACATTATCCGCGAAACGAGCAAAATTTACGAACTGCAGGGCGTTTCCATTTCCCGTAAGCACATTGAGGTTATCGTAAAGCAAATGCTCTCCCGTAAAAAGGTGAAGGACCCCGGTGACACCCACCTCAATGTGGGCGATATTGTGGAGGAGTGGTACCTGGAGGAGGTAAACGAGGCGGCGCGCGCGCAGGGCGGGCAGCCCGCGGAGGCAGAAACGCATCTACTCGGCATTGCAGAGGTCTCACTCACACGCCAGAGCTTCCTTTCTGCGGCTTCCTTCCAAAACACCAACAAAGTGCTCATTAACGCTGCCGTCAAGGGGGTAAAGGACCGCTTGCGCGGCCTCAAGGAAAACGTCATCATTGGCCGCCTCATTCCTGCGGGAACGCACTACCCCGGCAGCGAGAAGTACCAAATGATCACCGAACTCCAGGAGACACTCGCGTCACAGGAGCCTGAGGCGGAAGAAGAGGTGCAGGAGGGCCTTACCATCACTCCCGATGCGATGGAGGAAGAGGCCGCGGAGGAAAAGCCCGCAGCTGCACAAGAGGCGTAGCGGGTACCACGCCGTCTTCTTCTCCTCCCTTTCCATTCCCGCCGAGGGGAGCTGATATACTATATTCCGTATGCGCTCGTCTGTGGTGGAGCAGATAAAGGAGCGGGTGGATATCGTGGCACTGGTGGGGGAGTATGTCAAACTCACGAAAGCGGGGAAAAATTTCCGCGGCCTCTCACCCTTTAACAAGGAAAAGACCCCCTCGTTTTTTGTTTCCCCCGAGCGGGGCATGTACTATTGTTTTTCCTCCAATAAGGGAGGCGACATCTTTACCTTCATTCAAGAAATGGAGGGGGTGGATTTTCGCGGCGCGTTGAAAATATTGGCGGAGCGTGCGGGGATAGCACTGGTGCCCGAGAGGAAAGAGGCGCGAGATGCGCGCGAGCGGCTGTACCAGATAATGGAGGATGCCGCCTCGTGGTATACGGCGCAGCTTTCCGCCTCCCCCGAAGCGCAGGCGTACCTTGCGGCGCGTGGCGTGCGCGAAGAAACCCGCCGCACGTGGCGCCTGGGTTTTGCACCTGCCGCGTGGCGCGCGCTTTTGGAGGCGCTGAAGCAAAAAGGGTACCGCGAGGATGAGTTAGAGAAGGCGGGACTTGTCAAAAAAAGTGAGCGCGGCACCTACTATGACCGGTTCCGCAGCCGCATTCTCTTCCCGTTGTGCGACAGCGCGGGGCGCGTGGTGGCGTTCTCGGGCCGCGCCGTGGGTCAAGAGGGAGGTGCGGAAGTGGCGAAGTATCTTAACTCTCCCGAAACGCCGCTCTATGACAAATCGTCGCTGCTCTATGGCTACGACAGAGCGAAGGGTGCCATACGCCGCTTCAATTTTGCACTCGTGGTGGAGGGGCAGATGGACTTGGTGATGAGCCACCAAGCGGGATTTCCTAACACGGTGGCAGTATCGGGAACTGCGTTTACCCCTCAGCACCTCTCGCTCTTGCGCCGCCTTACCGCAAATCTGGTGGTCGCGTTTGATGCCGACGCAGCGGGAATGCGCTCACTGGGCCGCGTGGCGCGCATGGCACTTGCCGAGGGCATGGAGGTGAAGACGGTTGTTTTGCCCGAGGGGAGCGATCCGGCCGATTGTGTACGGGAGAGCCCCGAGGCGTGGCGCACGGCGGTGAAAAGCAGTATCCCTGTGGTAGAGCACTACCTCGCGCTGCTGCGCGCCGCCACGCGCGACGAGCGCGCCTATGTGCGCGCGGTGCGCGCAGAGGTATTCCCTTTGGTGGCCGCTATGCCGCATGCGGTGGACCGCGCATTGTGGGCGGGGCACATCGCACGTGCACTCTCAGTGCCGGAAGATACGGTGCGGGAAGAGATCGCGGTGGCGGCACAGGAGACACCGCGCGCCGCCGCGCCGCCGCGCACGGCGCCCGGTGCTACAACAGATATTGCTGCGCCTGCAGAAGGTCGGTACCAGCACCTTCAGCGTATGGCGGTTGCGGTGCGGTGGTACACGGAAGACATCGCAGAGAAGGCATCCGCTGATGCAGCGGATGCGTCGCTTGCCGCCCTGCACCAGCGGGCTGAGGCGTTGGTGACAGATGAAGAGATGGCACCACTTACCCCCGCGCGCACCCGTTTGCTTTTTGAGCTCGAAGACAAGTACCTCAAGGAAGAGGGGCACCACGCGCGCATTGCCGCACTGCATGCAGTGTTGGACGAGTGGGAGCGCGCAAAGGCGCAGCGCAGGCTTAAAGAGCTCCATGCCTGCCATGCGGCAGCCGAGGCGGCGGGAAGAGAGGAGGAAGCAGAGGCACTCCTGCGTGAGATTCAAGAGATTTCACTGCGCCTGCATGAGGGAGATACGGCATAGGTAACTACTGCAGCGCATTGCGGTGCAACTACATATGTAGTATAGTTGCTCCACCATATCTGTTATGCCGAGTACAAAGGCAAAAGCAACACGCGCACATACGCGCAAAAAAACCGCCGCCTCCAAGGCGAAGAAAAAGGCAGGGAAAAAGTCCGTCACCGCCGCTAAGGCGAAGGGGAACGTTAAAAAAACCACTGCCACTGCGAAGAAAAAGAGCAAGACTACACGTACCGTAAAGAACGCAACTACAACCCGCAATACGCGCGCGCGTGCGCGCACGCGCCGTGCACCCGCTAAGAAAACCGCCGCAAAGAACACAGCTGCGCGCGCTGCATCGGCATCCGTGCGCGCAAAAAAGAAAAGTGTACCGCGCACGCACGCCGCGGAAAAAACCTCGGAGAAAGATTTACTCGCCGAGCGCTTAATTGCTAAAGGGCGTGAGCGCGGCTACATCACTTATGACGAGATTCTCAAAGAGCTTCCCGAGGTGGAGCGCGACATCGCTTTTTTGGAAGACCTGTACGAGCGCTTCGCCGCGGCGGGGATTGAGGTGTTGGAGAGCGGCAATATTCTCTCCGATGAGACAGTAGGCAACATACTGGACAAAAAAAACGTGTACCGCCGCCACGATTCCGGCTATGACTCCATCCAAATGTACCTCAGGGAAATCGGCCAGTACCCGCTCTTGACGGCAAGCGAAGAGCGCGCGCTCGCCAAGCGCGTCATGGAGGGCGACGAGGAGGCAAAGAACCTCCTCGCGCGCGCCAATTTGCGCCTCGTAGTGTCTATCGCCAAAAAATATATTGGGAGGAGTCCCGATTTGACGCTGTTGGATTTGATTCAAGAGGGCAACTTGGGCCTTTTCAAGGCGGTGGACAAATTTGACTACACCAAGGGGTACAAATTTTCCACCTATGCCACGTGGTGGATTCGCCAAGCCATCACCCGCGCGCTCGCCGACCAATCGCGCACCATTCGCATTCCCGTGCACATGGTGGAGACCATTGCCAAATACAAGCAGGTGTTTCGGCGCATGGCGCAGGATTTGGGGCGCGACCCCCTTCCCGAGGAAGTGGCGGCGGAAATGGGCGTGGAGGTGGAGAAGATTCATATGATTGAAAAAATTGACCAAGCAACCGTTTCGCTGGAAGCGCCGGTAGGATCGGACGATGATGAAAAATCCACCTTGGGGGACTTTATCGCGGATGACCAAATTACCGCGCCGGACCAAGAAACCTCACATCGCATTCTCTCCGATCACATTCGCGATATTTTAGGTGATCTCTCGCCCAAGGAGCGGAAAATTCTTGAGCTGCGCCACGGCTTGGTGGATGGCATATACCACACGCTGGAGGAAGTGGGTAAGCAGTTTGGGGTGACCCGCGAGCGCATCCGCCAAATTGAGGCGAAGGCGATTGAAAAGATTCGCCACCACGAAAAGAGCAAAAAATTGCGCAACTACTAGTGCGCCGTGGGCGCCTCCACGCGCACCGCTGCGGCTACCGCTTCCTGCGCGAGGCGATGTGCCGCCGCAGGCGGGGGCAGTGAAGCGCCGTAAGGGGCGTTGGCGCGCGTGCTATAATGCCGAAAACGCACGTGCGCCATGGATGCTTCGTTTTCTCGCTTATATCGGCAACTCAATCCGCAGCAGCGCCGCGCGGTGGACACCATTGAGGGACCGGTCATGGTGATTGCCGGCCCGGGAACGGGAAAGACACAAATCCTCACACTGCGCATCGCCAACATCTTGCGCCTCACCGACACCCCGCCCTCGGGCATTTTGGCGCTGACGTTCACCGAGGCGGGCGTGTACGCGATGCGCAAGCGCCTGGTGGCAATGGTGGGAAGCCGCGGCTACCAAGTAGCCATCTATACCTTCCACTCTTTTTGCAATGATCTCATTCGCCGTTTTCCGGATGCCTATCCCCGCATTATCGGTGCGCAGCTTTTAACCGAAGTGGATAAGCTGGAGCTGCTCAAGGCGCTCATTGATGAGGCACCGCTGAAGCGTCTGCGCCCCTTTGGCAGCCCCTACCACTACCTGCCGCACGTGGCGCGCGCCATTAGTGACCTCAAAAAAGAGGCGATCAGCCCCGAGGAGGCGGCGCGCCGCGCGCGTAAAGAGCGCGAAGCGTTCGCCTCCATTGAGGACCTCTACCACGAGAAAGGGCCGCACAAGGGAAAGAAAAAAGGGAAGTACGTGGTTTGGGAGGCCAAGCTGGAAAAGAATGAGGATTTGGCGCAATTGTACGCGCGCTACGAGCAACGCCTGCGCGAGGAGCGCCGCTATGACTTTGATGACATGATAGTGGAAACCGTTGCGGCGCTGGAGCGCAACGAAGATTTTCTGCTTTCGGTGCAGGAAGAATACCTCTACCTGCTCGCGGATGAGCATCAAGATGCAAACCAATCGCAAAACCGCATTCTGGAATTGCTCGCCAGTTTTCATCCCCGGCCCAACCTGTTTCTGGTGGGCGATGCCAAGCAGGCCATTTACCGCTTCCAGGGAGCTTCCCTGGAGAACTTCCTGTATTTCCAGAAAAAGTATCCCGAAGCGGAGGTCATCCGCCTCTCCGACAACTACCGCTCGCGTCAGTTCATATTGGATTCCTCGTTCAGCATGATTGCGAAGGGGGGGTTGGCGGAGGTGGAATTGAAAGAGCCGCTCAAGGCACATCTCGAGGAGACGGGGGAGAAAATCACCGTGGCTTCTTTCTCGGAACCCGCATTTGAGGCAGCGTATGTCGCGCGCGCCGTGCGCGACCTTATAGACCAAGGGGTGCCGGCGGAGGAGATAGCGGTGCTGTACCGCAACAACCGCGATGTGGAGCAGTTTATACCGGATTTTGAGCGGTTGGGCGTGCCGTTTGTGGTGGAATCCGACCAGAATGTCCTGGCAGACCCGCTCTTGCGCGGATTCGTCTCGCTGTTGCGCACACTGGTACACTACGGCAATGAGGAGCTCTTGGCGTCGTTTCTGTGCTGGGAGGTGACCGGTTTAGCGCCCTTGGATATCTACAAACTGATGCGCCTGCGGCGCGATAGCGGCAAGAGCTTATATGGGTTGCTCGCGCAGCCCGCACTCTTGGAAAAGGCCGGAGTGGGAGATTCCGCACGGATGGCGGAACTTGGGAACGCACTTGCCCGCTGGAGCCGCCTCGCACGCAATCGCGGCGTGTTGGAGGTGTTGGATACGGTGGCGCAGGAATCGGGATTTGTGCGCCATCTCCTCACCCTCGGAGATGGAAGGGAGCGGCTGGAGTTTTTCCGTTCTTTTTTGCGTGATATACAGAGCCTCTTGGAAGCGCACCGTGACTACGGCATGGCAGAGGTGGTGCGCTACCTCTCTCTCCTTGAGGAGCATCGCGTGCCGGTAAAGAGCGTGCGTCCGCGCGTCCGCACGCCGTCGGTGCGCTGTATGACCGCCCATAAAGCGAAGGGACTTGAGTTTGATTACGTATTCCTCGTGCAGGCATACGACGCACACTGGGGAGGCGCCGCGCGCCCCGCTGCGCACTTTACCTTGACCACCGGGTTGTCCGAAGATGCGGCGGAAAGCGCCATTGACGACGAGCGCCGCCTCTTCTACGTGGCGCTTACCCGTGCGCGGCACGGGGTTACCATTACCTATGCGACCCGCTCTCTCTCGGGACGCCCCCAGCTCCCCTGCAGGTTTATTGAAGAGATAGACCCGCGCTATCGCGAAGAGGTAGCGGGGGACGCATTTGAGCAAAACCTTGACCCCGCCCTGCTGCTGGCGCCGCGGCAGGCGCGCATTGTATCGCCGATAGATGAGGAGTACCTGCGTGCGCTCTTTTTGGAGCAGGGGCTTTCCGTCACCGCCCTCAACAATTTTCTCAAAAATCCGTGGGAGTATTTCTTTGCCAATCTGCTGCGCGTGCCCCTCTCGCCCAACCGCCACATGCTCTTTGGTGATGCGGTGCATCAGGCGCTGCGGGACCACTATGAGCGCCTGCGCACCGGAGAGCGCGCGGACGGCGCCTACCTCTTAGACCGCTTCCGCTACCATCTCTCCCGAAAGCCGCTTTCCGCGCGCGAGTGGGAAGAGATGCGCAAAAAAGGGGAAGAGAGTTTGGCGCGCTATTGGGAGGCGCGTTGCGCGGCGGTGCCGCGCGTGTTCGCGACAGAACTTTCTCTCACGGCGCAGTTTCAGCACCCCGAGGGGTTCTCTTTTCCGCTTCGGGGGATGCTGGACCGCGTGGATCTCGTGGAGGAGGGTGGGGTGCGCGTGGTGGATTACAAAACGGGGAAGCCGAAATCACGCAACCACATTGAGGGACGCACTAAGGCGCAGGGTGCGGGAGACTACTACCGCCAGCTGGTGTTTTACCGCTTGCTCTGGCAACGGGCGCACCGTAACGAGCCGGCCATGGCGCATGCGGCGATTGAATTCGTGGAGCCTGATGCGCGCGGCGTGGTGCGTACGCCCTATGTCGCCTCCATAACAGATGAGGAAGTGGCACGGTTGGAGGAAGAGATAGCCGCGGCGGCGCGCCGCATCTACCACCTGGAATTTCTCCGCGATCCGTGCGATGCGCGCACCACCTCGTTTTGCCCCTTGGTGCGGGAGCTGTTTGAGAGAAAGGAGTCGCGTGAGGCATAGCGATGTGTGGCGCATGCTCCCTCTATTATTTTATTTTTCTCACGCGGGCGGCACGTAAAAAATGCTGCGTGGCTGGTGCGGGGGGCTACTCTCCCAGGCCGCTGAGGATGGAGGCGATGAGTTGGTCCAGCACGTCGTAGGGCTGTGCGCCGGGCACGGCCGCCATTTGCCCCCCCGCAATAATGATGTTGTGGGGGGTTCCCTTTGCCTGTGCGCCGCTCACCGCTTCGTCGTAGTCCTCCTGCACTTTGGGGCGCGTGCGCTCCGTTTCCATGCAGGCATTGAACGCCTCGCGTGAAGCGCCCGCCTCCTCGGCGTAATCGGAGAGTAGCGTCATATCAAATTCCAGGCTGCCCGGCGGACGTTTGCGCATTTGCGCAAACACGAGATCGGAATACTTCCAAAACGCATCATTGCCTGCTATCTCCGCAACGCACTCGCTCCCTATGGCGATGCGCCACGCTTTCTTGTGCAGCTGCTCAATGGGGAAGTGGCGGTACACCCACGCCAGTTTGCCCTCTTTCCCGTACTTTTCCATGAGCTTTTGCATGGTGAGGTCAAACTTCGCGCAAAAGGGGCACTCATAGTCGGAATATTCCACAATCACCACGGGCGCGTTCGGATCGCCACGAATATGATCTTCTTCGGAAACGGGACGAATGGCTATGGCACCTTGCTTTTGTGCCGCGGGCGGCTCTTTCACGGGGCTGGTAGAGGGGGTGCGGGTTGCCCAGAATGCACTCGCCACCATGAGTCCTGCTACCACGATGGCGGCGGCGATACCCCACGCGCCGCTGCGGCGTGCGGGAGAGTGTGCGCGGGCAGGTTGATATTCCTCTTCCATAGGCCGGCGTAGGCTAGTATGCTAAAGCAGTGCCAGTATAGCACAGTGCGCCGCGGTCGGCGCCCTCGTCTGCTGCGGCAACACATTTTGTTCAGCCATCATCATGGATACCGTTACCGCCGTAGTACTGGGAGCCGTACAGGGACTTACCGAATTTCTCCCCGTTTCTTCCACCGCCCATCTTATTCTGGCGCGCCTTCTCTTGGGATTGGAAGCGCGAGGCGCAGACGCACTCGCATTTGATGCGCTGCTGCACTTTGCCACCGCGCTAGCGGTGCTCATGTATTTCCGCAGGGATTTTTTGCGCCTTTTACGCGATGGTTTCCGGTGGGTGCGCGGCAAGGAAATCGCGCGGCAAGAAAAGGGATTCATTCTCGCGTTGATGGTGGGCACCGTGCCCGCTGCTCTGGCAGGTGCGTGGGGGGAAAAGATTGTTGCGGAAACACTCCGCACGCCGCTGGTGATTGCGGGCGGTTTGCTGGCTGGTTCCGCATTGTTTATGGCTGCGGAGCGCTGGCATGCGCGGTACGGCGCATCGGCGGAGTATCCCACTCTGCGGCAAGGTTTGCTCATCGGCCTTTTTCAGGCGCTTGCATTGGTGCCGGGCATGTCGCGCTCGGGCGCTACTATTTCGGGAGGATTGTTTGCGGGGCTCTCACGCGCCGCTGCCGCGCGCTTTTCATTTATGCTCGCCCTGCCCATCATCGTCGGCGCAGGATCTCTCGAGGCGCTTTCGCTCTGGCAAAAGGGTACACTACAGGCGGCAGGGACGGCCGTGGTGGCGGGGTTGGCGGCGGCTTTTCTCTCTGGCATGGCGGCGATTCATTTTCTCATGTGGTTTTTGCGCACCTTTACCCTTACCTGGTTTGTGTACTACCGTGTTGCACTTGCATTGGCGCTCCTATTCCTGGTGGCGTGGCGCTGAGGTCATCGTACATTAAGCGACGAGGAAGTGTTTTCAGAAAATTTGCAATAGATTAGAAATTAGAGCATTTTTCCAAACTTCTTGAATGGCGGTACAATTATCAGTATGCCGCACCCGCGGCACCTCTGTGGCGCGAGGAGGTGGGATCCCCCACCGCGTGCGCCACGTAGGAAGCTAGCGGGTCCCCTGAAGCGGGGTAACGTTTCCGGCACTGCTGCATTTCCTGCGTGTGGGTATTTACGAATTTATGGTATGGCATGTGCGGAGGCTAAAGCTCCCGCGCGCGATGCTGTGCCTGATGCCGGTACTCCAGCGGGACTCGTGCACGCCGGTAAGGTGTGTCCCATGTGGCGTTTAAGGGAGGTGGCACAGACACACGCATGCGGCAAGTGCCGGTAGCACTACAACATATGCAAATACGGCGATGGTATGGGTTCGTATGGTGGAGGTACGCAATAGTGGCTGTGGTGGCATTGCTCCCGCTGTGGGTGTGGGGGCAGAGCAGCCCAGGAGAATTCACTACCACGCTTTCCGTGGGTGTCTGCGGTGATGGGGTGATCAGCACCAATGAGGTGTGTGATGATGGGAGCGCCAATAATGACGGTGCGTATGCCACCTCTACCGCCACGAGGCGCTGCAATGCCAGTTGCAGCGGCTATGGCCCATATTGCGGCGACGATATTTTACAAACGCTTTTTGGTGAGGAGTGTGACGATGGGAATAATATAGATGGAGACCTGTGCAGTGCCGTGTGCCTTAATGAAGCCGCTCCCACCACGAACCCTGGCGGTGGTGGAGGTGGGGGTGGTGGCGGCGGATCCAGTGGGGGGAAGGATCCCGATGGCGCGCCCGAGGGAACGATTGATGTAGATGCGCCCACTGAGGTGCAGGTGGAAGGTATGGCGTACCCTGGCGCAGCGGTGAGCATTCTTGTTGATGGGGAGGTAGAGAAAGAGGTGAGCGCTGACGATGAAGGAGAATTTTCCTACACATTCCGTGCGTTTACCCCCGGTGTAGCCACTTTTGGTTTTCGCGCCGAAGATCCAGAGGGGAGAAAATCCATCACCTATACATCCACCATTGAGGTAGCGCAGGGAGCGCAAACCACCATTAGCACGATACTCGTTCCCCCCACCATTGCGGCGGTGCCCGAGAAAGTGGCGCTGGGGCAGTCGCTCACGTTTCAGGGGTATGCTGCCCCTGAACACTCAGTAGAGGTTTTGGTGGATAATGCTATCACCATAGCCACCACCAGTGCGCGTGATGGTGCGTGGGCAGTGGCGTTTACCACCGACACCCTTGAAAATGAGCGCTTTCACAGCGCCAAAGCGCGCTATCGTAATCCGCGCAATCTAGAGAGCGAGAGTGGATTTAGTCAGCTGGTAGGTTTTTACGTGGGAATACAGGATGTCGATATCCCCATTAGTCCTGATATTAATCAGGACGGAAGGGTTGATCTAATAGATTTTTCCATCTTACTTTTTGAGTGGAGCACCGCCGCAGCGCGGGCGGATTTTGACCGCGATGGCACTGTGGGACTCGCGGATTTTTCCATCATGCTCTTTTATTGGACCGGGTAGGGCATACACACACCCCCATGTGCGGTATACTCTAGGCAATGGCACCGTTTCCTTCCACGCTACGTGATACCGTGTGGGTGCGTAGAGCGCATGGTGCGGTGTGGGGGGTGCTGTGGGTGCTGGGGATGCTTTTCTCTCCCACCCTCCCCGCGCGTGCGGCGATAATCTCCTTTGACGCGCGAAATGCGGCACTGCAGCGTGGGGATGTGGTGGTACTGCCGTTGCGCCTTGATACCGAGGGCGCATGCGTAAACGCGGTGGAGGTAGTGGTGCGCTACGACCGAAACCTCCTCACCGCGGTGGATGTGGGCAGGGGGCGCTCGATACTCTCGCTGTGGCCCGAGGTGCCAAAAATTGATAAAGGGGAGGGGGTGGTACGGTTTTCCGGCGGCATCCCTGGCGGCTACTGCGGAGGAAACTCAAATGGCCCCGACGCCCCCAACATTCTCGCGGATATTGCCTTTTTGGTGCAAGGTGCCGTCCAAGAGCCGCAGGAGGCGCGTGTGAGTATAGATTTTACGCGCGTGTATGCCCATGACGGGCGGGGAACGCTGCTTCCCACCACTGCGAGGTCTTCGGTGCTTACCGTTGCTCCCTATTTGGCGCGCCCGGCACGAGACGAGTGGCTCGCACGTGTGCGGCAGGATACGGTGGCACCTGAGCTATTTTCTATCGTGCTCAACAATGATCCTGCGGTGGCGGACGGCAGGTACTACATTGCGTTCTCCACGACGGACAAACAAAGCGGCATTGACCACTACGAGGTACGCGAGGTGGGCGCTGCCCGTGGCGTGCTCCCCATCGGAAAAAAAGGCGCCGCGCGGTGGGAGGTGGCTGCAAGCCCCTATGTGTTGAAAGACCAAAGCCTCAGGAGCGTGATTGAGGTTAAGGCGGTGGATAAAGCGGGCAATGCGCGCGTGGTGCGTTACCAACCTCCTGCTGCACAGACGCGCGCCCCCTATCGCCGTATTCCTCTGTGGGGGTGGGGGATTGCCCTCGTGGGCGGCGCGGCACTGGTTGCGCTGTGGTGGCGCGTGCGGCAGCGGCGGCTTGCGGGGAGTGCCGCACGCGCGGCGGTGCGGGGGCAGGGAGTGGCGTCAGATGTGGATGCGGGAGATGCGCGCCGCACTGCGGAGTGATGGAAGTATGGCACAGAGCGAGAGCGCTAAAACTCTGCGCACTGCCGCCGCATGTGCCGCAGTGGTGTGGGTGTGGGCCCTTGTGCTGCTGTTTCCTCTGTCGGTTCGCGCTGAGGATGCACTCCTCTATGTCGCTCCGCCAACGGCGCTGGTTACCCTTGGGGAGGAATTTACCATTCGCGTAATGGTCAATACCGGCAAAGAGAAAATCAATGCGGCGGAGGGAGCACTAGCTTTTGATGAGGAGGATTGGGAACTGGTAGCCATTGAAACAGAGGGATCTATTTTTTCCTCATGGGTGACACCGCCTTCCTACAACTCCGATGAGGGCCGTATTGTGTTTTCCGGGGCGGTTGCACCGGGGAGTGACTTTTCGGGAGCAGAGGGGCTCCTGTTCTCGGTGCGCTTGCGCGCACTGCGTAACAAAGCCAGCCAAGTATGGTTTTCCCAAGGAGCGGCGGTGCTAGCGGCAAACGGAAGGGCCACTAATATTTTGAGCCAATTGCGGTCCGGTGCCTACACTATTACCGCGCGGGAGGTACTTCCGGCGCTTTCTTTTGTGGCGCAAGCCGCAGGAGCACGTGTGGCGCCAGGAGGGGTAATTCAGTCATCCACGCATCCCGATCCGATGCGTTGGTATGCGACCTCTACCGCGCTGTTGCGCTGGCAACTCCCGGGAGATGCGGCAGCGGTGCGTGTGGGGTTGGATCAAGACCCTCGCGGCGTCCCCATGCGCCGCCTCGCACCCGGCACGCGCACCATGCGCTACGCGGACCTTCCCGACGGGGTGTCGTATTTTCACCTCCAGGTAAAGGACAATGGTGTTTGGGGTACGGTACAGCACTACCCTCTGCGCGTGGATACTACCCCTCCGCAGTTCACCCGAATAGAAGAGTACGCGCGGCGCGACCGCACCGATCCGCGCGTGCGCTTTATTGTTGAGGGAGAGGATGCCTTTTCGGGCATTGCCTACTTCACGGCATCGCTTAATGGCGCGCCGCCGCAAAAGTGGGCGCCGGATGAGGAGGGGCGCTACACGATTTCTGCGGAAGGTCCGGGTACGCACGCGCTTACGGTAGCAGCATACGATTGGGCCGGCAACCGCACTGCCACCACCGTTTCATTCGTCGTGGCACCACTGAAGGCGCCCGTGCTGGGAGAGGTCCCCCGGGTGGTATCGGTGGGGAGCCCCCTCATCGTGCGCGGTACCACCTATCCGCGCGGTCGCGTGGTGGCGCAGGTGCGCCGCGATGGAATGGCGCGTGCCACCATTGAAACGCGCGCTGATGCAAACGGCAATTTTGCGCTCGAGGCGTTCGCCGCGGCCCCCGAGGGAGAATATGAAATCTTTTTGAAAGTGCGAAATGAGAAAGGCGCAGAGAGCAATACTGTGGCTACTCCGTTAATACCGGTGCGCCAGCCAAAGATTCTGCTCTTTGGCTCTATTGCAGTGAGCTATATCTCCATGGCGGCGACGCTTATGGGCGCCCTTACTCTTCTGGGGGTGCTCTTGTGGCTCGTGTGGCAGGGAGGCGCACGCGTGGCAGGGAAAGTGCGCGCCCGAACGCGTACGGCAGAGGCGGATTCATTTGCGCCGCTGGAGAGTGGCGTCGCGCGCTGTGCGCGCTCTTGGGAAAAAGAGGGGAAAACGCGTCCTCTTACCAGGAGGGAGCGCGCATTGCACGCGCAACTCGTTCATGGCTTTCCGCGCACCAAGGCGCACATTTCCCGGGAGCTGGATGAAAGTGCCGCGGCGGCAACACATCCTTTGGCGCCGGTACGCATCCCCAAGCGGCAGCGTTACAGGAAGGCGCCTCCGCGCTGACACTGGGAAAAGCGCGTATGTGGGGTGTGTTTCTGCATCCTCCTGCTTTGAAGCGCCCGTGCTGCCGGAAGATGATACCCCACACATACGTATCCCATAGCGGTAATTCTCCCATAGGCTGCTACCTCCTGTGTAGTGTTATCAGTACCGATGTATTCCGAGGGATGCGCAGCGCTCTCCCTGCGCTGTATTTTGAGTATCAGCGGCTCGGACACTACCGCAATATTGCCCCCTTTCCCCTTACGGGTACGCAATTGGGGGTCGAGCACGAGGAGCTCCGCGGTTCCTGGCGTATCTGCACGCACCACAAAAGTGAATACCTCACCAGTTCCCTGGAAGCCGTTGGCAATACCGCCCCTAAAGGAAATGATCTTGGCAGATCGGGCGGTGGGCTTTTGGGTCCACAGCTCCACGAGCGAGCGCGAGGGGTCTAGTGACAAGAGGGATACCTCATCAGGCAAAACAATGCTCCCCGCAACCGTGGCAACGGGAATGCGGGTGCGTAGCATAACGGTAACGCTTGTGGTGGCACCCACCGCCAGCACGCGCTGTGCTGGCGCAAGTACAAGTTGCCCCTCGCTGGAGGGGGTGCGGTAACGCAGCGCAATACCCAGTGCCGTGAAGAGTAATACGGCAACGGTAAGCCCCAATGCAATGCCAGTGCGGCGGCGGGAGGAGTGTGGGTGCCTCATGAGGATTGTCACCATGCATTCTAGCAAAAAACATACTTTTGCCCTACACTAATGCAGTAAGCGTTTACTCCATGAGCTCTCGCTTTCCATGGTTGCGCAATGCCGCGGCGATTTCCCGCACGCCGCAGCGCATCGCGGCGCTCACCATACTAGGGGCGGGGCTTCATGCAATACGCACGCGAGAGGCGATACGTCGGACAGTCACCGCTGATACGGAAAGGGTGTGCATTGCAGGACAATGCTTTGCGTGGGATGAAATTAACCGCCTTTTGGTGGTGGGAGTGGGAAAGTGTGCACTGGAAGCTGCATGTGCGCTTGAGGAAATACTCGGCGACCGTATTGATGATGGTATCGTGGTGGATGTGCGTGCCGCGCATGAAACCCTTACGCGCATACGCGCGCGCGCCGGTACCCATCCCTTTCCCTCAGCAGACAATGTCGCGTATACGAAAGAGATTCTCACGCTCTTAGATGGGGCAGGAGAACGAGATGTGGTCATTGCGGTAATCTCCGGCGGCGGCTCCACGCTGTTGTGCCAGCCGGCACACCACACCTGCGAGGAAGAGACGCTCCTGATGCGCGCACTCTTTCAGCACGGTATCCCCATCGGTGAGGTGAACGTGGTGCGCAAGCACCTCTCCCTGGCGCGGGGCGGCAACTTGGCGGCACGCGCATATCCTGCGCGGATGGTGGCACTTATTTTCTCCGATGTGCCAGGGGACGATATTAGCATAGTAGCTTCGGGCCCTACCGTACGCGATCCCTCCACGAAAGAGGACGCCTTGCGGGTCCTCGCGCGCGTTGCGCCCCCGCTTGCCGCACGCTTTGCGCCCCACTTATTGGAGACACCCAAGGATGCCGCGCTCTTTTCGCGCATCTCTCACGTTGTGGCAGTCAACAATCGCATCGCGCTTGCCGCAATGCGTGGTGCCGCGTTTAGTTTAGAATACGCCGCTGAGATTGCCTCCGATGTATTGGAAGGGGATGCAGAGGAGGTAGCGCGCACCATCACCCATACCCTCCACCACGCCGCGCCGCGTACCGTGCTTTTGTATGGGGGTGAGACTACGGTCACCGTGCGCGACACGGCGGGGAAAGGAGGACGCAATCAGCACCTCGCCCTCTGTGCGCTGTCACACCTGCATGAAGGCGAACTTCTGCTTGCCTGCGCGAGTGACGGCAGAGACAATGGGCCGTATGCGGGGGCACTCGTGGACGCAGAGACACGACGCCGCGCGCAGGAGGCGGGGCTCATCGCCGAAAAGTACCGCGCGCGCTTTGACGCCTCTCCTTTTTTTGCACAGTTGGAGGACGTACTAGAGACGGGGTATACTGGAAGTAACGTTGCGGATCTCCTCATCGCCATGAAGGAATGAGCGAGAGCGCAGCGCGTTGCTTTGATGTCCATACCCGCCACATCACAGCCTCCCGCGCGCGCGGAGAGGAATATTATCCCTTTCCGTGAGCTTTCCCTTGACGATGTGCCGCTGGTGGGGGGAAAAAATGCCGCGTTAGGAGAGATGGTTGCACAGCTCGCGCCCCTGGGTGTGCGGGTTCCCGATGGCTTTGCGGTGACGGCACGTGCGTATCGCTACTTTCTGGATTCGCAGGGCCTTACCCAAAAGATACAGGCGGTGCTCGCCAAACTGGACGTAAGGGATATTAAAGACCTGCAGGCGCGCGGCGCGCAGGTGCGGGCGCTCATCATGGAAGCGCGCCTCCCCGACGATTTGCGGGAGGAAATTGCGCACGCGTACCGTGCGTTGGTGGCAGAGTACCAGAAACCAGATGTGGCGGTACGCTCTTCCGCCACCGCCGAGGACCTTCCTGGTGCCTCTTTTGCGGGGCAGCAGGAAACGTATCTGAACGTGGTGGGAGAGGAAGCGGTCGTTGCGCATACCAAAAGGTGCTTTGCCTCCCTTTTTACCGATCGCGCCATCTCGTATCGGGAAGATAAGGGGTTTCCGCATACCGGTGTGGCGCTCTCGGTGGGGGTGCAGGTGATGGTCCGCAGCGATTTAGCAGCGAGCGGGGTGATGTTTTCTATAGATCCTGAAACCGGGTTTGATAAGGTGGTCGTTATTGAGGGCTCGTATGGGTTGGGTGAGATGGTGGTACAGGGGAAGGTGACCCCCGATGCATTTATGGTGTTTAAGCCCTCTTTAGAAAAAGGACTGGACGGTATTATTGCCAAAGATTTGGGCGCGAAGGAGGTAAAAATGATATATGGAGAAACCGGTGGCATGGTGGTGGGGGCACTAGAAGAGGAGCGCACACGTTTTTGCCTTGAAGATGCGGAGGTGGCGCAATTGGCGCGATGGGCGGTTGCCATAGAGCAGCATTTTTCACAACGCTACGGCCGCCCGCAGCCCATGGATATGGAGTGGGCAAAGGACGGCAAAACGGGGGACCTTTTTATTGTACAAGCGCGCCCCGAAACGGTGCACTCCTCGGCACGCGGGCGCGTGGTGGTGTCGTACACCCGTACCGAGGACGGTCCCGTGTTGGCGCGCGGCACGGCCGTGGGCACCAAAATCGCCACGGGGGCGGTACGGGTTATCCGCGACGTTAAAGAAATTGGCTCGTTCCAAAAAGGGGAAGTGCTGGTGACGGAAATCACCGACCCCGACTGGGAGCCGATCATGAAAATTGCCGCCGCCATTGTTACCGACAAGGGGGGGAGAACCAGCCACGCGGCAATTGTCTCCCGTGAGCTGGGTATTCCCTGCGTGGTGGGGTGCGGCGATGCAACGGCGACGCTTCACGACGGCGAGGTGGTTACGGTGGACTGCGCTTCGGGAAAGGAAGGGCTCGTGCTGCGTGGCGCTCTCGCGTTTACCAAGGAGGAGCATCAGCTCGAGAAGATACCCCGGACCCAGACGAAAATCATGGTCAATATCGGCTCGCCGCAGGAGGCGCTCAAAAACCATTTTCTTCCCGTGCAGGGCGTTGGGCTGGGCAGGTTGGAGTTTATTATCTCCTCACAGCTGCGCATTCATCCCAATGCGCTCCTCCACTACGAGGAGCTGAAAAACTCAGAAGATGCGCACGTGCGCCGCGTGGCACAAGAGATCGCGCGCCTCACCGTGGGCTATGAAGACAAGAGCGCATACTACGTGGAAGAACTCGCGGAGGGGGTGGCGAAAATCGCCGCCGCGTTTTTCCCGCACGACGTTATCATCCGCTTTTCCGATTTTAAAACCAATGAGTATCGTACGCTCATCGGCGGTGCGCTTTATGAGCCGGAGGAAGCGAACCCTATGATCGGCTGGCGCGGCGCTTCGCGCTATTACCACGAGGCATTTCGCGATGCGTTCGGGCTTGAGTGCCGTGCGCTCGCCCGTGCGCGTACCGTGTTGGGGCTTGAGAACATAGTGCCCATGGTGCCCTTTTGCCGCACGTTGGAAGAGGCGGATGCGGTGCTCGCAGTGATGGCGGAGCATGGGCTAGACAGGAAAAAAGATCCTGGCCTGCGCGTGTACGTAATGTGTGAAGTCCCCTCCAACGTTATTCTCGCAGACGAATTTTTGGACCGGTTTGACGGCATGTCTATCGGCTCCAACGACTTGACGCAGTTGATATTGGGGTTAGACCGCGATTCGGCGTGTGTGGCGCGGGTTGCCGACGAGCGCAACAGCGCGGTACTGCAAATGATGGAGATTGCCATTGCTACCTGCCGCGAGCGCGGTAAATACATCGGCATCTGTGGCCAAGCGCCCTCGGATTTTCCGGAGGTGACAGAGTTTCTTGTGGCGCGCGGCATTGAGAGCATTTCGCTCTCACCCGACATGGTGATTAAAACATTGCCGCTCATTGCCGAGAAAGAGCGCGCGGCGCGCGCGGCACCGTGAGGAGAGGTGCGGCATGATTAAGATTGCAAGCGTTCCTTATGAAGGTGGCATTTTTCATCACAGAAGCATGGGAGCGGGATGCTATTGCGGCATCTGATTTCTGCGCTGCGCATGTGTGCCGCTTTTATGCGCACCCCCTCTCTGAGACCGCGCTCCCCGAGGAGCGCGATGTGGAAGCCATAAGCGTGTTCGTGGATTCTTCTGTGACGCGTGCGGTGCTAGATGCGTTTCCTGCGCTCAGGCTGGTGAGCACGCGCTCCACCGGCTTTGACCACATTGATCTTGCCGCGTGCAAGGAGCGGAATATCACGGTGGTAAACGTACCCACCTATGGCTCCAACACAGTTGCCGAGCACGCTTTTGCGCTGTTACTAAGTTTGTCCAAGCGGGTGTTTGACGGCTATGAACAGGTGCGCGAGGGGCGGGGATTCAACCCACACGCGCTGCGCGGCTTTGATTTGGCGGGCAAAGTGCTGGGGGTGGTGGGGACCGGCAATATAGGGCGCTGCGCCATTTCTATCGGTAAAGGATTCCGCATGGAAATACGCGCGTACGACAAATTCCCCGATGAGGCCTATGCGGCGCGGGAGGGAATACGCTACGTGGATTTGGACACACTTCTTGCCGAGAGTGACGTGATTACGCTCCATGTCCCCTATCTTCCCGAAACGCATCATCTCATTAACCGCGAAAATATTCGGAATATCAAAAAGGGTGCGGTGCTCATCAACACTTCGCGCGGCCCCGTGGTAGATACGCGCGCACTGGTCATAGCGCTGCACGAGGGGATATTGTGGGGTGCGGGCCTGGATGTGTGCGAAGAGGAGCACTTTCTGAAGGATGAACTCCGCCTCTTCCAAAAAATAGAAAATGATCCTGAGAGAATGGCGCGGCTCATTGCGGACCACATTCTCATTGACCACCCCCATGTCATTGTGACGCCACATAGTGCGTTCAACACCCATGAGGCGCTCCGTCGCATTATAGATACCACGCTGGAAAATCTCGCCTCTTTTGCGCGCGGGGAGCCGCGTAACGTGGTGACCGCCGTATGACTACCGCAGATATACGCGCACGGCCCGTCTTGACCTCGCGCGGTACGTGGACCGTTGCGGTGTACGTGGAGCTCAGTGACGGCACCGTGGCGGTTTGCGCTGCCCCGGAGGGGAAAAGCACGGGGGCGCATGAGGCGCGCGTGGTTTCTCCTACGCGTGCGGTGCAAGCGGTGGAGGGGGAGCTGCGCCCTGCGCTCGTGGGGCGCAACTGGGAGGATCAGGAGAAGTTTGACCGGGAGTTGCTCACCTTGGATGGCACCGAGGACAAGGCGCACCTAGGCGCCAACACACTCATTGCGTTGTCTGTGGCGAATGCGAAGGCGCACGCGCAGCGCAAGAGAATGCCCCTATGGCGCCTGCTCGCCGCGCAGGGGGGATTTGCGCCCTCGCTGCCGCATATTTTGTCCAACATGGTAAACGGCGGCGTGCATGCCGGTTCCGGGTTGCCGTTTCAGGAGTATCTGGTAATTCCGCAAGTAGCACACCTCGAGTATGCCATTCACATCCTCGTGCGCTTTTACCAAGAATTAGGGGAAGTTATTGCGGCGCGCTGTGGCGCACAGGCAACCGCGGTGGGTGATGAGGGCGGCTACACGCCTCGGTGCGAGAATCCGCTGGAGCCGCTGGAGTACTTTGAAGCGGCGCGCAAAAAATTGCGCCTGGAGGAGGAATTGATCCACTACGGCATTGATGTGGCGGCTTCCTCTTGCACCGCTAAGCTCCCCGGCCATATTTTTTACGGTGAGCTGGTGCGCAACCGCCGCGTGCGCTACGTGGAAGACCCGTACGGCGAAGACGACTTTACCTCCCATGCGGCACTGGTGCGCGCGCTGGGCGCGTGTGCCTGGGTGGTGGGGGATGACCTCACGGTCACCAATTTCACGCGCATGGCAGCGGCGCACGAGGCGCGCGCGGTGAATGGTATCATTATTAAGCCCAACCAGGTGGGAACGCTCACGGAAACACTGAAGGCAGTGCGCAAGGCGCGAGAGTATGGCTGGAAGGTGATCGTGTCGCACCGGAGCGGGGAAACCACGGATACGTATTTGGCAGACCTTGCGGTTGCGGTAGGGGCAGACGGGTGCAAAATAGGTGCGCCCGCGCGAGGAGAGCGTACGGCAAAGTACAATCGCCTCCTTGAGATTGCAGGTGAGATGGAGTAAGGGATAGTGCTGTGGCGGGCGTCACTAAAAAAGTAGAGTATGCGCTACCTCACGAAAATAGAGATGCAAGATTTGGATGAGCGGATGGTGCACCAATACAAAATACCGCTCGCAAAAATGGTGGACCGTGCGGCGCGGGCGCTCACGGCGCTCCAGCGCGCGCGCTACCCCACCGCGCGGCGCGTAGCGGCGCTGGCGGGGCCGGGAAATAACGGGGCGGGCGCAATTCGCGCCGCACATATCCTGCAGGAGGAGGGGAGTGAGGTATGCGTGGTCCTCTCGCGCCCCGAGCTGTTTCTCAAGCCTGTTCCGAAGGTAAAATTTGAAAAGCTCCCCGATACCACCATGATGGGGGTGAGTGAAGATGCGACCGATGAGGAGCTCACGGCGCTTATGGAACGCGCTGATGTGGTGGTGGACGGCCTGTTGGGGTATGGGGTGCAGGGAGAACCGTACGGAGAGGTGCGGCGGCTCATTGCGCTTGCAAATAAAGTAGCCACGCCGGTACTGGCGCTAGATATGCCCTCGGGGTTGGATCCGGATGAGGGTGCAGTGCATGCGCCGGTGATGGAAGCCGATGCTACATTGGCGCTCGCGCTCCCCAAAAAGGGATTGCAAGACCCTTCCGCATTGCCGTACGTGGGCGATCTCTACGTCGCCGACATCGGGGTGCCCGAAGTGTGGTTCGCCCAAGAAGAGGTGCCGCGTCCTCCCTATGGTGAAGATGGCTACTGCAAGATTGCCGCTCACCGTATGGTGGAAGTATAGCAATTGGGTTACTTTTATACAGTACGGTATGTTTTTGCATTTTTTACGTTACCTCCCCGATGCGGTGTATGGTTCCAATGATGGGATGATTACTACGTTTGCGGTGGTCGCGAGCGCCATGGGTGCCGGGTTGGAGCCGCGGGTGGTTGTCATTCTGGGTATCGCCAATTTGCTCGCGGACGGCTTTTCCATGGGAAGCTCCAGCTATCTCGCCAAGAAATCTGCGCGAGACATAGCATACGCGCACGGCAATGCACCGCGCCGCGTACATCCCCTATGGAGTGCGGTCACCACGTTTACGGCGTTTGTAGTGGTGGGTAGTGTCCCACTGACGCCTTTTTTCTTCCCGTATGCGGGCGGTGATCCTTTTACCACCTCTATTGTGGTCACTTTTCTCGCCTTTTTTGTGGTGGGCGGTTTGCGCTCCTACGCTACCCAAAAAGGAGTGGTAAGCTCCGGCGTTGAGATGCTGTGTGTGGGCGGCATTGCCGCACTCATTGCCTACGGCGTGGG
>WFWH01000001.1 GCA_015491245.1 Patescibacteria group bacterium | reverse complement strand
TCACCACGGAAAAAATGTGGCGCGCGTTTTTCAATACGACGGTTGCGGTTTCCGCAGTGGTGGGCATCAAAGGGCTCGCGCAGCTTTGGCCGTACCTCATGGGGCAATCACAGGGAACGCGCATTGATGTGACCTTCGGCAATCCCACCTATCTCGCCATTTACGCGGTGTTCCATCTCTTTATCATTGCGTATCTCATGCGTGAGTATTGGGAGGTGCGCTGGTTGAGGATCGCGTATGCGCTGGTGGCGATTCTGCAGGCGGTGATGCTCTTTTACACCGCAACGCGCGGCGCCATTCTCGGCTTTCTCGGCGGCGCGTTTCTCACCGGCGCCCTTGTGGCGCTGTTTGAGCGGCGCAATCCGCTGTTGCGCAAAATTGCTACCGGCGCGGTGGCGGCAGTGCTCGTGGTGGTGGCGGGGTTCTTTATGGTTAAAGACACTCCTTTGGTGCAGGAGAGCCCTGTATTGAAGCGTTTTGCCACCATCTCCTTAAGCGGTGGCACGGTGGCGTCGCGCTTCATGATTTGGGACATGGCGTGGCAGGGATTCAAAGAGCGGCCGGTGTTCGGGTGGGGGCAGGAAAGTTTCAACTTCGTCTTCAACAAGTACTACAACCCTAACATGTATGAGCAAGAGCCGTGGTTTGACCGCACGCACAACATTATCTTTGACTGGCTCATCGCGGGGGGAGCGGTGGGCGCCTTCTTGTACTTCTCGCTCTTGGGTGTGGCGCTGTACTACCTTTGGCTCTATGCGCCGCCGCGCAAAAAAGAGGAGAGGGAAGAGGCGGCAAAAAGCGCGATTGGCCGCCTCTTCGCGCGTTTGGAGCGCCACCCCCTGCCGCTCTGGGAGCGGGCGCTGTGGACGGGCCTCCTTGCCGCCTATTTCTTCCACAATCTCTTTGTGTTTGATAATCTCACCAGCTATATCTTGTACTTCGCACTGCTTGCCTATCTGCATGTGCGCATTACCCACGGGCGGGAGCCGATAGGGGTGCGGTGGCAGTGTGCACCCAACACGGCAGCGACAATTGTGGCGCCGGTGGCATTTGCGGTGGCGCTTTTCTTTGCATATTTCGCCAACGTGCGCCCCATGAACGCGGCGGCAAATTTGGTAGAGCCGCTGCGCCTTATGCAGTTTGTCGTGCGCGCGCAGGACCCTCAGCAGAGGGAAGAGTTGGTAGGCCGCGTACAGGAGCGGTATGAACGTGCCCTACAGGTAGATCTTATCGGCGCGCAAGAGACGCGTGAGCAATTTTTGCAAACCGCCACGCGGGTGTACCGCCTTCCCGGCCTAAGTGCCGCGCGCAAGCAGCAGTTTGTTGACGCCGCGGCGCGCGCCATGGAAGAACAGCTGCGGCGCGTTCCCCACGATGCGCGCACCCAGCTCTTCATGGGCACCTTCTTAGCGAGTGTAGACCGCCTGCCCGAAGCGATACCCTATTTGGAGAATGCGCGCGCGCTTTCGCCCAAAAAGCAAACCATTCTCTTGGAACTGGGCACGCGCTACATCGGCCTCGGCCAAAGAGAAAAGGCGCTCGCGCTGTTCCGCGAAGCGTTTGAGTTGGCGCCGCAATTTGACACGCCGCGCATATTCTATGCGCTCGGCCTCATGTATAACAACCGCTACGACGAGGGAGAGGCGCTCCTTTTTGATGCGGAAGGGAATACGCGCCTGCGCAATCCCCAGGGGAGATACTTCATCAATGCATCCGGGACGCCGATACTGGATGACGACCGTTTCTTGCGCGTGTACGAGATGGGCAAGCGCTACGACCGCATCATTCCCATCTTGCAGTACCGCGTGGCAAAGGATCCGGGAAATACACAGGCATACGTGTCGCTTGCCGCGGGGTACCTCGCTGAGGGCGACAAAGACGCGGCAATTGCCACCCTTGAGCGCGCGATACAGCAAAACCCCGCATTTAAAACACAGGGAGAAAAATTTATCGCCGATATCAAGAGTGGCAAGTACCCGCGGTAGTGTGTTGACAACCGCGCGTGTGCCGGTACAATAGCATGTGAGTGCTGGCGCACTCCAAACAACGAAAAACACGCGAGATCCGCCTGGGGGCGGATTTTGCGTTGTGGGGGAGGGAAATGGGAGATGAGGCACGCGCCGCGCGTCATTCACGCGCATCTTCTTTTTGTGTTCCCATGAGGGAGAGCAGGGGGCGGTAGCGCGCATCATGTTCCCACTCTTTTACTTTTTTGGGGGGATAGCGGTAGTGGGGATTGTTGCGCGCGACGAGGTAGAGGTGCGGGGCAAAGGGTGCGCCCCAGCGATTGAGTAGAGAAGAGGAGAAAAAGAACGGGCTTATTTCTTCTATGTGCCAGCCGGCGTATTGCACCGTGAGGCGATAAGTGGGCAGCATGAAAAAGTTAATATGAGGGGTAGCGAGTGCGCCGCGGAATTTTTTTATTTTCGTTAACGCGGGCACCATGGGAACTACGGGAGTCCCTAAAATCAAGAGGGAGTCCGGGCGGGCGAATTGTTTCAACCTCACCAGAAACGCATGCGGGGATAGGAGGTGCTCCAAAAGATTATTAGCCCAAAAGACATCAAATGATTCTTTGGGTTTTAAAACTTCATCCAACGCTTCCGCATTGCCGAGGCGTATATCGCGCCCTATGTGGACGCCGTAGGCAACCTCTTCCGGGGTGGTGGTAATGCCGACGCTTCCCTCGCCAAAACACTGGAGATATTCTCCAAAACCGCAACCGATATCCAGCACCTTTTTGTCCGAGAGGCGAAAGCGTGCCACAATACGCTGCAGGGTAGTGGAGGCGCGCACGTTTTTTTCTCTTTGCGCAATTTCCTGCAGGCGCTCCGGTGTCAGGGCATTACTCCGCATAACAGGAGTATACCATTATTCTTCTTCTATTATTCTTTACGGTGCGCCTTGAATACCATCACCCCATTGCCCTATACTAGAGTGTGGGCATCCGCCACAGCTGTGGAGAGCGAACGGCACTCAAATATTTTGTTTTTCGTTTGGAGTTTTGCGCATCGCTCTCCGCAGGTGCGGCGGATGCCTTTATGCCATGCGCGTGTTGCAGCGGGTTCCCCTTTGTTTTCTCACCACGCTTAAGGTGGGGGGCGCGGCGCGCATGGTTTTTGTAGCGGAACGCAAGGAAGAGGTCGCCGCCGCGGCCCTGCGCGCCGCGGCCCTGCGCTTGCCGCTCCTGCCGCTCGGCGGCGGCTCCAACGTGCTCCTGCCCGAGTGGCGCGGCGCGGTATTGCTCCTGCGCACTCGCGGTATGGTGTGGGAGGATGCAGGGGATACGGTGCTCCTGCATGTTGCGGGGGGAGAGCCGTGGGACGCGGTGGTGGCGCGTGCGGTGCGAAAGGGGCTCTGGGGTTTGGAAAACCTCTCGGGCATTCCCGGGCGCGCGGGTGCTGCGCCGGTGCAAAATATCTCCGCCTATGGCGCCGAGCTGGCGCAGGTCATTGCCGCGGTGGAGGCATACGACACCAAAGCGCATCGGTGGCGCAGATTCACGGCGCGCGAGTGCGCCTTCGGGTACCGTGACAGCATGTTCAAACGGGAACAGGGGCGCTACCTTATCGCAGGGATTACCTTGCGCCTTCGGCGCACCGCGGCACCCAACCTCGCGTACCGCGATCTCGCGCATTTTCCGTTTCGGAAACCCGCCGCGCGCCTTACTCCCGACGAGGTGCGCCGCGCGGTTTTGGAAATACGCGCGCGCAAGTTTCCCTCGCCGCTGCAATACGGTACGGCGGGTTCTTTTTTTAAAAACCCTGTGGTAACGCCATGCGCCGCGCAGAAGTTGGCGCGGCAATTTCCCGGGGTGCCGCTGCATGCGCAAGGAAAAGGGATGAAGGTTTCCCTCGCATGGATTTTGGAGCACGTGTGCGCGCTCAAAGGGGTATGGCAAGGAGATGTGGGGCTGTATGAAAAGCACGCACTGGTGCTCGTAACGCGCGAGGGTGCCACTGCGCGTGCGGCAATTGGTTTTGCTAAAGCGGTGGCGCGCATCGTGCGCGAAAAAACCGGTCTCACGATAGAGCCGGAGGTAGGTATTGGTGCGCGCGATGGGATGCGCGTATGTACCGAGGATTTTTTACCTGCAACTAAGAATGTACATGGCGTTTCTTGATAAAGCATTTTTTTGCGTTACGCGTAATTTTTTCTTTCGCAGGTTTTTTATGCAAGTTATCCACAAATAAAGATACAAAAACGTTGTGCGCAATTTTTTTTGCACGATAATACAGGTACACACAGTGACACGTGCATTTGCATGTGCACACGCGTGCAGAGGTCGATACAAACTTCTCATTAGCAGTGCTAAATATGAAAACCATCATGGCTGCAAAGAAAAAGGCGCGCCGCACTACGCGGAAGGTGACGACGCGTAAAGCCGCAAAGAAGACGGCAAAGCGCCGCACAGCGAAGAAAACCACCGCGCGCAAAACGGCAAAAAAGCGCACGGTGAAGAAAGCGGCAAAAAAGCGCACGGTAAAAAAGGCCGCGAAAAAGACGGCGCGCAAGAGTGCCAAAAAGAAGACCGTACGCCGCAAACGCTAGTGCGCGCTGCGCCTGTCGTTCCAAAAAACCCGCTGGCAAGCGGGTTTTTTGGTGTGTGGCGGCAGGCGCCGCGCCCCGCCGCGGGGTGCGGGGCAAATATGCTACAATGGTGCCCGCATGTTGAGTGCGCTGAAAAAAATGGTCGCGGGAACGCCGGGGACGCGCTTTTTGCGTTCGGTGGATCCCTTGGTGCGCACCATTAATGAGTGGGAAGAGGAAATCCAAAAATTGGACGACGCGGCGCTCGCCGCAAAAACCGAAGCGTTCCGCGCACGCCTCACCGAAGGGGCAACGGAAGACGATCTCTTGCCGGAGGCGTTTGCGGTAGTGCGCGAAGCGGCGCGGCGCGTGCTGGGGGAGCGCCACTACGACGTGCAGCTCATCGGCGGCATCGCGCTGCACCGCGGCAACATTGCCGAGATGCGCACCGGTGAGGGAAAGACACTGGTCGCCACCCTGCCCACCTACCTTAACGCGCTTGCAGGCAAGGGGGTGCACGTGGTTACGGTGAACGATTACCTCGCGCGGCGCGATGCGGTATGGATGGGACAGATTTACCATTTCCTCGGCCTCTCGGTGGGAGTGGTCACCGGTGAGGGGAGTTACCGCTACGACCCCGCGCATAAAAAAGAGGATTCGGAAGAGGACAAGGAAAGGGACGCGCTGGGTTCGTTTAAAGTGGTGCACGAATTTTTGCGTCCCGTGGAAAAAAAGGAAGCGTACGCGGCGGATATCACCTACGGCACCAACAGCGAGTTCGGCTTTGACTATTTGCGCGACAATGTGGAGTACGAGCCGGCACAACTGCGCCAGCGCGGCCACCACTTTGCGATCATAGACGAAATTGACTCTATTCTCATTGATGAGGCGCGCACGCCGCTCATCATTTCCGCGCCCGCCGAAGAGTCGGAAAACCTCTATGAGCGCTTTGCCGCCATTGTGCGCAATTTTGAAAAGGACGTGGACTACACGGTGGATGAGAAGATGCGGGCAATACAACTCACCTCCGCCGGCATAGAAAAGGCGGAGCGTGCACTCAATGTGGAGAATATCTACACCGACAAGGGCATCAAATATGTGCACCATCTGGAAACGGCGGTGCGCGCCAAGGCGCTGTTCCACCGCGACCACCACTACGTGGTGCGTGACGGCCAAATCGTTATCGTGGACGAGTTTACGGGGCGCTTGCAGCCCGGGCGGCGTTGGAGCGAGGGATTGCACCAGGCGATAGAGGCAAAAGAGGGCGTGCCGGTGCAGAGGGAGTCGCGCACGTTTGCCTCCATTACCTACCAAAATTACTTCAAGATGTATGCGAAGCTGGCGGGCATGACGGGAACCGGGCTCACCTCGGCGGAGGAGTTCTACTCGGTGTACCAACTGGAGGTGCTGGAAATTCCCACGCACCGCCCCGTGCAGCGCATTGACCACGATGATCTCATTTTCCGCACCGAGCGCGGCAAGATGAAGGCCATTGCCCGCAAGGTGAAGGAGCTGCACCAAAAGGGCCAGCCGGTGCTCATCGGCACGGTTTCTATTGAAAAGAATGAGGAGCTGAGCGCGTACCTCCAGAAGGAGGGGATTCCGCATGAGATTTTGAACGCGAAAAACCACGAGCGTGAGGGAGAGATTATCGCCCAGGCCGGGCGCAAGGGGCGCGTCACCATCGCTACCAACATGGCGGGGCGCGGCGTGGACATCAAGCTCGGCGGCAATCCCGCGCCCGAGGGCGCCTATGAAGAGGTGAAGGCGCTGGGGGGGCTGTTCGTGCTCGGCACCGAGCGCCACGAGGCGCGCCGCATTGACAACCAACTGCGCGGCCGCGCGGGGCGCCAGGGCGATCCGGGGGAGACGCAGTTCTATGTGTCGCTGGAAGATACGCTCATGCGGGTATTTGCCACCGACATGGTAAAGGGGGTAATGGAGAAATTGAAAATTCCCGAAGACGAGCCGATACAAAATTCTATCATCACGCGCTCGCTTGAGTCGGCGCAAAGCAAGATAGAGGGATTCAACTTTGACGCCCGCAAGCGCGTGCTCGCGTACGATAATGTGCTTAATGTGCAGCGCGCAAGCATCTACGCGCGCCGCCGCCGCATTTTGCTGGGCGAGGAGGAAGCGCTGGAGGAGTTGATGCAGGACATCGCCGCAGTGGGTGAGGAAGCGCAGAAAGCGCTCGCAGAGAAAAAGGAGGCGCTGGGCGAGGAATTTTCCCGCGCACTGCGCCGCTTGGCGCTGCAGGTGATAGATATGCTCTGGATGGAGCACTTGGAGACGATGGAATACATCCGCAGCAGCGTGAATTTGCGCGCCTACGGCCAGCGTGATCCTTTGATTGAGTATCGCAAAGAAGGCCTGCACCTCTTCAAAGAGCTGGAGCGGAACATAACCGAAACCATCGCCGCGCGCCTCCCCCATTTGGCGCAGGAGCTTCCTCCCGCCGAGGTGCCCGCGCGTTTGGTGGCGTATCATCCTACCGCGGGTGCTTTTGGCGGCGCGGAGGAGCGGGAAACTGCATCGCCCGCAACTCAGCTGCGTGCCGCGAGAAAGTATGGGCGCAACGAGCAGGTCACCATATCCGACGGAAAGGAGCAAAAGACCCTCAAGTACAAAAAAGCTGAGCCGCTGCTCGCCAAGGGGTGGCGCATCGTGGAAGGGAGGTGAGTTATCAACAACCTTTCGCGCATAAGGGGGGTATACTGAAGTTGTTTAACCAGTACGCAGAGGTGCGGCCGTGTGCGGTTGCGGTTTTGCGCATTCCGCAAGGCGGGCGGTTAAACGTGCGCCGTATCACTCGCCTCTTGGTTCCATGAAGACGCTGATGTTCGGATGGGAATTTCCGCCCCATAACAGCGGCGGCCTCGGTGTGGCATG